>VGDH01000012.1 GCA_016869835.1 Alphaproteobacteria bacterium
GCGCAGCCGGAGATGCGACCTTTGCAGCCTGTATCAACTTCTTGGTCGGCTTTCTGGTGATGGCCTGCGTTGTCATACTTCGTGGCGCATGGCCTGTCACTGGCCTACTCGCAAATGCCCCCTCATGGGCTTGGATCGGCGGTGCATTCGGTGGATTCTACATCACAATGATGGTGACAATGATCCCCATTACAGGGGCGCAGACGGCAGCCATGGCGGGCATCCTTGGTCAGTTGGCGACTGCCATGATTCTTGACCATTACGGTGCATTTGGCTTGCCAGTGCAGCACATTACATGGCAACGCATCTTTGGATTGGCGATGGTGGCAGGCGGTGTTCTTTTGTCCCGCGCCTAAAGGCCCATGGCGCCGCGATACCACGCTGCAATCTCTTCGCCCGTCATCCATGCCACGCCCTCATGGCTTCGGATATGGTCAATCGCGCGCTCTAGATAGCCAATCCGATGTGGCACACCCGACAGGTAGGGATGCAGGCTGATCGCCATCACACGCGGCTGGGTTTCGCCGTCCTGATAGAGGCGGTCGAACTGATCGATGCAGCGGTTCATGAACCCGTCCGATGGCAGGTGCTGCACCGCATGGACTACAATGTCATTCGTCTCGACCGTGTATGGCACCTGCAGCATAGGCCCGTGATTTGTGTGAAGCACAGACGGCAGATCATCAATTGGCCAATTGGCCACATATTCGATCCCTGCCGCGCGAAGGTGATCCAGCGTAGATTCAGTTTCCGTCAGGCCAGGGCTTTCCCAGCCCACTGGCCCCTTTCCAGTAAATCCACGGATCGCAGCCACCGTCGCGTCAATTGCCGCGCGCTGATCATCCAGCTGGTGCATTGGCCGCTGCACGAACCCATGCCCCATAAACTCCCAACCGGCATCGCGGGCTGCCTCGGCGATGCGAGTATAACTGTTCACGATATTGCCGTTCAGCGCCATGGTGGCCCGCAAGCCGCGCGCGTTCAGCGCATCCAGAATACGCCAAAACCCCACCCGCATCCCGTATTCATGCCATGACCAGTTAGGCAAATCTGGCTGCAACGGATTTCCCATCGGCGGCGTCAGCACCTGACGCGGCATTGGCCGTTCCATCGCCCATTCCTCGACGTTCACGATGAACCAGACCGCGACCCGCGCCCCCCCGGGCAAGGTTAGTTTCGGGCGGTCAGGAAACGCCTGATAGGGCGCGCGGTCGCTCATGCGCATTAGACAAGGTCCTTCTAGGTCAGGTTAAGCGAAGAAAGGGCCGCCAGCCGAACAGGCCAGCGACCCGAAGCATCAAAGCGTAATTCCTAGCAGACGCGCTGCAGTGCTGCCGGCCACTTTCGCGGTGTCCTCGGCAGAAAGTCCTGCGCTGATCACATGTTCGACCGGATCATAATCGCACATGTCATAGGGGTAATCGGTGCCCATCACGATCTTGTCTGCGCCGTAGACCTTAACCAGGTACTCCAACTGGTGCGGGGTAAAGACGACATTGTCGAAATAGACCTTGCGCAAGTAGTGCGTTGGCGGATGCGGCAGATCAGCATGGCTGTCCTTTCGGGCGCCCCAAGCGTGATCGATCCGGCCAGAATATGACGGCAGATAGCCCCCGCCATGCACGGCCAGAATCTTCAGGTTTGGCATCCGCTCCAGAGTACCCGAGAAGATCAGGTGATGGAGCGCAATCGTCGTTTCCAGCGGGTTACCGATCACGTTCGAGAAGTAATAGTCGTGGAAGCGATCCCCATGGGTAAACCCGTTCGGGTGAATCATGACCAAGGCACCCAACTCTTCCGCACGCTTCCAGAATGGCGCGAATTGCGGGGCAGCCAGTTCAGCGCCATGCACGTTGGTCAGCACTTCTACGCCTTTGAAACCCAAGGTGATCATGCAGTGTTCAAGTTCTTTCACTGCCTCGGCAGGGTCCTGCATTGCGACAGTCCCCAGGCCAGCAAAGCGATCAGGGCGCTTGGCCACAAAGCCCGCGATCCCTTCATTCACCATGCGGCTGGCCCTAACGGCATGCTCCACTGGAACAGAATAGTAGCATTGGAACGGCGGCGGTGCGACGACCTGAAAATCGATCCCCATCGCATCAAGCACAGCTAGACGGTCATCTACATCAACCATCGCCACCTTGCGGTCTGCATCTTGCGTCATGTTGATCGACTTTGTCTCGGCATTTGAATGCCGGACCATGGCGATATCAGTCATCACAAGATGCGGGGCGATGTAGGCGGCAGCCTCAGGCACAGCAACATGTGCATGGATATCCACGGTGGGCGTCTTCAGGCGCTGTGTCCCGGTCGGAAGCGCCCGGCCGGCAGTTGGCCCGTAACGGTTGACGTAATCGCCGCGATCCACTGTGTCGATTGTGCTATGAGGCATAGGCCGTCCTTTCAAAGTTATAGCAATTATTCTCATCGCGCTGCCCGCAGGTGTGCGCCTTGGTTTAGGCTCGAGCGAGGGGTGTGCGAAGGCGGCCCCATAACGGGGCCGCCAGTTTTGTTTTACTGGTTGGCAGCAAGCCATGCAGCGGCCTCAGCCTCCACTACGGCGCGGTCAAAGTCGTTGGCGGCTGCGATGTAGGTGTCGTTAAGGAAAGTGCCCACATCGACCAGCTCAGGAATAGCACCCGACGACAAGAGGCGCGGCTGCAGAGCCGTCCAGACATCGGACTGCAAATCGCCAAGCCGTTCAGTCGTGGACACGTTCATGCCAATGGACATGTCGAGGAACAACTGACCTGCTGCTTCGTTTTCCCACTCGGCGGGAACGCCCAATCTCAATGCTTGTGCCACCATTTCGGGGTTCACCTTAGCGACATACATCCCCTTGTTCCAAGCCCGCAGGAAGCCCTCAATGGCAGCGCGCTTTTCCTCGATCATGTCTGCATTCACCGCGAAGGTGTTTGCCGGGCTTGACAGCATTTCCTGCGGCGTGATCAGGCGAACATTGATGCCGTTGGCATTCAGCGCAATCCAGTCCGGGGCAGCGCCCGAAATGGCCGAAACCTCGCCGTCACGGATCGCTGCGGCCAAGGTCGGCCCACTCTCGCCCAAGACCACCGTCTGCACGTCGTCAATCGACTTGCCCACAACATCCAGCGATGCCTGCAGGAAAGCACGGTCGCGGTCAGACACGAGACCCACGGTCGTGCCTGCAAGATCGTCAACCGAGTCATAGGCACTGCTGTCCAACACGCCGATGGCCTCTGGTGCGTTCTGCATCACTTCAAACACAGTGTTGATATTCGCACCAGCTAGCCGAGCATTCACGGTCTCAACCGGGTCCAACATTGCCAAATCCGCCTGCCCGTTCTGAACAAAGGCAACATAGGGGATCGAGGTGTCAGACGGCAGAAGGTTCACTTCCACGCCTTCGGCTGCAAAATAGCCCAACGCTTCCGCCACAACCAGCGGGAAGAAGTTGGTAGACCGCGGCAGCGGGTTAATCATGTTCACCGTGGTCAGGTCCTGCGCCAAAGCGGGAACTGCCGTGATCGCCAGGGCCGTGCTCACCAGCAGGCTCTTAAACATCTTCATCGTGTATTCCTCCCAGAGTTTTGTTTTTCAGTCGCTTATTACGTCTTTTACGTCGTTGCTTATTTTTCCGCGCCGGACGCCCAAGCCCGGGCACGAGCGCGCGATACCGCTGACATGCGCGCATCCCGACGCCAAAACACCACACGGTCGTCGAGGAATTCCATCGTGTAAAACAGAAGCAAGCCAATCAGCGTCATACTCAGCAACGTGGCCAACGAAGACGCCATATCCAGCGCGAATGAAAACCGGCTCATGAGCACGCCCACGCCGGCAGTGGCTTGCGCGAATTCCGCCACAACTGCCCCGATAAGTGCAGTGGTCAGGCCAATCTTCAGACCGGCAAACATCAACGGAAGTGCCGCAGGCACCCTTAGTTGCGTGAAGACCTGCCGCCGGCTTGCACCGAAAGAGCGGAACAATTCCTCCCGGTCAGGGTCGGTCTGGCGCAAACCCGTCAGCGTGTTCACAAAGATCGGGAAGAAGCAGATCACGGCTGCTAGCGCGATCTTTGACCCCATGCCATAACCAAACCATGCGATGATGATCGGCGTCAGCGCGATCCCCGGCGTCACGTTTAGCACCACCGCATAGGGCGAAACATAGCGCTCAAAGTTTTCAGACAGCGATGATGAGACCGCCAGCGCAATCGCCACCCCTGCACCGATCAGAAAGCCAAACACGGCCTCAGCCAGGGTGATGAAGAAATGCTGATAAATTGAGCCCTTGGTCACATAAAGCTCGAAAATTGCAGCCATTATCGCGCTCGGGCGCGGCACCATGATCGTGTCGACCGACCCCGATGCCACCGCCCACTCCCACAGTCCCAACAGGGCCACCAATAACGCCAGATGTGGCAAGACGCGGGCCGGCCAGAACAGAAAGTCTCTAGGTTCATGCATTGGACTGTCCCCTCTGTGCCGTGGCCCATGCTTGGGCGCGCTTGGCTCCTACGCGGCGCAGGCCCGCCTCGTTCTTCCAGTAGGCAATGTGATGATCCAACTTTTCCATCCCCTTGAAGATCAGGAATCCGATCAAAGTCAGCGTCAGGATGCAGGCAAAGGCTGAGGCCATATTAAGATTGCGCGTGTAGGTCAGGATCAGCGTGCCAATGCCCTGATCACGCTGGATGAACTCTGCCACCAAAACGCCCGAAAGCGCCGATGTCAGCGCCAGCCTCTCACCCGCCATGATCACCGGCACCGCTTCCGGCAGGACCAACTTTCGCAGCACCTGCAACTTCGACGCGCCAAGTGACCTCATCAGTTCCATCCGATCACGATCAACGTTGATCACGCCAGACAGGGTATTAATGAAGGGTGCAAAGAAGCAGACGAGCATGATGATGGCGATCTTCGACGTTGCACCAAAGCCCAAAGCCGCGATCAGCAGGGGCGCCACCGCAATGCGGGGGGTAGCCTCGAGCACGATGACATAGGGTTGCAGGAAGCGCCGCACCAACCCATTCATTCCCACAACAGCCCCTAGACCGATCCCAAGGATCGACCCCGCCGTGAAGCCCGCAAAAACCAACCCAAGCGAAACGTAAAGGTGATACCAAATATTGCCTTGCGCAAAATAGATGCGCCAGAACGAAGTCAGGATCGCGCTGGGTGCCGGAAAGAACAGCGGGTCCAGCCAGCCCATTAGCGCGCCAAGCTCCCACAGTAGGATCAGCGTCAAGAAGATGCCGATATGCGTCGCATTCTGCCGCTGCCGCAGGCTTTTGCCGCCTGTTGCGGCCATTTGAGTGACGACATCCGCCATCAATGCGTTCCCAAGATATCACGCACTTCAGCAACAAGGGCGTTGAATTCTGGCGTCAGCGTCAGTTCCGGTGTGCGTGGCCGCGCGAAAGGCACATGCACCATCCGCGCGAGTCTTCCCGGCCGCGGGGTCATCACCATGACCTCATCAGCCAAGAAAATCGCTTCAAGAATATTGTGCGTCACAAACAGTGTGGTGGCCCCCACTTCGCCTACGATCCGCATGAGTTCGATATTCAACCGCTCGCGCGTGAATTCGTCCAGCGCACCAAAGGGTTCGTCTAGCAACAGGATATCTGCACCCGTTTGCAACAGCCGCGCCAACGCGACGCGCTGCTGCATGCCCCCCGACAGTTGGCTGGGGAAAGAAAAAGCAAAATCTTTCAACCCGACCATTGCCAGCAATTCCGTTGCTCGCGCCCTGTCCGCTGCCGTTACCGTGCGCTGGAGTTCGACCGGAAGCAGCACATTCTCGATCGCAGTGCGCCATTCTAGCAAGGTCGCACGCTGGAACATCATCCCCACATCGCTGTGCGGACCTTTGACGTCGCGGCCATGCACCGTTAGCTGCCCCGACGTGCGATCAATAAGGCCGGCGATGAGCCGCAGCAGCGTCGATTTTCCACAGCCAGACGGTCCCACCAAGGACACGAAGGACCCAGCCTTGACAGAAAAGCTCGCTCCTTCGAGCGCGATCACCGACCCGCCGCCAAAGGACTTGCCGACGTCCCGCCCCTCAATAACTATTCCCCTCCTCGCGGCCGTTGCCGCTTGCGCCGAAGACTGCATCGTATTCACTGTCCAGTTCCTCCCGATACAGCCCACAGATAAGCTAGGCTGATCAATTTCGACTATTCCTGATATTTCACAACTTCAGACAACAAAACGCAAACCCCCTGCTCAATCGACAATCGAGCGCTGGCCCAGCCCGCGCATAATCGAACCACGCGATTTCCCCACGTGCCGCATCACCATTCGCGAAGCTGCCGCGCCATTACGCGCCTGCAGCGCATCAATTATCTCGTTATGATCCGCCAAAGGCTCAGCCAAAGCATCTTCCCGCCGCAGCGTCGACAGCGACACCAGACACAAGCGATCATAAACTTCCATCAATCTCTGGGTTTCCTCAGCGAGCCGGCGATTGCCGGTCATGGAAGCAAGCGCATGGTGAAATGACCGATTATAGGCTGCAAAAGCCGAAACAGAGGTCAAATCGGCTGTTCGAAACTTGTCTAGATCCGCCAGCTGCGCATCCGAGGCCTTTTCCACCACAAGGCGCACTGCACCGGTTTCCAGCATCGCGCGCAGCTCAAGGATGTCATCAGCATCAGCCACCGAGATCGGCTTTACCCGATGCCCCCTGCGCGGCTCGATCTCGACCAGACCTTCGAACTCCAGCTTTTGCATCGCATCGCGCACCGGCGATTTTGACACGCCATAGCGCTTGGCCAATTCATTCTCGCGCAACTCTTCGCCGGGGCGAATCTGGCAAGTCAGTATTTCACCTCGCACAAGTTCAAAGACCCTGTTCCGAACAAGACTCACCGAATCACACTCCTCTGATATTCCAAGAAGCATGATTTGAGCCACGTTCTGCGTCAAGACTGCTGTCATCATCTATCTGTCTTTCGGCAGCAAAATACTGCCACCCCCAGCCGCCGAGGCGACGATGGCCTCAAGGATCGCGATGTTGCCCACCAACTGCTCGGGCGTGAAGCTATAGGTCGCTCGCCCCTGCGCCGCTTGCGCGAACAGGTCCAGATTGGCACGCACCGAATCCGTCCAGTCATAAGTGATCACGCGGGGCGGCAGGCCCGTCACCTGCACAGTCAGCGTCGAGGGGCCGGGCGTATCGGGATGGGTCTCGTTCAGGTATTCGACCCATGCTTTCGTGCCGAATACGGTGAACCGCAGATAAAGCGGCGTGTAGAGCACCGCGTTCAGATAGGCCGTCGGCCCCGAATGGAACCGGATCAACGCCGACACGACATCGCCATTGTCGCCGGGCAGCACACGCTTGGCCGTCATGGCCTGCACTTCCGATGCCGGCCCGAAAAGGTTCACAAAGGCATCCGAGAGATGAATGCCCATCGCCGTATAGCCCGCCGCCGGACTTTCGGTGGCACTACGCCGCCAATCGGTGACCGGCACGTTGATCAGCTTGTCATGGCTGAAATTGCCCTCGGCATGCATGATCTCGCCCAACTCGCCGTCGCGGATCATGCGTTCCACTTCCAGCATAGCTAGTTCGAACCGCCGCTCGTGCCCCATGCCCAGCACGACCTTATTCTCCTGACACAACGCCACCGAAGCTCGCGCCTCGGCCACGTTCAAGGCCAGCGGCTTTTCACAAAAGACATGTTTTCCCGCATTGGCCGCCGCTGCGATCTGCGCCGTGTGCAGGCTGTTCGGCGTAGTCAGGATCACCGCATGCACATCCGGGTCGGCCAATAGCTCGGCATAATCCCCAGTCACCGGCACACCGTATTTCGCGGTATAATCCCCCTGCTTTTCCGGGAACAGATCTACCGCCCGAGTGATCTGCATCTCGGTCGATGCCTGCATCCGATCCGTGATGGTCTTGCCCCACCAACCAAGGCCAATAACTGCCGCGTTTAACATGGTCCCGTCCCTTTCATTCCGCCGCTGTGCCATAGGCCACGTTGCGCCCGCCATAGCGGCGGACACGCACATTGGCCTGTTCGGCATGGCCGACAAATCCTTCCAGCATGCAGAGGCGCGAACAGACCTCGCCCACCATAGCGCTGGCCTCATCCGACAGAACCCGCTGATAGGTGCAGGTCTTCAGGAACTTGCCCACCCACAGCCCGCCGGTATAGCGCGCAGCCCCCCGCGTCGGCAGCGTGTGGTTCGTACCGATCACCTTGTCGCCATAAGCCACGTTGGTGCGCGAGCCAAGAAAGAGCGCTCCGTAATTGGTCATTTTACGCAGGAAGTAATCCGGGTCGCGCGTCATCACCTGGACATGTTCCGATGCGATCCTGTCGGCCTCGGCGACCATCTCATCCAGACTTTCGCAGACGATGACCTCGCCGAAATCCTTCCAAGCCTGCGCCGCGATCCCCGCCGTGGGCAGGATGGCCAACAACCGCTCCACCTCGTCGATGGTGGCGCGGGCGAGTGGTTCAGAATCCGTAAGCAGCACGGCAGGGCTGGTTGGCCCATGCTCGGCCTGACCGAGAAGATCGGTGGCGCACAGCTCTGCATCTACGCTGTCATCCGCGATCACCAGCGTTTCCGTGGGGCCTGCGAACAGGTCAATCCCCACTCGCCCGTAAAGTTGCCGCTTAGCTTCAGCCACATAGGCATTGCCGGGGCCAACGAGCATATCAACCGGCGCGATGCTTTCGGTGCCTAGTGCCATGGCACCCACAGCTTGCATCCCGCCCAACACATAGATCTCATCCGCGCCCGCCATATGCATGGCCGCCACGATGGCCGGATGCGGAGCGCCTTGGAACGGCGGGGCCGAGGCGATCACCCGCTTCACCCCTGCCACCTTGGCCGTTACCACCGACATATGGGCCGAAGCGACCATAGGATACTTCCCTCCGGGCACATAGCAGCCTACCGAATTCACAGGAATGTTGCGATGACCCAGCACCACGCCGGGTAAGGTTTCCACTTCGATATCCTGCAGGGCAGCGCGCTGATGACGCGCAAAGTTGCCCACCTGCTCCTGCGCGAAACGGATATCCTCTAGATCTCGGCGCGAAACTTGAGAAATTGCCTTTTCAATTTCGACCTCTGACAGGCGGAAGGTCCCGGGCTCCCACCCGTCGAACTGCTTTGACAGGGCACGCACTGCCGCGTCACCTTGGGCCTCGATGCAGGCCAGTGTGTCCTCAACCGTGCGTCGCACGGCGGCGTCAGCCTCGGCCCTCACCTCGGCGCGCATCGCAGTCTTTAGATGGCGAGCCATTGCAAAGTCTCCCTCTATCGCGCGGTCCAGCCGCCATCGATCCGCAGGCTATTGCCCGTAATCATTCGCGCCCCATCTGACGCCAGAAACACAACGCCCGCTGCCACATCCTCGGGCCGGGCCAATTCGCGCATCGGGATCATATCCAAAACGCTGTCGCGAAATGCGGGGTCGGCAAACATTGGTTCGGTCATCGGCGTCAGAACAAAGGTCGGCGCGACCGACACGACGCGCACGCCCGATGGAGCCAGTTCCACGGCCATGGCCTTGGTCAACCCTTCGATGGCATGCTTGGACATGCAATAAACCGTGCGCTTGGCCGCGCCGACATGCCCCATCTGCGAAGACATGTTAATAATCACGCCGCGCCCAGCACGGGTCATCGCCTGCGCGGCCGCCTGCGCAACCTTATAGGCCGACCGGATGTTTAGCCCGATCAGGTGATCCAGTGTCGCATCGTCCACATCGACCATCAGCATAGGCCGATTGCCGCCTGCATTATTCACCAGAATGTCCAAATCTGTCATTCCGGCGATGGCCTCATGTAGGGCCGCATCCTGCACATCACCCACCAACGCGATGATCTGGTTCGGTGCCTCAGCAACTAGACTGTCAAGATCGGCGCGCGTCCGCGAGACAGCCGTCACCCGTGCACCTTCGGCAACCAGAGCCTTCACAATGGCCCGGCCAAGGCCGCGCCCTGCCCCTGTCACCACTGCGTGCCGGCCTGCCAAAATACCTGTCATAGCTTGCCACAATCGCCTGTCAGACCCGCTAACCGGATGCCTTCCATCGCGCACAACTCGTCCAAATCGCCCGTATCTCCGCTCACCACAACTGCACCAATGATACGTCCCGCCGCATCGCGCAACAAAACACCGCCCGGATTGGGCACAAGCCGCCCGCCGGAAGCTGCGGCCAGCACAGTAAAGAAATTCGGGTTAGCAGCCGCACGGTCAAACAGTATCCGGCTGGGTAACCCCATCCCCAAGGCGCCGTAGGCTTTACCATTTGCGATCTCGCAGCGCAAAATACCGCTGTTATCAGACCGTTTCATGACCACGACATGGCCGCCCGCATCCAGCACAACCACCGTTAGAGGCTGCGCACCGTTTCTGCGCTCTGCGGCCAGAGTACCATCAGCCACAAGTTCCGCTTCGGCCAGTGTGACGCTCAAACTGCGCCCTCCGGCCCGGGGGCCATCTTCTGCAACACGGCAAACAGTGCGCCCGTGTCTTCCTTGTGCCGCCCTTGCGCTAAAGCCGCAGAATAGAATGGCAAGCTCGCAGCCATCAGGGGCACCGGGCAGGCAACTTCACGCGCGTAATCCATGATCAGCGCAAGATCCTTTTGATATACATCCATCTTCATTGTCGCAGGCTCATAGCGCCCTTCGATCATCAGGGGCGCGCGCACCTCGAACATCCGCGAGTTTCCAGCGCCCGACCGGATCGCTTCATAGACCATGCCGAGGTCCAGGCCAGACTTTTGCGCCAGCAGGAGCGCCTCGGCGGCCGCAAGGTTGTGGATTGTCACCAAAAGGTTCGCAACCAGCTTCAGCTTCATCCCCGCGCCGAAGGGGCCGACATGGCGGATATCCCGTGCCATCGCAGCAAAGACTGGCCTTAGCACCTCCACATCCGCCGCCTCACCACTCGCAAAGACCACCAAATCGCCGGTCGCCGCCTGGGCGCCAGTGCCGGAAACAGGGCAATCCAACAGCGCCACGCCCACCTCAGAACATGCCACCCGCACCGCTTCCTTCGCTTCGAGTGGTAGCGTGCCCATCTCGGCGATCACCATCCCCGCATGCAGGTGGGGCAGTATCTCGGCCACCACAGCATTCAGCGCCTTGACTGACGGTAGCGCCATCAGGATCACGTCCGCCCCCTTCGCCACCTCCGCTGCCGTCGCACATCCTCGGCCGCCGAGTATGTCCAGCGCTGCCCGCGCCGAAGGAACTGGATCAAAGCCCACCACCTCGGCACCAGCGCGGCGCAGGTTGGTGGCATAGGCCATACCCATGATGCCGAGCCCGATCACTCCAACGCGCTGCAGGATCATTCGCAGCCCTGCAGCCAGTCGGACAGCGCCGCATTGAAGGCCTCGGGGTCTTCCATGTTCGGAATGTGCGCAAGGCTTTCTAGAACGATAAGCCCAGCCCCCGGCGTTGCTGCCGCCATAGCTGCCATAGCCGCTTTTGGCGCGCCCGAATCCTCGGCGCCGACCAGATACTGAACCGGGGCCTGCATCGCCCCCAACTGACGCAAGTAATCCAGCCCCATCAAGGCTCTGGCACAACCGATGTAGCCCGCCGCCGATGTTGCACGAATCATCGCGGCAGCACGCGCCTTGGGAGCTTCGGCGCAAGCGGGAGTAAACCAGCGCGCCAAGGTGCCCTCCACGAGCGCATCTGTGCCCTTGGCCCGCACCACAGCGATCCGGTCGATCCAACCCTGTACGAAGGGCGGCGGATTGTCGGCCCGCGCGCAGCAGACCACCATACGCTTAACTCGGGTTGGATGTTTCAGACCAAGGCCTAGCGCCGTCATCCCACCAAGCGATAGCCCAATAACGTCGGCCTGTTTCGCCCCGACATGGTCTAGCACCGCCAGCATGTCAGTCACCAGAAGATCAAAGTCGTAGGCACCGTCCGACGCCGTGCTATGTCCATGCCCACGCGTGTCATAACGCACCACCCGGTAGTTGCGAATCAACACATTCATTTGGTCGTCCCACATCGTCAGATCAGCCGCCAGAGAGTTTGACAGCAGCAGCCAAGGCTTGCCCGCCGACCCATCCACCTGCGCTGAGAGGGTGGCCCCTGCCACTGGTACCGCGATCCTCGTCATTACGCAGCCTCGGCCGCAGCAGAATTCACCATCGGCAGCACCTTTTCCGCGAGCAGCACTTTGGACCGCCGCGCAAGTGTCACATCAGCCCAGTCATGCCCAGCGTAAAGCAATGTGCCAAACGGGCCGACTTGATCACGGAAGGTTAGGACTTCATCGGCCACCTTGTCGGGCGTGCCCCAGATCACCAGACGGTCCAGCACATAATCCAGCGTCACATCGTCATCCGACATGTTCGGATCATCCTTGAACAAGTTTGCCCGCCCGTTCTTCTTCAGCTTGGCCACAAGCGATTTGTAATAATGTACATAGGGCGACCCCGCCCCCCGCGCATATTCCCGCGCAGTTTTCAGGTCATCGGCAACGAAGATACTTTTCGCAACCCGCCAATTGCCAAAATCCACGGGCCTGCCACCTTCGGCACAGCCCGCAGCATAGCTGTCGCGATGCGTGGCCACGGCATCAGGAAGTTGGCAGAAATCGGATCCCAACCCCGCGCCGCCGCCGCCGACACACCCTTTGAGAACGGAGCCACGGCCGTCACCACGATGGGCGGATGCGGGCGCTGCAACGGCTTGCCGATCTTGCCCTGCCCGATCTCACCCATCAGGGTCCGCTCAGTTGAGATGTTCCAGTATTTGCCCCTCAGGTTATAGGGCGCTTCCTGCATCCACAGCGCCAAGACCATGTCGATGGCCTCCAAAAACATGGCGTTGCGGTCGTTATCTAGGTTTCCAAAAATCTCGGCATCCGACAACAGCCCGCCGGGGCTGATCCCAAAGTTGAACTTTCCGTCCAGGAGGTGGTCCAGCATCGCCAATTGGCTGGCGACATGTGCTGGATGGCTGTTTGGGAGGTTCACCGTGCCCGTACCCATGCGAATGTTTTTCACCCGGCCAGCCAGCGTGGCGATGAACAGGGCGCAAGAAGTGATGTTCTCCGCAAGGTCGGTTACATGCTCGCCGACATAGCCTTCGGCGAAGCCCAACTCATCGGCCAGAAGGAAAGCCTCCTGATCTTCACGCAAGCACTGACGCCAATCTTTGGTAAGCGGGTGGATTGGCATCGTGAAAAAGCCAAGCTGCATCGAATAACTCCAACGAGGTTTAGCGTCGAGGTTAGGCCAGCAGAGACTTCAGTGGAAATGATAATATATGATGACGTATATCAGATGATTTGATTGGCTTCAGGCGGCCCAATTAGCGTTGTCCATTCTTCATCGGCGCGCAGATACTCCTCTTCAAGATATCGCAGAAAGGCTGTCGCCGCCGCACTCATCGACTTACTTGCTGGTTCCATTACGACGTAATTGACCGTCAACTCTGGACCTATAATCGGGTGCAGCCATCGATCCCGGCCTTCAATGTCTTTGCGGCAGATCGTGGCCGGCAGCACCGTGGCATAATCCGACGTCGCCACCAATTCCAGCGTGGCAAACATCGCGTCCATATCGATGATTTTGCCCACCTCCAAACCTTTGGCGGCGATGAAATCATCAAGCTGATCCCGCCGAGCATTGCCCTTGGCAGGCAGCACCAAATGCAACGGGGTAATGTCTGCCAGCCGGACAGGGGCCAAGTGCGGGATCGCCCCGCCCGGGCGGCAAACCAGAAACTCGCGGTCTGTTCCCAATCGGCGGCTGCGCATCCCCGTTCGCCCGCCATCCTGCGGCACAACCACGAAATCCGCCTCACCTTCAGCCAGCCGGTCCATAAGTGCGGCAGAATAAGCCTCAACCACGGTCACATCCACATTCGGATGATCTACGATAAACCGGTTGATCGCAGGGGCCAAAACCCCGCGCGTGAATGTGGGCATCAAGCCAATCCGGACGGGCCCGCTGATCGTGCCCGATAGATTGCGCAACTCTGCCTCAGCCACATCAAGACGCCGCAAGATATCCACCGCCGTTTCGTATAACCGCTGGCCCGAGTATGTCGGCGTCACCCCGCGGGCCGAGCGTTCAAAGAGTGGCATGCCCAGGCTTGCTTCCAACTGCTTCATCTGCATCGACAATCCCGATTGGGTGGCATGCAACCGCACCGCAGCGCGGTTGAACGAGCCTTCCTCGTAGATCCCCACAAATGTCACCAATTGCCTAAAGTTCATGATTATCATCCTGACTGATATCTGCGGACATATATTATTGTTTCTCGTGATGGATCGCCAAGGCTATTTTGCATAACAATATCGAGCAACGGGGCCAAAATGAGCATTCCAAATCCTAACCTAGCCGATAGCAGCGCAGAAGACCTGCGACCTTGCGATCCGGCCATATATCGCGAAGTGATGGGCACCTTCGCGACCGGCGTAACCGTCATGACGCTTGGCCGCGCAGATGGCTTTCGCCTCGGCGTTACCGCCAGCTCTTTCAACACCGTCTCGCTTGATCCGCCGCTGATTCTTTGGAGCCTCGCGCTCAAAGCCCCAAGCCTTGGCGAATTCCGCAGCCATGACTTGTTCGGTGTCAGCGTCCTCGCCGCCAGCCAAAAAGATATAGCCTTACAATTCGCCCGCCCCGCAGAAGACAAATTCGCTGGCGTCCAAATCGTGAAAGGCACGCATGGCCTACCGTTGATCGCGGGCGCGCTGGCACACATAGAATGCCGCACTGTGGCGCGCTATCTAGGTGGCGATCATGAGATTATGCTGGGCCAGGTACTGACTCTACGCCGCGCACATCACGCCCCCTTGGTCTTTCAGAATGGCGCTTTCCAGAGTCTGAGCGGCACTTAATCTAGCAGCAAAGGCTGGTTCGGGCTGCGCTTATCCTCAACAGTCGTAAAGCTTAGCACTGTGCTGCCAATGTTTTCAAGATCATGAGTCATGAACTCACCCGGACCGAAATGCATATGGCGCGTGTCACCCGGTGCATAGTCAACCTCTACCACGCGCCCATCAAGGTTGCGCGACCGCGCCTGCCCCGCTGAAGTCGCGACCCAGAAATAATTGAGTACATGGGTATGGAACGACAAACGCTCGCCGGGCTTTATCTCGATCAACCAAATGCGATATTCGCCGGTTTCATTTACCAAACGAGACCCAACTTGCCCGTTATTCCGGGCGCGCGAAGCTTCGTTTACAAGATCAGCAGACCAATGGGGTGCATTGGGATCAGTATGGCAATGCATCAAAGCACTCCGTTGCACTTAGCGCTGATTATTTATAGTATGATAAATAGTCGTATAAATCAAGGAAGCACGCATGTCGCCGCGCGCGATAATTTGTGGTGGCTCGATCGGAGGGCTGTTCTGCGCCAGCTTACTCCGTCGTGCGGGATGGACCACTCTGGTTCTGGAACGCTCGCGCACTGAACTCGCTGGCCGCGGCGCCGGCATCGTCACCCATGATCTGCTAATCAACTTGATCGCCAAAACCGGGGCCTCGATCACCGATCTGGGAGTGCAAGTCCAAGACCGCGTCGCATTTGATATTGCGGGCGACCGTGTCGCAACCATGCCTATACCCCAGATCGTCACATCCTGGGATCGCGTCCATTCGCTACTGCGCGCCCTGGTGCCTAATGGCAGCTATCTGCTCAATAAGGCTGTCGACCGCTATGACGACCATGGCGACAGCGTTTCCTTGACCTGCGAAGATGGGAGTCAGTTTGATGCCGATATTGTGATCGGCGCCGATGGCTTTCGGTCCGCCCTGCGGGCTCAGATGCAGCCTGCAGTGCAGCCCGTCTATTCTGGCTATGTCGTTTGGCGCTGCCTTGCGCATGAATCCGACCTGCCCCCTGACCTACGCGATCGGATATTCGACAGCTTCGGATTCTTCCTGCCCCAAGGGACACAAATCCTTGGCTATCCCATCGCCGGTCCGGGCAATGATCTGCGTCCCGGTCATCGGCGCTATAACTTTGTCTGGTACGCACCCGTCGATGCCACCGAACTGGCCGACATGCTGACCGATCCCTCAGGCACCCAGCACGCCGTCACAATCCCCCCACCTCTTGTGCGCGATGAAGTGCTGGCCCGGATGCACGCCTTCGCCCGCGCCCATCTGGCGCGCCCCTTTCTTGATCTGCTCGCCAGCTCGGAACGGCCCTTTTTTACTCCGATCTACGATCACCTGGCACCACACTTCGCTGATGGCCGTGTTGCTTTGGTCGGTGATGCCGCCTGTGTCGCCCGCCCGCATGTAGGCATGGGCGTGACCAAGGCAGCGGCCGATGCCGAGGCGCTGGCCCGCCACCTCTCAGAGGCTCCAGCCCTGGACGCCTTGCAGGCCTATGCCAGGGAACGCCAAGCCGCAGCCGCCTTGGCCCATGCCACTGCGCAACGTCTGGGCAGCTACATCTTTGCCGCCCCAGCTAAGGGTAGCAACCACGATGGCCGCAACAACCCCAACCTCGCCCGCATCTTGGCAGAGACGGCGGTAGTTCCCGCCGCCTCTGACCATCCGGTTACTTGATGGCCTGCGGGTTGATCGGTGATCCGCAACCACCCGGGACGTTCATAGGTGGCGCGCAGAAAAAGAACTCATAGACCCCATCAGCCGCGCAATCCTCGGCCAATTCCTTGACATAGAAGATTTCGCCCATCGTGATCCCGATCGCCGGGATGACCACCCAATGCCATGGTTGGTTTGCCTCATCCGTCTCATTCGGACGCACTTCGCATCCCCAGGTATCAGCACAAATCGCTGCGATATCGTGCTCGCGGATCCAATAGGCGGTCTCAAAAGCTAAGCCCGGCGCATCGCCACCAGCATAGCCGGTCCAATCGCCACTTTCCAAGCAGCGCTCCTGATGGCCAGTCCGCACAATGACAAAATCACCGCGTCGCACCTCAACCCCATGCGCCGCCGCCGTGGCGTTCAGGTCGGCGTTGGTCACAGGATAGCCATCGGGTAGCGAGTCCACTCCCTTCCAGCGCGCCACATCCAGCAGCACACCACGCCCCACCATCTTGTCGCGCGTGTGCTCGATGCCATTCTTCTTGGCACCCTGAACATCGACAAGTGTGGCTGGATAACCGTTCCACATCTTGTCATCCAAAAAGATATGCGCCAGCGCATCCCATTGCGTCGAACACTGCATCGGCAGGTTAATCGCGTCATCAGCATAACGCAGATAGGCTTTGCCATCGCCATCCTGCACCCCGGCCACGGCATCCGTTCCCGTCGCCAGCATCTGATGGATCGGGTTCCAGCGCCCACCAAACAACCCTGACTGAATCTTCTGATCGAGCGGAAGCCCAAGCGCAAATGTTTTGCCCCGCTTAACCAATTTGGCCGCCGCCGCGACATCTTCGGGCCCTACAAGATTCAACGTGCCAATCTGGTCATCTGGTCCCCATCGGCCCCAGTTCGACAATTGCCTCGCAGCTTCATAAATCCTGTCACGGTTTAGTTTTGCTGACATTTCCAAGACCTCCGCTATCAACGCCGGCAGCAGCGCCGCAATTTATCGTACGATAAAGATAACGACTTAAGCACGCAACTTAATTGAGCGCTTTTCTTGAGTGCAGCAGATTCTGTTCTTCTGACCGGAATCAGATCTGAGCCACACGGCCCTCTCGGAAGGCAGCGGGCGCGTGGCGTGGCGAACGTGAATTTTTGGCGTTCCCCCAGGGCCTCGACCTGCGCGCCCCACTCACCGTACGGCGTACTTAGCTCAGACCATAGTAGAAAAAATCTAAACAAAATACTTATAATCCAATATATTGGCGTAGAACAGCTGGCAACTTGAGTTCAGGTTCCAGCAAACAATTCAGATTTTTATTCTACCTCACACCAGCAGATTAAGGCGTTTACAACAACGAAAAAAAACAGCAGCTTCCATGCGCTTTGGATCAGTCTGACGGGCCTATCAACAAATTCCGTGGACTTTTGACAGCTTAAACGTTGGGCTATGCGCGGAAAGGCACCAAGCACATGGTGGATAAAAGAGGGGCGAATATGTCGATCGGCACCGTTCAAGATCTGGCAGGTGCGCTGCGCGATGGGCGCCGAGACCCGGTTGATCTGGTGGCTGAAGTCTTTGATCGCATAGACCGGCACAACGATCCCGCATTGTTCATCCGCAGCCTTCGTCCCCGCGCCGAGGCTGAGGCACGCGCGGCACGCGAAAGGCTGCGCGCGGGCAATCCTGCCAGTCTGGTTGATGGTGTGCCTTTGGCATGGAAGGATCTGTTTGATCTCAAAGGCTCAGTGACCACCGCAGGCTCGATCGTGTTGCGCGATGCGGCGCCAGCGACAGCAGATGCGGCCCTAGTTAACGCTGCCCTGCGCGCCGGTATGGTCAGCGTGGGCGCGGTCAACATGACCGAGTTTGCTTATTCTGGGATTGGACTGAACCCACATTACGGCACTCCACGTAACCCCTGTGATCCAAAGATCGCGCGTGCTCCCGGCGGATCGTCATCGGGCTGTGGGGCCGTGGTGGCGGCTGGTATAGTGCCAGTCGCGATTGGCACTGACACAGGCGGCTCTGTTCGAATTCCGGCTAGCTTCAATGGAGTCGTTGGCTTCAAGACCTCAACCGGGCATTATCCGATGAAGGGAGTTTTCCCGCTGGCGCGCACCCTTGATACGCTGGGCCCTTTGGCGCAGAGCGTAGCTGATTGTGTGCTGACCGACGCTGCCTTGCGAGGCCTGGCCGCACCCACAGTCGTTGCAGCGCCGCTTGATGCGCTGGATTTGGTCATCCCTGACCGCTTCATGTTCGATGATCTTGCAACAGCTGTCGCGTCGAACTTTGATGCCGCTGTGGGTCGGCTCACAAAGGCCGGCGTACGGGTGCGTGCAATCGCGTTACCCGAACTGCATGAGGTTTCCGCGCTGATGGGGCGGTATGGTCCTTTCACCTCGGCCGAGGCGATGGATGTCCACAAGGAACGCCTTGCCGGGCCAGAGGTCACCCGTATCGATCCGCGCGTTGTGCGCCGAATACGCATGGCCGACGCGATGTCAGCAGTCGATCTTATCCGCCTGACCGAAGGGCGGCTTGAGTGGATCGCCCGGCTCAACGCGCGCCTCGGCAATGCAATTCTTATCGCACCAACGACTCCATCGGTCGCCATGCCAATTGCGTCGCTTGAGGCGGATGTTGAGGTGTTCTTTCACCATAACGCTCGCACACTTCGCAACACGGCCATCGGAAACTTTCTAGATTGGTGCGGCATGTCCATCCCAAATGGGACAGACAGTGACGGCATGCCGACCGGCTTCATGATGTGCGCCCAGCATGGGCAGGACCGCGCTATGCTTGCGGCTGGGCTTGCCATCGAACCCCTTGTGCGCGGCGAATCATGAAAAATCACAGTAATGGTAATGCAGTGAAAGCAGCATCTTTATCTCTCCCCTGATGACCGAACAAAACCCGACCTAGAGCAGTTCGGGTTCTGCACTCATTTGCCTTCGATTCATTGCCCTATCCGGAGCGCTGCAGGTTCATATGGCCAGCAGAGTTTGGAGCCTATCCGCGTCCCTTTCTTCCCCGACCTAAGCGTCAGCAAGTCAAAAGCCTGCTCGGGGAGCCTAGAGCGTTTCGGCTTTATCCTAATAGACTCGCCTCGAAGTGAAAGCAGTCATGCGATCTTCCGATGTGAACATGTTTCAGAAATCGACAACAGCTTCCAGTGGATCGGTCTGGGTGCTTCGATGCTGCACTGGGATCTTTTGAGCTTTGTGACCGCCAGCTTTTTTTGGGTTGGGTCAGCCGAGTGTGGCGGCAGATCAAGGCACCGTCACTTTACCGCTCGCATCACTAAAGAGCCTTGAAGGCGAGGTGCTCAAGAATGACCGCGGGGCTGGGCTTCATTGACAGTGCGAACACGTCAGGAGTGCACGCAGTGAGGGCGTGTCCCAGTCCTTCGCGCCCCAGAACTCCCAAGCTAACATCAGACCGCGCGAGGAACAGCTCTGTGTCCGAACGCCCAAGTTGGGCGCAATCCTCACGGCAAAGTGCAGCAATCGGCACGCCGGCATCTCCCTGACGCGCGATGGCTATGATCTAAGCCAATGTTTATCTGCTTGTGTTCCTTCAAATTCTCATAGTTCACGTTGTCGCCGAGCTTCTACCATCACACCCCCTTTGGTTGCCGGCCCGGATGCCCCCCTTCAAATCAAGTTATGGACATCGAAACACAAGCAGAGGCATATGCTGCAGCGGCTGCCTCTCGATATTCTCGGGGTTTGGCGCATAAGAGCAGATCCTGCTGGACAGCGGTACCGCAGAGCAGCACTTACACTGGGAAACCGAGCATGACTAAGCCTCTCGCCAAGCAATCACCTGCCAAACCTTCGCGTCCACGGCAGACGCGCTTGTCGCCAGACGACCGCAGGCGAGAATTGCTCGATGCCGCGATTCTCTACTTTGCCGAGGAAGGCTTCGACGGCGGCACGCGCGGTCTCGCAAAAAGGCTCGGAATAACTCAGCCACTTCTCTATCGCTATTTTTCATCAAAGGAAGACCTAGTGAACGAAGTGTATAGGGCGGTGTATTTGGATCGGTGGCAAGCCGACTGGGAAACTACGATTCTCAACCGAGATCGCCCCATCGAGGATCGGCTACTGGAGTTTTATCGAGGCTACACGGATCTGATTTTTGACCGAAACTGGATGAGAATATTTTTTTTCGCGGGACTAAAGGGTTTAGACCTCAACAAGCGTTACATAAAGCGCGTTGAGACCGTTCTTTTGACCCCAATTTGGGCTGAAACCTCCATTGCATTGGGAGTTACGATGAAAGGGCATACGACAGAATATCCACACGATCTGGTCTGGCAAATGCATGGAGCGATTCTGTATCATGGTATCCGGAAGCACATATATGCAGATTGCACCGTAGACATTGAACGCACCATTTTGGTCGCGGTACAAACTTACCTGTCAGCCGCTCGCGCGACGATTGCCTGACTAATCAGAACAAGCGGCGGCCACTCATGGCACCAAAATGATACAACCCGTAGTCTTGCGGCCCGAGAGAGCATCGTGGGCTAGAGCTACTTGCTCAAGTGGCAGTTTGAGGTCGATTCGGGCCTTGATTGCTCCTCGTCTAATCATGTCAAAAAGCTCGGCTGCTGCCTTCTGAAGCCAAGAACGCGAGGCAGTGTAGTGAAACAGTGATGGTCGCGTCACCCGAAGAGACCCGCGGGCCAAATGGCTCACGCGCAGATTGTCGGGGGCTCCCGACGACTGGCCGAAACATACTAGCGTGCCGAACTTAGTGAGACACTCAACTGATTGGATGACGGTAGCAAGGCCAACGCTGTCAAACGCTGCTGCAACACCTTTTCCATCAGTGAGTTCCTTTACGAGCCCGACAAAATCCTGCGTTTGATAGTCGCAAACTGCTTCATACCCATGACCGAGCGCCAACGCCACCTTTTCAGAACCACCCGCAGTACCGATAGCCCGCACACCTTTGGTCGCAAGCCATTGGCCAGCCAAAAGCCCGACACCCCCTGCCGCCGCATGAAACAGCACGGTTTCTCCACGCTGCGCGGGGTATGAATCATGTATCAGGTAATAGGCCGTCAGACCTTTCAGCATTACTGCTGCAGCAATATCAAATGGGATGTCATCTGGCAAAGCCACCACATGCTCGATAGGAACGGCGCGGTGCGTTGAATACGAACCATTGGGTAAGGTATAAGCCACACGCTGGCCTTTAGAAACGCCAGTCACCCCATCTCCAATAGCCTCTACTATCCCAGCCCCTTCGCTCCCAAGAACCAAGGCCTTGTTCACCGGCCAAGGGTACTCCCCTTGGCGAAAATAGATATCAATAAAGTTGACACCAATTGCCTCGTGTCGGATCAGTACGCTACCTGGACCAGGTGTTGGAGTGGGACGGTTGACACGCTGCAAAACAGATGTGTCGCCTGGTTGGCGAGCGATTATGGCATAGGACATGCTTGCGTTCCTTATCTGCTTTGCTTTGTCTATTTGACTGTAACATATCACAACGGCATCATCCTAGAAAACATGGTTGCAAACCGTCTAGGTGGAGTGCCCCCACTGAAGTGGTCCACCAACTGGGATATGATGATCCCACTTTTTGGAGGACCAGAAGATGGCTGGAAAGCGAGAGAAGCCGGAAGACATTGTTTTGAAGCTTCGGCAGGTTGAGGTGCTGCAGGGTCAGGGCAAGTCGGTTCAGAATTGAGGGCCTCCGCGACACCCAAAAAGTTGAGAGGCCTGGTCGCGCACACGCCTACCAATCGGACCATTCAGCTTGGGAACTGCGGCGGGACGGCACTTGGCTCTTGCGGCTTGGGGTCGGGCAGAGGGATCGGGATGCCCCGGGAAACGCGGTGGAATTGGGAATAGGCGGTGACTGAGGATGCGACGTGTTCGGACCAGCGCTGTGACTGAACACAGCCAACTCAGTCAGGAAGCGGCCGCTTCATTGTCCATGTCGGAAGGACTGGCGGCTATGGGCGCAGGCAGCGCTCCCCGGTTGAACCGGGCGGCCCTTCTGGCCAGGATCCGCGCAGACCCGGCCCCGGTCATCGTGATCGAGGCACCCGCGGGCATGGGCAAGAGCTGGCTTCTGGCCGACCTGGCGGGCGACAAGCCCATTGCCCGAGGCGACCAGCCCTTCGACGAGGCACAGTTCTGGGACGTGCCCAACGTGGCCCTGACCGGCAGTCTGCCGGACAGACGGTTGGTCATTGCCAAGCGCCCGGATACGGCAATTCCCGAGCTAGCCAGGGCCGAAGTCTATGGACGTGTCAGCCGCTATGGCACCGCCGACCTTCTGTTCACGGCCGACGATCTGGCGGCCCTGCCGGGTGCAGAGGCGCTGATGGCGCGCACGGGGGGCTGGCCCTGCCTGCTGCCGGTTGTGCTGTCGGGCAAAGTCGGCTCGGGGGCCATTGCCAAGTTTCTGCAAGAGGACCTTCTGGGGCAGATCCCATCCGCGGGGCTGGTGGCCTTCCAAACCTATCTGAGCGATCCGGGCGCCGAACATGACGTGGGCCTTCTGACCGGCTTGCCGTTCGTGGGCGGCAAGGTCTTGCACCCTGCATTGGCCGCGGTGCGGCAGCCCTTGCTAAGTGCCCTGCGGGCACTGCTGGCCGCCCGCATGACCAACCCGCAGGAGGCCCGCGCGATCGCCGTGGCGCAGGTGGCACTGGGCCAGATGCCGGAAGCCATCGCGATTTTTCAGGTCACTGGGGCCTGGCAGTCGGCGCTTCAGACCCTTGAGGCTGCAGGCGGGCCGTTCTTCATTCATCGTTTCGGCTCGGTTGCCTTCGACCGGATTCTTTCCGCTTTCCCCCCCGACATGGCCATGACCGAGGAAACGCTGGTCCTGTGCCGCGCGATCCAGGCCATCAAGCGTGGGGAGTTTCCATTGACGCGGCGCATCCTGATCGAACGGTATGGTGCTGTTGCGGCCGACGCCCACGCCGTGCTGACCGACCGTACGCGCCATTCGCTGCAGTTCCGTTTCTTCCGCCTTCTGCTGCGGACCTGGGAGGACTTCGATCTCGACCTCAGGCTTCTGGATGATGCCTATGCGCTTCTGGCCGAACTTTCTGCCGAGGATGACCTGCGCCGCGGTTCTTTCTACAACGCCGTGCTGGAGTTCTACATTCGCGCGCGGCGATTTGCCGAAGCTGACCATGCCGCCAGCCGCGCGGCAACCCACTATGCCCGCACAGGGATCCCGATCCTGTCGTTTTATATCGACCTGCACCGGGCGGTCATCCGCCTTTTCATGGGTGAACCCGCCGGCGCGCGGCAGCACAGTGCGGCCGCACGGGCCCATCTCCAGGCGGCCGGCCACGAAAGCCCCGGCGATGCACGGCTTCTGACATTGCTGGACGCGTGTATCGAATACGAATTTGGCCATGCCGATGCGCTGACGCGGTTTCTTTCGCTGGAGCTCGATGCGTTTGCCCAAGGGGAAATCTGGCCCTCGCTGGTGGAACTGTCCCTAATCTACGGCTCCCAAGCCCTGGGAGAGCACTATTCCACCATGGCGGCGCGATCCTTTCTGGACCGCTGGCGGGTCACGCAGAAACGGTCGTCGCAGTTCCAGACCTTGATCGACGTCCGCGAGGTTACCGTGCTTCAGAACGGCAACCGCTGGGCCGAGGCGGCGCACAAGGCGGCGGACCTGCGATCGCGGATTACTCTCGGGTTCGTGCAGGCCGGTGAGGGACTGAGCGATCTGCATGACCGGGACGAGACGGCGATGGCGCTGGTCTGGCTGCGCCAGATGGCTCAGGTGACGCCGACGCGACCCGGGCTTCAGCACCTGATCGACCGGATGCTGGACAACCCGCACCTGACCGCGCGCCAAAGGGGCGGGGCCGAAATCTGGCGGGCCCATGTGCTGCGCCGCCAAAGGCAGGGCGCCGCTGCGCAGGCGCAACTTGCCCGGACGTTGGCGCGGGCCGCAATGGCGGGATCGGTCGCAATCCTTGGTGAAGAACGCGCCTTCCTGTCCGAACTGACGGCCACGCCACGCCTGCGCGATACCCTTGAACGCAGCGAACCGGTGCGCCGCTTGCTGAAACGGGCTACCGAGGCCGGACTGGGCCGGCTGAATCGTGGACAGGCGGCAGGGCTAACCCGGCAGGAAACCCGCATCCTGCATGCCCTGTCGGAAGGGGCCGCCAACAAGGCCATCGCCAACATGCTGGGTCTTTCCGAGGCGACCGTGAAATTCCACCTGGCCAACCTGTACCGCAAGCTTGGTTGCACTTCGCGCAGTGACGCGGTCAAGGCCGCCCATGCCATGAGCATCGTCTCCTGACGGTTCGCCACGCGCCGGATCTTCTTGTTCTGAAATGCCTCAGGGTGGGGCGGTCGGCGCGGCGGCACCCTGCTTCGTGCCGTGTACGATCCAAAACCTAGCCATTTTGTACGAAAACCTATCCGTCCACCCCATTGCCGCAGAGGCATTCGCGGACCCATGCTAGCCGCAAATAAGGGGCAGAACGCCCCGACCCATCCATGACAGTCCACAGGGGGAAGACGATGACCAAACGCTTTCTTGCGACTACGGCAACTCTGGCCTTTGCTACTGCCCTAATGGCAGGTCCCGCAGCGGCGCAAAATGTCGTAACGATGAACACGGTGCAGATCTTTGGCACGATCGATCCTGCCAAGATCAGCGACTATACCGACTATATGGCTGCCGTGAACCTTTACGACAGTCTTGTCACGGTCGACAGTTCGGGCAACCTGATCCCGCAGATCGCAGAAAGCTGGGTCGTCTCGCCCGATGCGACCGAAGTGACGTTCAAGCTGCGGGCCGACGCGACCTTTACCGATGGCACGCCGATCCTTGCGTCTGATGTTGTCTATTCCTTTGAACGCCTGCTGCGCATCAATCAGGGGCCGGCCAACCTCTTTGCCGGCGTGGTCGAGCCCGGTGCCGTGACTGCTGTCGATGACACGACCGTCAGCTTCAAGCTCTCCAAGACCTTCGCCCCCTTCATGGCGACCGTCCCTGCCCTGATGATCGTGAATGCCGATCTGGTCGAGTCCAACAAGGGCGCAGATGACGGGCAGACCTGGCTCGCCGACAATGTCGCAGGTTCCGGGGCCTATCTGCTGGACAGCTGGGACCGCGGCAGCCAGATGGTGATCAAGCGCTATGCGGATTATTACGGCGAATTCCTAGAAAATCCGATCGACGAAGTGCGCTGGATCATCACGAATGACGAGGCGACGGTGAAGGCGCTGGCCGCTTCGGGCGAACTGACGATGTCCTCGCCGTTCCAGTCGCCCGATACTCACAAGGCACTGGTCGACATGGGCCGTTTCCGGATGGAAAGCCAGCCAACGACGACGGCGTTCTACCTCAAGCTGAATTCGAAATCCGCGCCGACGGATGATATCCACATCCGCCGCGCCATCGCCTACGCCACTGACTACGCCACGATCCGCGAAGTGATCTTCCCGGGCGAACCGATGACAACGGTCCTGCCCGCGGGTTTTGCAGATTTCTGGAATGCCGACGTGCCCGCCCCGACCTTTGATATGGCAAAGGCGGCCGAGGAAGTGGCGCTGTCGTCCTATGCCGGGCAGCAGATCCCGATCACGCTGTCCTATGTCGCAGGTACCCTGTTCGAGGAGGAGATTAGCCTTCTGATGCAGGCCAACCTGGAAAGCCTTGGCTTTGTGGTCACCCAGCAGCCCGAACCCTGGAACCGCGTGACTGAGATCGCGGCGGATGTGGCGACCACGCCCAACGTCAACCAGATCTTCTTTGGCCCGACCTACCCAAGCCCGGACTCGATGTTCTTCACCCAGTTCCATTCGGCGGCGGCGGGCACTTGGGCCTCGATGGAATGGCTGCAGGATCCGGCGATCGACGCCCTGATCGATCAGGCGCGGGCGACAGGGGACGTGGCCGAACAGGCGCGGCTTTACAAGGAAGTGCAGGCGCTGATGGCCGAGAATGGCGTGGCGGTGCCGTTGCTGGCGCAGACCGTCCAGCACACATGGACAAGTGCCTGCAGGGCTTCAGTGCCGTGCCGATGCAGTCCTTCGACTATGACATGGTGCGTTACAGCTGGTCCTGCCCTTGATCCGCTGACGGAGGCGCGGGCGCGCCAAGGGCCTGCCCTCCAGTGCGCCCGCGCCTCCGGTGCGACACAGCCAATATGGTGAAAGCAGAAAAGTGCCGGGCCGAAGAGCCCGCCGGGTCTGACTGAAGGATCGGCTGACATGGAATTTCTCGGCTTCCTTGCGCGACGGCTTGCTTGGTCGCTTTTGGTGCTGTTCGGGTTGTCCGTCGTTATCTTTGTGATCGCGCGGGTGGTGCCCGGTGATCCCGCACGCATGGCTCTGGGTCCTCGGGCAAGCGCCGAGCAGGTAGCCGACCTGCAAGAGAAACTTGGGCTGAACCTGCCGCTCTACCAGCAATACGCGCGCTTTGTGGGCGGCCTTGCACGGGGCGAGCTGGGGCAGTCGCTGTTGACCGAGCGATCCGTGAACCTCGATATTCGCACGACATTCCCGGCGACGCTGGAACTGGTCTTGGCGACCGTCTTCATTGCATTTCTGTTCGGCGTGCCTCTCGGGGTGGCAGCAGCGCGTTGGAAGGACCGATGGCCCGATAACCTTGTACGGGCCTTTGCGATCGTGGCGGCGGTCATGCCGACCTTCTTCATCGCGCTGTTGCTGCAGGTGCTGGCTGGTTATGTCCTGCAGATCTTGCCTACGACAGGGCAACTGCCGACCGGGACCGAGTTCGAAGCCAATATCACCGGGCTACTAATCGTCGATGCATTGCTTACCGGCGATCTTAATGTGGCGTTCGAGGCGATGCGGCACCTGTTGCTGCCGGCGCTTGCTCTGTCGCTGGCCACGATGGGCCAGGTGGCACGGATCACGCGGGCCTCGATGATCGACGTGTCGCGGCAAGATTACATCGAGGCGGCGCGGGCCTTTGGCGTGCCGGACCGGGTGCGCCTGTTCAAGTACCAGTTGCGCCCCGCCTTCGTGCCGCCGCTGACGATCATGGGGCTTGAGTTCGCCTCGCTGATCGGCGGGGCCTTCGTGGTCGAGCTGATCTTTTCCTGGCCGGGCATGGCCGCCTATGGCATACGCGCCATTACGCAAAAGGATCTGAACGCGATCATGGGCGTGGTCATGGTGTCGGGGCTGTTCTTTGTGATGGTCAACCTTTTGATCGACGTTCTTGTCGGGTTTGTCGATCCGCGCATCCGGATCAGGGGGCGGCGGGCATGAGCGAATTGGCCGCACTGTCGAACAGCTATCAGAATTGGTACCGGTTCAGCCGAAACCCCACGGCCGTGATCGGGCTGTTGATCGTCGTGTTGTCGTTGCTGGCGGCGCTGCTGGCACCCTATATCACGCCCTTTCCAGACCATGTCGGAGCCATTGTCGACTTTCGCAACCGCCATCAGCCACCCAGTCTGGAGCATTGGTTCGGAACCGACAACGTCGGGCGGGATATTCTGACGCGCGTCATCTTTGGTCTGAGAGTATCGCTGATGCTGGCCTTCGTCGTGCTGGTCATCGCAGTGCCCTTCGGCACGGCGATGGGCCTTCTGGCCGGCTATTTCGGCGGCTGGACCGAGATCGTCATCATGCGACTGACCGACATTGCGCTGGCCCTGCCGCCGTTGATCATGGCACTTGCGGTCGCGGCGGTGCTGGAACCTTCCTTGATGAACGCGATGCTGGCCATCGCGTCGCTGTGGTGGACCTGGCACACGCGGCTCGTCTATTCGATGGTTCGCCAGATCAGGGCGTTGGAATATGTCGAGGCAGCCGAGACTTTGGGCGCATCGAAAACCCATATCCTGTTTCGCGAAATCCTGCCCAACTGCGTCTCGGCCATCGCCGTCAAGACATCGCTCGATGCCGGGTTCGTCATCCTGATCGGGGCATCGCTGTCGTTTCTAGGCCTCGGCATCCAGCCGCCGACACCTGATTTGGGCACCATGGTTTCGGACGGCGCATCCTTCCTGCCCGATTATTGGTGGGAATCCCTGTTGCCGGGGACGGCGATCCTGTTCGTGGCTCTGGGGTTCAACCTTTTGGGGGACGGCCTGCGCGATCTGTTCGACGTGGAGGACGTGCGATGACGGCGCTTCTGTCGGTTCAGGGGCTGTCGGTCAGCTTTTCCACCTATGGCCGCACGGTCGAGGTTCTGAAAGCGGTCAGCCTTGAGGTGCCGCAAGGCGCGCAGGTTGCGCTGGTGGGCGAAAGCGGGTCGGGCAAGTCGGTGACGATGAAGGTGATCATGGGCCTTCTGGCGCAACCGCCCGCACGCATTCATGCCGGCCGGATCATGTTTGACGGCCGCGATCTGCTGACCCTGCCGGAACGCGAACGCGTGGCCCTGCGCGGCACGGCGATGAGCATGGTGTTCCAGGATCCGATGTCATCGCTGAACCCGGTCTGGACGATCGAGGATCAGCTGACCACGATCCTGAAATATGCCGATCGGAGGCTGGGCCGCGACCGTGACCGGCGCGGACGCCGTGCGCGTGTGATCGAGGTGCTGGCCCAGGTCCGCATGCGCGACCCCGAACGCGTGGCGCAAAGCTTTCCGATCATGCTGTCGGGCGGCATGCGCCAAAGGGTGCTGATCGCGATGGCCCTTCTGTCCGAACCCAGGTTGCTGATCGCGGATGAACCCGGCACTGCGCTGGACGTGACGACGCAGGCCCAGATCCTGAAGCTGCTGCGCGATTTGGTCGAGACGCAGGGGCTGGCGCTGCTGATGATAACGCACAACCTTGGCGTGGTGCGCGAAACGTCGAACTATGTATATGTGATGAACAAGGGCGAGATTGTCGAGGAAGGCCCGACTGCCGGGCTTTTCGCCGCCCCCCGACAGCAATACACGCGAGACCTGATTGCCGCAGTGCCCCGCCTGACCGGACGGGTGACATCATGACGGTGGCATTGGAAATCCGCGATCTGGTCAAGACCTATCCCGTTCGGAATGCCTTTGGCCGGGTTTCCGGCGAAGTGCGGGCGGTGGATGGCGTGTCGTTCACGATTCCCTCGGGCGGGGTTTACGGGCTTGCGGGGGAATCCGGGTCGGGCAAATCCACCATCGCACGAATGATCATGGGCCTGACCGCGCCGGATTCGGGTGACATCCTGATCGACGGCACCTCGATTCTGGGCACGCGCGACCGCGCCAGGGTCCAGATGGTGTTCCAGAACCCCGGTGCATCGCTCAACCCGCGTCGAACCGTGGGCCAGTCGATCATGGTGCCGCTGGTGGCGCATCGGCAGAGCGGCGACCATACTGGGCGGATTGGCGATCTTCTGGACATGGTGCATCTGCCACGGCATTTCACGGACCGCTATCCGCATGAACTGTCGGGCGGTCAGAAGCAGCGTGTGGCCATTGCCCGCGCCCTTGCCGTAAGCCCGCGGCTTCTCGTGCTGGACGAACCGACCTCGGCGCTTGACGTGTCGGTGCAGGCAAAGGTTATCGATCTGCTCGAGGAACTCGGTCGGCGGTTGGGCCTGACCTACCTGTTCATCAGCCACGACCTCTCGCTCATGCGCAACTTTGCGCAGACGGTGGGCGTTCTTTACCTCGGCAAGATCGTCGAGACGGGCCCTGCGGACCAGGTCTTTGAACGGCCCGAACATGACTATACGCGCCTGCTGCTTGCCTCGGTTCCGGTCATTTCGGCCGAAGAGGCGGCGATGCGTCCCGTGATCCCCCTGATAAACGGCGAAATGCCGACCGCCAAAGATTTGATGGCCCTGCGTGCGGGGCTGAACGCAAAGGAAACAGCGAGATGATCCGTATCGGAATCGATGTCGGCGGCACAAATACCGATGCCGTGCTGATGGATGGCAAGACCGTTCTGGCCGGCGTCAAAGCGCCCACTTCGCCCGACGTGATGACGGGAGTCGTCCAGGCGCTGCGAGATGTGCTGGCGTCCGCCAAGACCACGGCGGACAAGGTGGATGTCGTTATGATCGGCACCACGCATTTCACCAATGCCGTGGTCCAGCGCCGCGACCTAGCCCCGGTTGCGGCGGTGCGCCTTTGCCTGCCCGCCACGGCCAGCTTGCCGCCGATGGTGGACTGGCCCGAGGACCTGCGCGATGTCCTCGGAAACCACTGGTATCTGGCGCATGGCGGAAACGAATTCGACGGACGGGTGATCTCAAAGCTCGACGAGGAAGAGCTTCTGGGGATCGCCGACGACATCCGTGCCAAGGGCATCAAGTCGGTGGCGATCACATCGGTCTTTTCGCCAGTCTCGTCCGAGTTCGAAAAGCAGGCAGGAGAGATCCTGGGACGGGCATTGCCCGATACCCATATCACCCTTTCGGCCGATATCGGCCGGATCGGCCTGCTGGAACGCGAGAATGCAGCGATCATGAACGCCTGCCTTCGCGACCTGTCACAGCACGTGGTCGAGGCGTTCCGAGGGGCGCTGGCGGATGTCGGCTTCACCGGGCGGTTCTACCTGACCCAGAACGACGGTACGCTGATGGACGCAGTCTTTGCTGAACGGTTCCCTGTGCTGACCTTTGCTTCGGGGCCTACCAATTCGATGCGCGGCGCTGCGTTCCTGTCGGGCGTGGGCGATGCCATTGTTGTCGATATCGGCGGGACGACCTCGGACGTGGGCTCGCTGCAGAAGGGATTCCCCCGACAGGCCACCGTCGCGGTCGAGGTTGGTGGCGTCCGCACGAACTTCCGCATGCCGGACGTGTTTTCGATAGGTCTTGGCGGTGGGTCGCTGGTCGTTGACGGGCCGGATGGTGTGAAGGTCGGCCCCCGCTCGGTCGGCTACCGCATCGTGACCGAGGCGCTGTTGTTTGGAGGGTCCACGCTGACCACGTCCGATATCGTCGTGGCCGACGGCGGGGCCGAACTGGGCGACAGAGCTAAACTGGCTCATCTGGACCACGCACTGATCCGCCGAGCGCGCGACAGAATCGCCTTCATGCTGGAGGACTGCGTGGAACGGGCACGGATTTCGGCCGATCCTCTGCCCGTCATCGTCGTAGGCGGCGGGTCGATCCTTGTCGAAGGGCCGATTGCGGGGCTGGAACTGATCCTGCCCAATCACTTCGCGGTCGCCAACGCCGTGGGCGCCGCCATCGCGCAGGTCTCGGGCGAGGTGGACCGCGTCTATGCCCTGGCCGAGATGACGCGGGATGCCGCCCTTGACGACGCCAAGCGACAGGCGACGGAGGCTGCGGTAGCCGCCGGTGCGCGCCGCGAGACGGTCGAAATCGTGGATGTCGAAGACGTGCCGCTGGCCTATCTGCCGGGCAACGCGACGCGCGTGCGGGTCAAGGCCGTGGGTGAGCTTCATGTCGGATGACGGCAGCTGGCCGCTGCTTGAGGCGGACCTTTTGCCCCTATCGATTGGGGCCGCCTTCCTTGGCACCGGCGGTGGCGGCAACCCCTACGTCGGGATGCTGCGGTCGCGCGAACTCATTCGCAAGGGGGCGACGGTACGCGTGTTGCCGTTGGAGGCGCTGCCCGATGACGCCCTGATCGGCGAGGTCGGCGGGATCGGAGCGCCCGTGGTAGGCGTCGAAAAGATCGAGGAAGGCGCCGAATGCTTCCGAGCGATGCGTGCAGTCGAAGAGGTGCTGGGCATCCGCATGGCCGCCCTGATCAGTGCCGAAATCGGCGGCGCCAATTCGATGGAACCCGTCATCACGGCGGCGCAAGCCGGTCTGCCGGTGATCGACGGCGACGGCATGGGCCGCGCCTTCCCCGAGGTGCAGATGACCACCTTCTTCATCTATGGGGCCAAGCCATCACCGGCGGCCATCGCGGATGACAAGGGCAATGTCGTGGTCTTTCGCCATGTCCAGGATATGTACTGGCTGGAACGCTTTGCCCGCGACACCTCGGTCGCGATGGGGGCGGCGGCGGGGCTGGCCATTGCACCGATGCGGATGGATTTCGTGCGGCGCACTGCGGTGCCTGGAACGGTGACACAGGCGCTGACCATCGGGCGCGCGGTCCAGGATGCGCGGGCGAAACGACAGAACGTGGTCGAGCGGGTCTGTGCCGCAACAGGGGCCACGCTGTTCTTAACCGGCAAGATCACGGACATCCGCCGCGAACTAAAGGGTGGCTTCTCCAGGGGCGAGGCGAAGATCGTGGGGTTAGGCGACTGGCAGGGCTCGGAAGGGCGCATCGCGATCCAGAACGAAAACCTTGTTCTTTGGGTCGACGGCGAGCCGGTGATCATGGTGCCTGACCTGATCATCAACCTCGATCTTGAAACGGGCGAGCCGATTACGACCGAGATCCTGCGATATGGTCAGCGCGTCGCGGTGATCGGCCTGCCCGTCCACGACCTGATGAAAACGCCCGAGGCCATGGCGGTCGTCGGACCCCAGGCTTTCGGCTATCCCGAACTGACCTTTACGCCGCTAGCCTTTGGCCCGGTAAGTGCCTGAAAGGACACGTACATGAACATCATCCGCATGGTTGACGCAAACGACATGGAGGATATCGCAATTGGCGGCGCCGTGCTGGGCACCGGGGGCGGCGGCGATCCGCATGTCGGCAAGCTGATGGCGCAACAGGCGATCCGGAAATACGGGCCGGTCAAGCTTATGGACGTGATGGAACTGGCGGATGATGCGCTTGTCGTTCCAGTCTGCATGATGGGCGCGCCAACGGTCATGACCGAAAAGCTGCCGCAGGGCGACGAATTGATGAACGCCTTCCGCGCACTCGAGGCCGTGATGGGCCGCAAGATCGATGCGGTCCTGTGCGGCGAGGCAGGGGGCGTGAACTCGACCACGCCCTTCGTCGTGGCGGCGTCTTCGGGGTTGCCGCTGATCGACGGCGACGGGATGGGGCGAGCATACCCCGAATTGCAGATGGTGACCTTCACCCTGCACGGAGTTTCGGCAACGCCGATGGTGCTTTGTGACGACAAGGGCAATTCGCTGGTGCTTGAGACCGTGTCGAATGCCTGGACCGAGCGGCTCGCCCGGGCGGCCACGATCGAGATGGGCGGATCGGCCCTTCTAGCCTTTTACCCGATGTCTGGCGCTGTGGCGAAAAAGGCCGTGGTGGCGGGAACGCTGTCACTGTGTGCCAGGATCGGCGAAACTTTGCGTGCAGCGCGCGCCGAGCACAGCGACCCGGTCAAGGCGCTGGTGGACCTCTTGGGCGCCAAGACGCTGTTTCATGGCCGGATCATGGACATCGAGCGCCGGACCGAAGGCGGATTTGCGCGCGGCAAGGCAACCCTGACCGGCGTAGAGGACTGGCGGGGCCAGACCTTGCGGCTTGATTTCCAGAACGAATTCCTGATTGCCGAAAGCGATGGCAAGGTGTTGGCCACCACGCCCGACCTGATCGCCGTGGTTGAGGCCGACAGCGGCGCGCCGGTCACGACGGACAGCCTGAAATACGGTCAACGGCTGATGGCTCTGGCATGGCCCTGCAATCCGCTTTGGCGCACTCCGGGGGGGATCGAACTGGTCGGACCTCGCTACTTCAAATATGATCATGACTATGTCCCGTTCGAGTAGGTCGGCGGGTGTTGTCAGAAGAACTTCAGTTGAGACGACGAGGGCGCCTGGGTAGCCTACTTGGATGACCAAACGCTCTCCCTTTCGGTACTTCAAGACGAGCCCCGAGATCATCCGCCTGGCGGTGATGCTATACATCCGTTTCCGCTGTCGCTGTGGAACGTAGAGGCTGTCTTGCTCGAGCGGGGAATTTAGATCCGCCGCGAATGGGTAAGTCCGACATCGTCGTAACAGTATCAATACCTTACAGAGGGAGAAGGTTGGATATCAGACTCATCCCCTCCGCCATTAACCTTTGTTTTAATTGCCATTTTTTGTATTTTTTCCTGTTATTCCCTAATTGGCTCCCCGATAGGGTAGGGCGCTGTGACAAGTACTGGCGTTTTGTGAATTGCTTTCAGCCAACCGTTTGCTTTGGCGAACTCGAATGAGCCACGTGAGACGAGCGACGCCACAATGGCGTAACACAACCTAATCTGGTGCGTGCCCTAACGCTAGGACGCTCACTGAGCGCCGGTAGAGCACAAAGTGGCCCACCGGCTCCCCAATGCTTACCTTTGGTCTGATAGTGTTCCACCGGGCCTCTGACGCTCTCCAAATCCATTACTGACCCCACCCTAAAAGCGATGCCAACATCCGTGTGACCCCACGTGGGGATATCCGCCTGTTTCACGCTTGACGCACCGTGGTCGCCTTGCACCTGGATCGGCTCAACCGAAGCACCCGTGCCTCATAATCGCTGCATCGACCTTCGTACAAAAGGACTCCGGTGGAGCGCGATCTCTGATCTCGCGTAGGGTAGGGTAGCTCGGATGCGAGATGGCGCTCTAGCGGTCTTCTTTGGGCCTGTAATGGGGCTCTGTAGTCGAGAGCTTGCACGTGGGCCGAGACTGCGTGGCAACGCTAGCTGGGCACCGTGTGTAAGTCCATTTGCAAGATAGGGCAGGGGGTGCCTCAGTGCTGCTTGGACCGATTGGCTTGCCGCTTCACGCGGCGCAGGTGCCACCGGTAGATCGCTGGAGCCAACACATAGTCATAGGTGGCTATCGCGACCTGCTTAATCCCCGGCAGCCCCACGACACGCCCCAGCAAGCGATAGCGCGGCAACTGTTCCCAAAGGACCAGAAAGGCCGGGATGCCTGAAGCAAGGACCCCGTGATGCAGGACATAGAGCCGCCGTGCTGCGGTGTCGGCATCGATGCCCCATTGATCGCGAGCGTCGGTGTTGAGGTCATCAAAGCGGATAGGCAGACCTGCGCGGTCCGCATACCGCGCGTAATGCTCGATCTCAAAATTGCAGACCGGGCAATTGGCATTGAATAAGACGCGGGTGTCGGGGCCATGTTCCATGCGCGGTAGATAGATCGGACCCCGCAGAAATCCATTGCCTAAGCGGTGCCATCGCAAATATCGTATGGTGGTCGTGCATGTATTGATCCACACGGCTTGAGACTTCGCGGCCAAGACCGCGGCACGGGTCTCCTCAATCCTTTCAAGCAAGAGCCCCAACCACAATCGGCCTCGCGCCGTGATCAGGACCGTGAAATGAGCAAAGCAAAAACGGCAGAGGACAAGCAAATCCTTGAGCTGTCCGTTGCCCTTGAGATCACCAAGTTCCAGCGCGATGCATACCATGAGCAGGTCACGAAGCTTGAGCAACGTCTGGCAGATGCAGATCGCCGTGCAGAGCGGGCAGAGGAGCGCCTCTATGAGGCAACTCGGATGCTCTCCACCCTCGCCATGCAGGCCGTGAATGCGCCTGCGAGATCGAATGCCACCGAGGTGCTGGTCGATGGAAAGAGCATCCTCCGGCTCAACAACCCGATTAACTTCGAGGGCGAGGGTAGGCCACAGCCAAAGCCGCAGGCTTAACCCCCTCCTTTTGGGAAAAGACCAGTATCGTGAACCCCACCCGGGGGGGGCCCCCCTGTTTCAGTAAGGGACTCTGGGATCGCCTTGCATGATATTCTGCTCAAGCGATCACCTCGGTTTCGCCGATTTGCGGCTGAACGCTTCTCATGAAAGTCGCATCCGACCTTGAGCCCCAGCGCGCACGCTTTGTTTGATCGCATACATGCCGCCACAAAGTCTTCCGGCAGGGCTTCACCACAACGGATTTATTCCACAAAGGATTGAGTGGGCGTCAGCAATGCCGTGATCGGCGCCGAGGCGATACATGTGGGTAGCTGCAGCGTTATTCTGAGGCACGTAATCGCATGCATAGTACGTGCGCCCAAGGGCCTCAGCATTCCATTGACCGTACCACGTTCGCCAATGATATCCTTCATCCACAAGATGGACGCACCATTGGCCCGGCAGCAGAGGAACTCGACATGACGACAGACCTTCACGTTGTCCCCGCAAGGCGCGGGCGCGCGGTGCGGTTGGCAAAGGGACAAGCCATCCAAATCATCAACACGCACGGTCAGCAGGTTGTTGATACTTGGTGCTTCAACGCAGATGACCTCTCCGAGTTCATGTCTATGGAACACCTGCATGCAATGCTGCAGGGGATATTCCCCGCCACGGGTGATGGACTTACGACAAACAGGCGTCGGCCCATTTTGATGCTTGAGGAAGACACCTCACCGGGCCGCCATGATACGGTCATCGCGGCCTGCGACGTGCACCGCTATGCATCGCTAGGCTGCACACATTACCATGACAACTGCACCGACAACTTGCGGGCGGCACTCGGCCAGCTCGATTTGCGTGCGCCGGAATGCCCGGCCCCCCTGAACCTCTGGATGAACATCCCGGTCAGCCCCGATGGTAGGATCACGTGGGGTGAGCCTCTCAGCAAGCCCGGGGATTACGTGACCCTGCGCGCAGTTCTCGATTGCATAGTGGTCATGTCCACATGCCCGCAGGACATGATCCCAATCAACGGCGCCGCCTGCACACCGACTGAGGTTCACTATCGGATTCTGAGCTGAGCTTCCGAAGTCCTACGTTGGGGTGATGTATCTTGCTGTGAAGGCTGGATGGTCGAGGCGACAAAAAGTTCAATCGAATCTTTGCCCCATGTGGTCGTCGTCCCAGACGCCCGTGGCCGCCTGACTGTCAGGCTCCTGATGGCAACCAGCCATCAATCCGCTCAGATCAAGATGGAGGATAGCTGAGGCTACCGAAGCTCAATAGCAGTGCTCTCGCTGCAATCTTTCACACACGCCGCGCGTGCTTCACTGGTTCCAGATATCACACGCCTGATTACGCAACGGCCTTGAGCCGGATGTCGTTGACTGCGGATATAATCTGCTGAACTTCTGATTTCGGAAAAATGCCGTCGATACCTTGATCGCTCAGGTCCGTGTAGGGGCTTTCGTAGAAGCGAGCCGGATCGACCGTACCTTGCTCTGTCAGGTGATTGATCAGCAGGTCCAAGAACTCCTTCTGCGCACTTGTGGGTGTTCGGCCATCTGTTAGCGCGCTGAAGGCCTGTTTGGCGGCCTTGCGATCCAAGCCTACGAGGGAGCGCAAGAATAGCCCAAGGCCGCCTGCTTGCACTATCTCCTGCGCTCCGTCCGCCACCGGCACACCTTCTAGGTCAAACATGCGCTCTAGCTCGAGGATGTCGGTCGGCGTCAGTTGCTCAGCACTGTCCGCCATCAGCACCCTTGGGACAGTTTGGCGTGCTTGCGCAGCGGAGGGTTTGCGGCTCATCTTGACCCCGCATGGAGGTGAAGATGAGAAAGAACCCCGTTACGACGAAGGCGCCTGCCGAGCAGGTCGTGAAGGACATCCGGCGTGCTACGCGCAAGCTGCATTCATCCGAGGAGAAGATCCGAAGCGGGCGGCAGCGGGCATGACAAGGTGATCTCTGCCCTGTCCCACACATTGGGCGCCGGGTTTGAAGAGCTTTGGCTGGCCGCAGGCTCTACCGCAGCAACCGGTACGGGCAATGCGGCAAACAACAAGATCGTCGGTAACGCCCAGGCCAATATCCTGACCGGCGAGGTCGGAGCAGATCAGCTTTACGGCGAAGGCGGTGATGACCAGCTTTTCGGTGGTCTGGGCAATGACAGCCTTTACGGTGGGGCGGGCAATGACAGGCTTTACGGCGGGGCGGGCGGGGGGGGGGGGGGGCCTTTTCGGG
>VGDH01000013.1 GCA_016869835.1 Alphaproteobacteria bacterium
ACGCCATCCGGAGCCGCTCCGCCGGCCACGCCAGCCGTAGCGTCAAGACCAATCATGCACTAAGACTAAAAGCGGACCACTAGATTGGGGCAGGCCACCCTCCGCTACGCAATCATGACAAACCGTTCCATGTGCAATGGCTTCAGACACAACACAGGAACGCGCTGTTGACGGGCTGGGTGAACCGGGGCCTTCGTGGCCTGCGCCGTTCATGCCTTCGGCGGTTTATAGTGCCAGAAGAGCGTCAATCTCGCTGCGGCTTGGCATGGCTGGGGCGGTGCCGGGGCGGGTGACCGAGATTCCCGCCGTGGCGCAGCCAAAGCGCACTGCGTCGATGACATTGCGCCCTTCGGACAAGGCCACGGCAAAGCCCCCATTGAACGCATCGCCTGCGCCGGTTGTTTCCACAACCGCGCCCGCCGACACGACAGGAACATGAACCGATTGGGTTGCGTCGTGGTAAAGCGCGCCATTCTCGCCCAAGGTGATGATCACCGCGCCAACGCCCTTGGCCAAGAGGGCCGCCGCCGCGATCCGCGCCTCTTCGACCGAGGTGACCGGCAGGCCGGTCAGGGCCTCGGCCTCGGATTCATTGGGCGTCAGAAAATCACACAGCGCCAGCATGCTGTCGGGCAGTTCTGCCGCTGGAGCAGGGTTCAGGATGGTGGTCACACCTGCCGCCCGGGCAATCTGCAATCCGCGCAGCGTCGCTGGAATGGGCTGCTCAAGCTGGGTGATGAAAATCGCGGCGGATTCGACAAGATCAGCCTTTGCCTCGACATCCTCGGCTGACACCCGGCCGGCCGCGCCCGCGGCCACGATGATGGCGTTGTTCCCGGTGGCCTGTTCGATAAAGATATAGGCCGCACCGGTGTAGCTTTCGACGTCAACCTTGACCTCGGGCTTGACGCCCGCCTTGGCCCATGTGGCCCGCGCGATATCGGCAAAAGCGTCATCGCCCAAACGGGTGATGATATGCACGTTTCCGCCTGCCATGGCGGCGGCGACAGATTGGTTTGACCCTTTGCCGCCGGGCCCCAGCACAAAGGAATGGCCCATGATCGTTTCGCCCATCTTGGGTTGCCGATCTGCCCGATAGGCGGTGTCAGCGACAAAGATACCAAGAATGACAATGGGTTTTTGTGTTGGCGTCATGGCTTATTCCTCGGGCCCGATTACGCCTTTGCGAAGCATGAAGCAGCCATAGAACCGCCGCTCACCGGTCTGGATGACCGCATAGGCCTTGCGGGCAAGGTCGTAAAACGCAAAGCGTTCGATCGAAATCATCGGGCGCGCACGGCCTTCGGCGGCGTCAATCTCGGCCTGCACTTCGGCCTGCACCGGGGGGATTGATCGGGCATCGCCCACGATTTCCATACGGCCGGCAAAGTCATCGACAAAGGTATCGAGCGGGAACACCGACAAGACCGCCTGCACGGCCTGTGCCGCTGTCAGGTTCTCCATGCGCAGAAGCTGGCCAGTGACCGTGGCGCGCGCGACTGATTCTGCGGGAAAGTTGGTGTCGGCGATAATCAGCACGTCGCCATGCCCCATGGCGCGCAGGCACCCCAAGACATCAGCATTCAGCCGATTGTCTATTCCTTTCAGCATGGTCGTCTCTCCCTTAAATCCGTTGACCCGTGGCCTTGTCGAAAAGGTGCGACGCTACGGCATCGGGCGCAAGGGTGATCGTGTCACCTGGCACGAAAGCCACACGATTACGGAACACGGCTGTCAGTTCACGCCCGGCAAGGCGCAGGACGACATGGGTCTCCGACCCGGTGGGTTCTATGACCGAGACAGTGCCGGTCAACCCTTCATCGGCTTGGTGCAGGTGTTCGGGACGGATGCCGTAGATCACCTCGCGCCCCACATCGGCGCTGATGCCCGCCGGCAGCGGCAGACGCGCGCCCGACACGTCTACCATGCCGCCTGCAATGCGCCCCTCGACGAGGTTCATCGACGGGCTGCCGATAAAGGCCGCCACAAACACGTTGGCAGGCCGGTCGTAGAGTTCCAAGGGCGAGCCGACCTGTTCGATGCGGCCACCCTGCATGACCACGATCTTGTCAGCCATGGTCATCGCTTCGATCTGGTCATGGGTGACATAGACGGTCGTGGTTTTCAGGCGCTGGTGCAGTTCCTTGATCTCGGTGCGCATCTGCACGCGCAGCTTGGCGTCAAGGTTTGAAAGCGGCTCGTCGAACAGAAACACCTGAGGATCCCGCACGATGGCCCGGCCCATGGCAACGCGCTGGCGCTGGCCACCCGACAGGGCGCGCGGATAGCGGTCGAGATAGGGTGTCAGCCCCAGAATTCCGGCCGCATGTTCAACTTTGGCGCGGATGGCCTCTTTGTCCATGCCGCGCATCTTCAGGGCAAAGCCCATGTTGGCCGCCACGGTCTTGTGCGGGTAAAGCGCATAGTTTTGAAACACCATGGCAATGTCACGCTCGGACGGGGGCAGGTTGTTCACCCGGTTGTCACCGATCATCACATCGCCGCCAGTGACGTCCTCCAGCCCCGCGATCATGCGCAGCAAGGTTGACTTGCCACAGCCGGACGGGCCGACAAGCACAACAAAGGCACCATCCGCAATATCAAGATCAAGCCCGTGAATGACCTGCAAACCACCATAGCTTTTGCGCAATGCGCGGATCGTCACTTCGGCCAAACGCTTGCCCCCCCCTTGAAGCCTGTGGAGATTTCTAACCCGGCACGGCCCGCTCTGTCCATCCGCTGACGATAGTAACATGTTAGAATCTTGACAGAAGCTTATTGCCTTGCGAAGCTGACCTAGGGGAAGCTGCCGCGCAGGGGACTAGGAGACCCCAAGCCCTATCTTTCAGCCCGTGGTCCCACGAGAATTGGGCCTCGAGCTGTGGGCACAAGACACGTCAAAAAACAGAAACCAGACCCGAGGCGGGAAATCCGATCCGGGCATGTTCCAAAGGGAGAAGCTATCTTGAAAGTTGATCTTTACGAAGCCATGTCACGGGCCAAACTCAGCCGTCGCCGCATGCTGCAGGGGTCTGCGGCTTTGGGTGCCATGGCTGCCATGCCAACGGCCATGGGCTATGGCCCAGCCATGGCACAAGATTCGGTGCGTGCCCAGATTCTGGCGATTCCGGGCGTGGGCAATGGCAGCCCGACCGATGCCGACTGGCAAAAGGTGGGCGAACTGTGCCTTGGGGCGACCAAAGCGAATGTCGCCGAAGGTGAGTTTGCCGGCGTCGAGCTGACCTTCATGGGTCTCAACAACCAGAACCTGCACAACCTGTTGTTCCGCGGCTTCCTAAAGCCGTGGGAAACCTACACGGGTGCCAAGATCAACTGGATCGACCTTGCACAGGCCGACTATAACCCGCGTCTGCAGCAGGCGATCGCCACCGGAACCGTCGACTTCGACATCATCGAAATGGGCGCCCCCTTCGAAGGGGAGACCGCAGGCAAAGGAATGCTGGACGAGATGCCGGATTGGGTCAAGACCCAGATTGAAGCCGATGACCTCGTTGGCTACCTCCAGCCCCCCGTCGGCACCTGGGATGGCAAATCCTATCGCATCACCATCGACGGCGACTGCCACACCTTCGCTTACCGCAAGGATTACTTCGGTGAGGGTGCCATTGGCGGCGCCGAGGTTCCCAAGACCTGGCAAGAAGTCAACGCGGTGTCGAGGGCCCTTATTGGCCAGACCGATCCGCTGACCGGCCTGCCGGCGCATGGCTATCTTGACCCGCTGAAGGGCTGGGGTGGCTTTGGCTTCTACTTCCTGGCCAACCGCGCCACGGCCTATGTCAAGCATCCCGATGACCGCGCCTGGCTGTTCGATCCTGACACCATGAAGCCCCGCGTCAACAACGAGGGCTGGGTTCAGGCCATTCAGGACGTGATGGACCTGATCGCAGCAGGGGCCTATCCGGCTGACCAGATCAACGCTGACCCCGGCACCACGGGCTTCTCGCAGTTCCTTGCCGGCACCGGCTCGATGCTAATGTGGTGGGGTGACATCGGGTCGTCCGCCCGCACCTCCGACACCTCGGTCGTCGGCGATGTGGTGGGCTTCGGCATCAACCCGGGCTCCAGCCGCCGTTACAACTCGGTCGCGGGCGCATGGGAAGAAACCGCGAACGAAGCGCCGCTCATGGCCTACATCGGCTGGGGCATCTATGTCACCAACCGCGTGTCGGGCGACGAGAAAAAGCGCAAGGCAGCATGGTCGGCTGCAGCCCATCTGGGCGGCAAGGACCTGTCGCTGTGGACGGCGGCCTATCCTTCGGGCTTCCAGCCCTATCGCAACAGCCACTTCAACTATGATGAATGGGCCGCTGCGGGCTATGACAAGGACTTCGTTGCCGACTACCTCGGCTCGAACGCCGACAGCTACAACCACCCGAACGCCGCCATTGAACCGCGTATCCCGGGTATCTTCCAGTACTACTCGGTTGCCGAGGATGAACTGGCCAAGGGTTATTCCGGTCAGTACGCTTCGGCGCAGGAAACCGCCGATGCCATCGCAGCGGCTTGGGAGAAGATCACCGATCAGATTGGCCGCGACAGCCAGATTGCGCTGTACAAAGCCAGCTTGGGTATGTGATCGGCACAAGGGTGGTGGGGCGCTCCCGCCACCCGACCTGCGATCTTTCGGTGGGGTTTGCCTTATCGCCAAGCCATAAAACCAAAAGCTGCGCAGGACTTGCGCAGCTTTTCTTCCCACACGAGGCGGTCTTGTGAGCAGTTCAGGCGATCTTTTGCACGTTGTCACCAATGACAGCATTTCGGCAAGTCGCAAGACTTTTGGCCGTGTCATGATTTGGGGATCGGGGGCATTGATGCTGTTGGTCGCGGCGGCGCAATTGCTACATATGACCGGCTCTGCCGAATTCGGTTTTGAGAACTGGCGCCCCACGCTTTACACCTACATAACATGGGCGATCTGCCTGTGCTGGGGGCAGGTTTTGCTGCACGGCGAACATGGCAAGCGCACTCTCTTTGTGTTGCCGGCGGCGCTTTTTGTCATCTCATTGACGGTCTTTCCGCTGCTTTTTGGCCTGATCATCGCCTTTTCCGACTGGAACCTGTCCAGCCCTGATGGCCGCTCGTTCAATGGTTTGGAAAATGTGCGCCAGATGTGGGCTGATCCGTTCTACTGGAACGCCATGCTGAATATGGTGTGGTATGTGCTTGCGATCCTTGTGGAATATGCCATCGCCTTTGCCCTTGCCTTGGCGCTGAATGCCGAGATCCGGGCGCGCAAGTTCTTTCGCGTGGCTTTCTTGTTGCCGCTCATGCTGTCGCCGGTGGCCGTCAGCTGGATGATCGGCAAATCCATGCTCGAGCCGCGATTTGGTCCTATCGCCAGTCTGGGACGGGCCTTGGGCTGGGACGATCCGTCGTTCTTTGGCAGCCCTTGGATTGCCAAGGCAACCATCATGGTGATGGACGCGTGGACCTTTATCCCGTTCATGATGATCATGATCCTGGCCGGCTTGCAGGCCATTCCCAAGGAACTGCACGAGGCGGCCAAGGTGGACGGCGCCAATGGCTGGCGCGCCTTTTGGGAAGTGACCTTTCCGATGATGCTGCCGGTGTCGATCACGGCCATCCTGATCCGCATCATCTTCAAGCTGAAGCTGGCCGATATCGTCATCGCCGTCACCTCGGGCGGACCGGGAGGGGCGACGGATACGGTGACCAGCTTCATTTTCCGCGAATATCGTGACCGCTCGAACGTCGGCTACGGCACGCTTTTGGCCATGGTCTATCTGGTGGTAATCGTCATCGCGATGACATTGCTGATGAAATTCGCGGAACGTATTTCAAGGCCGAGAACATGACACAGACCCAGATCTTTCACGACAGCCCGGCCGACCGGGCGCATAGGGTCAAGTGGTTTTCGGGCCGGTTGGCCGTCTATACCCTGCTGATCCTCTGGGCGATCATCTGCCTGTTCCCGATCTACTGGACGCTGACCACCAGCTTCAAGATGGCCCCCGACGTGATGAAGGGGAACATGGTGCCTTGGGTCGATTTCACGCCGAAATGGCTGGGCTGGAAATCGCTGGGCCTGTCGCCCGACACCTGGGGCGCTGAAAGCACGGTGCGGGCCGAATTTCTCAAGCGCTTTGCCAATTCGGCGATCATTGCGGTGACCTCCTCGGTGCTGGCGGTGGCCCTGGGGTCTTTGGCGGCCTATGGCCTTAGCCGGTTCAGCTATAAATTCGCATGGATGCGCAACAGCGATATCTCGTTCTTCTTTCTGTCCCAGCTGATCTTGCCGCCCGTGGTCTTGGCGCTGCCGATGCTGGTCTTGTACAAAGAGCTGGCGCTGTTGGACACGCGGATCGGGTTGATCTTGCTTTATACGTTGTCGGTGCTGCCCATCGTCATCTGGATCATGCGCGATCAGTTTTCTTCCATTCCGACCGAGTTGGAAGAGGCCGCACTCGTGGACGGTTTGTCGATCTGGGGTGCCTTCGTGACCATCATTCTGCCCATCGCCCTGCCGGGGATGGTCGCCGCCTTCATCCTGTCTTTGGTCTTGACGTGGAATGAGTATTTCTTCGCAGCCCTTCTGACCTCCACCCATTCCAACACCTTGCCGGTGATGGTTGCCAGCCAGACCGGCAGTCAGGGGATCTCGTGGTGGTCGATGGCCGCCCTGGCTTGGGCTGCAATCTTCCCCTTGATCATCATCGGGGTGGTCTTGGAGCGCTATATCATCAAGGGCATGGCGGCAGGGGCGGTCAAGTAATGCTCAAGGGAATTGACCAACGCCTAAGCGCGGAAATCGTGCATGTGCTGATGCTGATGGGGCACGGCGACGATCTGGTAATTTGCGACGTGAACCATCCGGCGGCGACGATTGCGGCCGAGACGACCTATGGCAAGCTGATCGACATGGCGGGGTGCGATATTCCCACGGCGGCGGCTGCGATCTTGTCGCTGATGCCGCTGGACACCTTTGTGCCCGCCCCGGTGGCGCGGATGCAGGTGGTGGGCAACCCCGACGGAGTCGTGCCGATCTTCGCCCGGATGCAGGCTGTCGTCGACCGCGCTGAAGGCCGCGCGGTCACGATTAAGCCTTTGGAGCGGTTTGCCTTCTATGCCGCCGCCAAGAAATCCTTTGCGATCATCCGCACCGCAGATTCAGGGCCCTATGGCTGCTTCATCCTCAAGAAGGGCGTGGTCGAGTTGCCAGAGCTTTGACCGGGGCCTTGGTCGATCCCTAACTCCTGCCGCAGATGGGCCAGTGCAAGCTGCACCCCGGCTTCGCCGAGGCCTGCGGCGGCAAGCAGGCAAATTGGGTCATGGCAGGGCCTTCATGATGTCGTGGGTCTGGGCGTAAAGCCGTTTCCACAGGGGATATTGCACGGCATAGGCTGGCACGGCTTCGGGCTCAACCGTCCGCTCATTGGGGTTCCAACGGGCAATATCGGTCGCTTTCGCGGTCCCGATGGCAACAGCGGCCAAAAAGGCATTTCCATAGCTTGCCCCGACCGTCTTGGTGCAGACCTGTTGGGCAACCGCCGCAAAGTCAGAGGTTGCTTGCAGCCAAAGCGCGTTCTTGGTGCCGCCGCCCACCGCCATCACCTGCGCCGGGCTGGCCCCGGCCTCGGCATAGGTTTCCAGAACATGGGCCGTGCCTGCGGCAATGCCTTCGACCACGGCGCGGAACATGTCGGCGCGGGTATGGGTGAGGTTCAGCCCAAAGAAAGCACCGCGCGCATGGGGGTCATGGATCGGCGTCCGCTCGCCCGAGAAATAGGGCAGGCAGAGCAATCCCTTGGCACCCTTCGGGCTGGCCTGCGCCTCGACCACCAAGGTGGGAAAATCAGTGTCACGCGCCAGTTGGTCACGGAACCAATGGGTCAGTGTGCCCGAGGTGGCAAGCCCGGCCATCGAGGCATGGGTGCCGGGAAACAGCCATGGCGCATACCAAAGACGCGCATCGTGCACGGGTTGCGCCGTGACCTGAATGATGAAGATGGTCGATCCATACATCAGCATCATTTGGCCGGGGTGCTGCACGCCGACCGACACCGCCTCGGCCGCCGCATCAATGGTGCCGCAGGTGACGGGCGTGCCGATGGCAAGGCCGGTCTCGGCGGCGGCCTCAGCCGTGACATGGCCCGCGATTTCAGTGGACCACATCAAGCGCGGCAGTTTTTCCAGCGGCAGGATGTCGGGTGCCAGATCGTCGGTCCAATCCTGCCGGGCGATGTCATAAAGCGGCGAGAAATTGGCGGCGGTATAGTGGTCGATCACATACTCGCTGGTCAGTTTCCACGTCAGATAGCTGGTCGAGGAGAGAACCACCGCGGTCTGGGCGTAAAGCTCGGGATGGGTCTCCTTCAGCCACAGGATCTTGGGCCCAACCTGCTGCGAGGTCAGGGCATTGCCGCAGCGTCGGTGGATTGTGTCCGCCCCGATCTGGGCGTTCAGGGCCGCGATCTGGTCGGTTGCGCGGGTGTCTACCCCGTAAAGCACACCATTCATCAAGGGCGCGCCCTTGGCATTCACCGGCAGCATGCACGGGCCGATTGCCGAGGTGGCAACCGCCTTGATCTGGGCAGGGTCCAGCCCGGATTGCACCAGAAGTTCGCGCGACAGAAAGACGAAATCGCCCCACCAATCCTCGTCCGCGCGGTGCTCGGCCCAACCTGCGCGGGGCACGATCATCTTGTGGGGGCGGCTGGCGCTGGCGATGATCTGGCCTTGGGTGTCGACCAGAACGCCCTTGGATTCGAAGGTTCCGATGTCGATGCCAAGGGTGTGTGTCATGTCTTAACGCGTCAGGATCATGTTGGGATTGATGGCGGAAAGGGCGGTGTCGAGGAGGGCAACAAGGCCTTCCAGATCGGCAGGGTCAACCACCTCAAGCGCGGAATGCGAATAGCGCATCGGAAAGCCCACATCGAGGCAGGCCACGCCTTCGGGACCCATGAATTGGATGTAGCTGAGGTCCGTCAACGCGCCGGTATGGGCCGAGCGCTGCAAGGGGAGGGCGGCAGTTTCGGCCGCGTTTTCCATCAGGCTCACAAGGGCAGGGTGGGGGATGACACCATTCAGGGTGCCCCGGCCGTGAAAGGAATAAAGCGAGATCCCCGGCCCGCCGCCCAGCGTGACATCGCCGCGCGCGGTCATGTCGGGGGTGTCGCAGGCCAGCAAAAGGTCAATCTGCAGCGCAATCGCCGGGTTCAGCGCCGTCGCGGCTGGCAAGACGCCGCGCAGGTTGTATTCCTCTTGCACCGACCAGACGAAATGCACGGTTGGCCCGGGTTTTCCCTGCCGCGCCTCAACCAGTTTAAGCAGTGCCGCACAGCCCGCGCGGTCATCAACAGATGTGCCCGCGATGCGGCCATTGGCCAGCGAAAGGGCGCGCGGCAGATAGGTCACCGGGGTGCCGATGCGCACGCCTGCCGCTTCGGCCTCGGCTTTGCTGGCAAAACCGGCGTCCACGTAAAGCTCGGCATAGGGCAGGACCTTGTACTTTTCATCCGGCCCAGTGGCATGGTGGCTTTTGTTGGCGATCAGCGCAGGCAGGTCGCCTTTGTCAGTGCACAAGACCACCGCTTGGGCGGGCAGCGCGCGTTCAGGCACGCCGCCAAGCCGTTCCAGCCGGATGAGGCCGTTGGCCTCGATCTTGCGAACGATGAAGCCCAGCTGGTCCATATGGGTAAAGATCATCACCGAGGGCAGCGCAGGGTCGCCGGGCAGGGTGCAGGACAGATTGCCCAACCGGTCCGAGCGATGGGGCAAGCCAAGGGTCTTAAGGTGGGATTTGATCGCCGTGGCCACGCGGGTTTCATAGCCCGCAAGGCCGGGGATCAGCATCAGTTCAACTGTCAGATCGGCAACCGATGGCAACGTCATTTGCCCCCCCGCTCCGCGCGCACGCGGGCCATGAAGTCTGCCGCGCGGTCAGGGTCGACAGCGGCCCATGTGTCGCCGCCATGCTTCAGGGCTGAGCCCACGATGCAGCCATCGGCCACCGCCAGCACATCGGCCACAGTGGCATGTTTGACCCCGGTATTGGCCAGCACAGGCGTGTTGGGCAAGGCCCGCTTGACCCCTTCAAGATCGACCATGGCCGCCGCCTCGCCGGTAATGGCACCCGATACCAGCACCGCATCGGGGATCGAGGAGAACACCGCCGAGCGGGCGCGATCCGGCAGCGGGCGGCGGTCAAGGCTGTCGGCGAATTCGGCAGAGACATTGTAAAGCCGCGCCACGCCGCCCGCACCCAGCCGATTGGCATAGCGCAGGGCAGCACCCGCGTCAGGGGCCCAGATGCCCATGTCCGAGGCATAGGTGCCGGTGAAAATCTCGCGCACGAACCGCGCCCCTGTGGCCGCCGCTACGGCAAAGCTGGACTGCGGGTCCCACAGCACATTGACGCCAAAAGGCACGGTGATCTCATCGCGCAGGCGGCCAATCACATAGGCCATGGCGGCCGAGGTTGCGGTGTCGACCTTCAACTCATAGGGCCGGTCGTTTTCGTTGCCAAACATCACCGCATCGAACCCGGCGGCTTGCAGGGCGTGCAAATCGGCGCGGGCGTTGGCAAGGATGCCCTCGACGCCCCGGTCCGCATCATACAGCGGCGCACCGGGCGACGCGCCCAAGTGTACCATGGCAATGACGGGTTTATTGGCCCCGAAAACATCTTGAAAGCGCGACATCTGTTCCTCCCTGATGCTTGGCACGCTACCGCGAAAAGCATTGGACGGAAAGCAGGATCATACTAGCATGTCAGCAGATTTGGGAGAACGCAGATGCTGGCAACACGACACTGGGACCGACTGGGAAATGGCGGTCTGACGTTTACGGAGTTGGGCTTTGGTGCCGCACCCATTGCCAATCTGTATCGGGCAATTTCGGACGATGACGCACATGCCGTGTTGACCGCCGCTTGGGACGCAGGTCTGCGTTATTTCGACACCGCGCCCTTGTATGGCTACGGCCTGTCGGAAACCCGGCTGAACCGGTTCTTGCGCGACAAACCGCGCGAGGACTATGTGCTCTCGACCAAGATTGGCCGCCTGTTGCGGGTGTCGGATGCGGCGTCGCGCGATGGGGTCGGCAAGTGGTTCGACATTCCCTCTCGGGTGGGGGTTTATGACTATGGCTATGACGCCACCATGCGCTGTCTGGAGATTTCGCTGGAACGGCTGGGTGTGGACCGGGTCGATATTCTGTATGCCCATGATCTGGATGTGTTCAATCACGGGACCGCTGCGGCGCTGCAAGCGCGCTTGGATGAGTTCATGGCCGGGGGCTATCGCGCCCTGTTGGATCTGCGCGATCAGGGGGTCATTCGGGCTTTTGGGGCCGGTGTGAATGAGTGGGAACCCTGCCAATGGATGCTGGAGCGGGGGGATTTCGACATTTTCCTCCTGGCCGGGCGCTATACCTTGCTGGAACAAGAAGCGTTGCAAAGCTTTCTTCCCATGGCCACGGCACGCGGGGTCGGGGTCGTCGTGGGTGGGCCCTTTAACTCGGGCGTCTTGGCCACCGGGCCAAAACCCGGCGCGTTTTACAACTACGATCCTGCCCCCGAATGGGTTTTGAAACGCGCTGGGCACTTGCAAAAGGTCTGCGCGGCCCATGGGGTGGGGCTGGTGGATGCAGCCTTCCAGTTCCCGCTGCGCCACCCGGCCGTGGTGTCCGTCATTCCGGGCGGGCAGGGGGTGTCCGAGATGGCCGCAAACGTCGCGGCCGCAACCGCCGTGATCCCCGATGCACTGTGGCAGGATCTGAAGGATCAGGGCCTGATGCGCGCCGACGCTCCGGTCTGATCAGCCGCCATAAAGGGCCGCCGTCACGATCCGCGTGGCGGCAGCGGCGTCTTGGCTGGCCTGTGCGTGGGCCAGTGCTTCGTTGCCAGCAAGGTCCGCTGCGATCTGGCGTAGACGGTCTGTCACGGCGATATTGGCCCGCGCCTCGCCCACCGGGTCGGTGCCGCCATGATCTGGGAAGGTGTCGAAATAGATCACCCCGTCATAACCCGCCCGGTCCAGCGCCACGAACAGCTCTAACGTCTGCACCGGATGGACCGACCCCGCGATCAACCCGTCATCGCGCTTGCCATAGCCGTCGTTCAGGTGAACCCCCAAAATCCGGCTGTGGCGCGCCGCCAGCATCGCAGCGCGGGCGGGCATTTCCCCGGCAAAGAGCATGTGGCAAAAATCCAGCGTAACGCCGGTATTGGCGCGGCCCACCTCGGACAGGGCCAGAAGGGTGGTGGTCATGTCAGGCATCACCACATGGGCGCGCGGCTCATTCGGTTTGTATTCAATGGCGATGTCGATGGCGGGGTTGTGGTCGGCCACCTCGGCAATCGCGGCGATGCTGTCATCCCACATGCGGGCGTAATCGGCCTGAAAGCTGTAGTCGAAACCGTCTTGCCCCATCCAAAGCGCCATCAACCGCCCGCCCATTGCAGCCAGTGCATCCAGACCCCGTTTGGTCACATCAATCGCGGCGCGGCGCACCTTGGGGTCAGGGTTGCTGAAGGCACCCAGCCGAAAGCCAGGGTCGGTGTAATAGCGCATGGCTAGACCGTTCAGCGCCATGCCGTTGTCGGCCAAAAGGCGCGACAGGTCCGCCGGGGAATGGTGGTCGAAATGGTCGGGAAAGTTCAGATCCGCCGCATCCAGCCCGCCAACGCGCCCCGCGGCCGCAATCATATGGGCCACCGTATCGCCCTTTTGCTTGAAGGCATTCAGCCGTGTGGCATAGCGCGGACGATTTGGCAGGGTCATGACGGTCCTTGGGTCAAGAAAAGGTCTGGCCGCTCACGCTCAAGCGGTTGCAGATAGGTCAGCAACTGGCGCAAATGGTGCTGAACGGCACGGCGCGCGGCTTGCGGGTCACGCGCCTCCAATGCGGCGAGGATCGCGCGGTGTTCTTCTAAGGTTGCCTGCAACCTGCCCTCGACCGGCAAGATCAACTGGCGCGCCCGGTGCACGTTAAGCCATGCGGTCTGCGACACATGGGGCAGCCGAGGAAAGCCGGTGCAGGACAAGATCATGTCATGCATCTGCCCATCCAGCTGCATGAACCCCTGCTGATCGGCATCTGACGCCAGCGCCTCTTGCATGAGCAGGTTGCGACGAAGCTCGCGCAATTGGTCATCGGTGATCTGTGTGGCCACCAGCTCTGCCGCGGCCGTTTCAATGGCTTCGCGGATGAAAGAGCCTTCGCGGATATCGGTCATCGACAATCTGGCGACGAAGGTGCTTGCTTGTGGAACCACATCCACCAGACCATCGGTCGCAAGGCGCGCGACGGCAACGGCGACCGGGCTGCGCGAGACGCCCAGAAAATCACAAATCTCAGGCTTGCGGATAATCTCGCCCGGCCGATAGGCCAGCGTCAGAATGGCATGCTGGAGGCTTTGATAGACCCGATTGCCCAACGTCCCCTTGAACCGGTCAAGCGGCAGTAACCGCGACGCTCCATTCAACTCTTGTGATCCGGACTTGGGTTCCTGTAGCATGCTAACATGTTAGTCCTGACGGTCCGTCTGTCAAGAAACTGCGCGGGCAGCTGCAAGAATAAGGGTGACGTTATGGCAGACGCTATTATCCGATTGCACGCGATTGACAACCTTGTCATCGCACTGACTGATTTGCCTAAGGGCGCAACACCTGCCGGTTTGGGCGTGACCCTGCCCGGCGCGGTTCCGCGAGGCCACAAGATTGCGGCTTGCGCGATCGCTAAGGGCGAGACGGTCTTGCGCTACGGCCAGTCAATCGGTCAGGCGACCGAGGATATTCCGGCGGGGGGGCATATTCACAGCCACAACCTTGGTATGGGCCCGCACAGCACCGACTATGCCATCGGCCAGCAGGCCACCCCACTGCCACCTTTGGCGGAACGTACCTTCATGGGCTATCACCGCTCGGACGGGCAGGTCGGCACGCGCAATTACATCGGCATCCTGACCTCGGTGAACTGTTCGGGATCGGTGGCGCGGTTCATCGCCGAAGCCGCCGAGAAAGACCCGGTCTTGTCGTCTATGCCAAATGTCGACGGATTTGTGCCCATCGTTCATAACTCTGGCTGCGGCATGTCGGGGGTGAATGAGGGTTATGATACCTTAATGCGCACGCTGAAGGGCTATGCGCGCAACGCCAATTTCGGCGGCATCTTGCTGGTTGGTTTGGGATGCGAGGTCATGCAGGTGCCCGATCTGGTGGGGCAGGGCCGCCTGCGCCCCGATGGCAACTTTCGCTACATGACCATTCAGGGCACCGGCGGCACGCGGGCCACCATTGCCAAAGGGCTGGAAGTGCTGCGCGAGATGGCAGAGGTGGCGTCCAAGGTTGCCCGCGCGCCCGCGCCGGTGTCAAAACTGACCATCGGCCTGCAATGCGGTGGGTCCGATGGCTATTCGGGGATTACCGCCAATCCGGCTTTGGGGGTGGCCAGTGATCTTCTGGTCCGCATGGGAGGCACGACGATTCTGTCGGAAACGCCCGAGATTTATGGTGCCGAACATCTGTTGACCCGCCGCGCCGTCAGCAGGGAGGTGGGCGAAAAGCTGATTGAGCGGATCAAATGGTGGGAACACTATACAGCCCTCAACGGCGGTGAGATGGACAACAATCCAAGCCCCGGCAACAAGCGCGGCGGGCTGACCACCATTTTGGAAAAATCGCTTGGGGCCGTGGCCAAGGGGGGCACTGCGCCTTTGTCCGGGGTCTACAAATTCGCTGAACCGATCACCACGCCGGGTTTTGTCTATATGGACAGCCCCGGTTATGACCCTTGTTCGGTCACCGGGCAGATCGCCAGCGGGGCCACCATGATCGTGTTCACCACCGGGCGCGGTTCGGTTTCCGGCTACAAGCCCAGCCCTTGCATAAAGCTCGCGACCAATAACGAGATGTATCAGCGGATGGCCGAGGATATGGACATCAACTGCGGGGACATCATCGACGGGGTGAGCATTGAAGCAAAGGGCGCGGAAATCTTGGAAAAGATCATCGCGGTTGCTTCGGGTGAGAAGACCTTGTCCGAGGAGCTTGGCTTTGGCGGGGCCGAGTTTGTGCCTTGGCAGTTGGGCGCGGTGATGTAGTCAGGCGAGCCTGTAAAACTGCCGCACGGTGTTGCGGTAAATCTGGCGCTGTTCGTCGGGGCTCAGATCGGCAATCAGCCGGTCGACGATGTCCACCCATGCAGGATAGGTGATTGCAAGGATCGAAACCGGCCAATCGCCGCCAAACATCAGCCGGTTCGGGCCGAACGCATCTAGCGCCACATCGAGATAAGGGCGCAAGGTTTCCGCAGTCCAGTCGGCGGCGGCTTCGGTGGCGACACCTGACAGTTTGCACAGCACATTGTCTCGCTTTGCCATTTCATACATCTGATCGGCCCAAGGCTGCATCAGGCCCGCCTTGATGCCGGGCTTGGCGATATGGTCGAGAACGATCATGGTCTTTGGGCAGGCATCCGCCAAAGCGATGGAGGCCTGCAACTGCCAGTGCTTGATGCACATGTCGAACGAAAGGCCAAAGTCCGGCAGGGCGCGCACGCCCGCAATGAAATCGGGGTGTAGGCAAAAATCGGCGTCGGGCTCGTCTTGATAGATGCGCCGCGCGCCTTTGACCTTGGTCATCGCCGCCAAGCTCTCAAGATGCGGGCGCACGGCGTCGCCCTGTTCTAGCGGCGCATGGCAGACCATCGCGGCAATGCGCGGGTCGGCTTTGGCTTGCTCCAGAACCCAACGCGCCTCATCCAGCGATTGATGGGGTGCTGCGGCACATTCCAGGAACACCATGGACTCAACCAGCACAGGGCCTGTTGCGGCTTGAAAGTCGCGGGGCAGGAAGGCTTGATCCAGCGGGCCTGACAGCCAAGGGTAGGTCAGGTGCTGGGGGTCCCAAAGGTGCAAATGGCTGTCGATGATCGGGAAATTCGGCATGTGCGGTCCTGTCGTCGGCTCTTGTGCCGCCGATGCTACACATTTGGCGCAAAGCGCGATAGCCGCCTGCTGGCGGTGCGCGGTGGCGAAAGCCACCTTCAAGACCGCATCGCAGGGTTGCCTATGGCGCGGATGACCCCGATGATGCAGGCAGCTCGACCATCAGCCCGATCTTGGCAAACCAACCCTTTCCCCCCGATGTCTGGCGCGCCAGCTTTGCGCCGGGCAAACCCTTAGCCGAGGCACGACATGCCCCAAACCACTGTTCTGACCGTTGGCAGCCTGCACTATGACATCATGATCAAGGCCGACCATTTGCCGCGCAAGGATGAGACCACTGTCGGGTCGCGCTGGTATCCCAAATTCGGGGGCAAAGGTGGCAATCAGGCGGTCGCAGTGGCCCGCGCCGGGGCTGTCAGCCGCATGTTCGGCGCTGTGGGCGAGGATGGCTTTGGCATGTTCTTGCGCCGTGCCTTGCTCGGGGCGGGGGTGGAGGATGGTTTTGTCACCACCCTTTCGGGTACAGGTTCGGGGATGAGCGTGGCGATCATGGACGCCGCGGGTGATTATGCCGCCACCATCGTGTCTGGGGCCAATCTGCAATGTGATCCGGCGGCCTTGGCCGACGCGGCCCTCTGGCAGGGCGTTGGGCTTTTGATCCTGCAAAATGAAGTGCCCGAAGCGCTGAACATCGCCGCCGCCCACCAAGCCAGGGCGCGTGGCATCCGCACGGTTCTGAACGCGGCCCCTGCGCGCGCCTTGTCGGAAGACATGGTCGGCTTGGTCGATCTGTTGGTGGTCAACGCCGTCGAGGCCGAGATGATGGGGGCCGGGGCTGTCGACGATTTGGCCAGCGCAGCGCTGGCCGCCCAACACCTTGCCGCGCGGTTCACGGCGGTGATCGTGACGGCAGGCAGCAAAGGGCTGGCAGTGGTGGACGCAGAAGGTCAGGCCTTTTCGCTGCCCGCAGAAAAGGTGCAGGTTGTGTCGAGCCATGGCGCAGGCGACGCCTTTATCGGCGCGCTTTGCGCCGCTCTGGTGCAGGCCAAGCCGATGCTTGAGGCCGCCAAAGCGGCCTCACATGCCGCCGCCTTGCACGTCAGCGCGCCAGAGTAGCACGGGATCACCTTTAACCCTTGGCGCGCCGCCCTGCTGTGCGGTCAGGCTTATTCGGGATCCGCAATCACGTCTTGCCGCTGCTGGCCAAGGCCCGCAATCCCAAGCTCGACGATATCCCCGGCCTTCAGGTAATGCGGCGGCTTTTGGCCCAAGCCCACGCCGGGCGGGGTGCCGGTGGAGATCACATCACCGGGATGCAGCGTCATGAACTGCGATAGATAGCTGACCAGATGCGCCGCGCCGTAGACCATCGTCTTGGTCGAGCCGTTCTGATAGGTCTTGCCATTCACCGTCAGCCACATGGGCAGGTCTTGCGGATCGGCCACCTCATCGCGCGTCACCAGCCACGGGCCGATCTGGCCAAAGTTGTCGCAGGACTTGCCCTTGGTCCACTGGCCAGACCGTTCGATCTGAAAGGCGCGTTCTGACACGTCATTGGTCACGGCATAGCCTGCCACATGGTGCAGCGCCTGTGCTTCGGTCACGTATTTCGCGCGGGTGCCGATGATGACGGCCAGCTCCACCTCCCAGTCGGTTTTCTCGGACCCACGCGGGATGATGATGGGGTCATTCGGGCCGCAGATGGCGGATGTGGCCTTCATGAAGATGATCGGCTCGGGTGGCACCGTGGCCCCGGTTTCGGCCGCATGGTCAGAATAATTCAGACCGATGCAGATGAATTTTCCCGTGCCGGCAACACAAGGGCCAAGCCGGGTTCCGTCTGGCACCAGAGGCAGGGTCGCGGCATCAACTCCGCGCAGCATTGCGATGCCGGCATCAGACAGAACATGGCCGCCGATATCGGGAACCAATCCCGTCAGATCCCGGATTGTCCCGTCTGAGTGCAAGAGGCCGGGTTTTTCCGCGCCCGACAGGCCGTGCCGCAGTAGTTTCATCTGTGTCTCCTCAGGTGTTGGCCCAGCCGCCGTCGATGATATGGGCGACGCCGGTTGTGTAGGTGCTTTCATCGCTGGCCAGATAGACCACAAGCGCCGCAATCTCTTCGGGCAGGCCGATGCGACCAATGGGCTGGCGGGCAATGAACGCCTTGCGAGCCGCCTCATAATCGCCGGTGTCGCGCAGGCGCTGCTCCAACGAGGGGCTTTCCACGGTGCCGGGGCAGATCGCGTTGCAGCGGATGCCCTTGGTAATAAAGTCGGCGGCAATCGCCTTGGTCAGCCCGATCACCCCCGCCTTGGTCGCACCGTAGACAAAGCGGTTGGGGGCCGCGATGACCGATGAGGCGACCGAAGCCATGTTGATGATCGAACCCGACCCGGCGGCCAACATCCCCGGCAGGAAGGCCCGGCACATGCGATACATCGCCGTCATGTTCAGATCGAGCGAGAAGGCCCATTGGTCCTCGTCGCAGTCAAGGATCGTGCCGGCCGCCACGAAACCCGCGCAGTTGAAAAGCACATCCACAGTCCCAACAGCCGCCAGCGTGGCGGCAATCGAGGCGGGGTCGCGCACGTCCAGCACACGGGTTTGCAGACCCTCTTTTGCCAGATCGGCAAGGGCCGCCTCATTCACATCCGTGGCGATGACATGCGCGCCTTCGCGCGCCAACGCCAGGGCAGACGCCCGGCCAATGCCTTGCCCCGCCGCCGTGACCAGCACGGTTTTTCCTTGCATACGTCCCATGATCTTTTCGCGCCCTTTGTCAGTTTGTGCTCTTCGGACCTGTAACAAGGTCGAGCCGATGGGTGTTTGGCATTTCCAGACCGCGTGTTCGTCGTCAAATCATTTCGAACGGTTAGCCTGATTTTGAAGCGGAGCGTTTGGGCTCACCGGTTATAGGTTATGCTGCTTGCTGCTGGTGGTTCAAGCGGCGGTTTTTGAGCTGCTGCCGGTTTCGTGGACACGAAGATAAGATCGCGACCAAGGAACGAGGGAGTGGATAGGACGAGACGGAAGTTCAGCCGTGAGTTCAATATCCAGTCCGTCAGGCTGGTGACATATGAGGCGGATCAGGAACTGATCCGGGGGATCAATTCCCCGACGAATAGGGGCGTTGCGGTGGCCGAGGCCGCCCATGACCTTGATATAGCCGAGAGTGTTCTGCGCGGCTGCATGCGGGAACCAACCGCGACATCGGTTACTGCGTTTCCCGGGAACGGGCAGATGCGAGCCGATCTGGTCGAGATTTCAGCCCTGATGAAAGAGCTAGCGCGCCTGCCTGCAGAGCGTGTCATCCTGAAGGAGGCGGCAGCTTTTTCCGCGCGAGGGGCGATATGAGGTTCGCCTGCATTGCAAAGCATCGTCACATCTGGTCCGTCAGCTGGCTCTGCGACGTTCTGGATGTATCGCGCTCGGGCTTCCACGCTTGGCTCACCCTGCCGACCAGCGCCTGCGAGACCAAAGACGCAATGCGCGTCTTGGCGACCGAGACAAGCTTCAAGGCCAGCGACCAGACCTGTGGTGCCCGCCACGTCTGGTGTGATGCTCTGGAGGAAGGGCTGACCTGCGGCCTTCATTGGATCAAGTGGCGGTTCTGGTTGGCTTCTTCCATGGTCGTCTGACGCTGGCGATGCTGCGCAAGGTGATCCTCGAGACGGCCTACAACTCCATCTCGCTTTACGTCGTGCTGTTTGGGGCCATGATGCTGTCGAAACTGCTGACGATGTCAGGGCTTTCGGTCGGCATCCTTGGGCTGGTCGAAGGGATGGGGCTGACGGGTTACGGACTGATCCTTGCGATCATCGTGATCTTCCTCGTGCTGGGCTGCGTGTTGGACTCGATGGCGATCATCCTGATCTTCGTGCCGCTCTTTGCACCGGTGGTCGCAGCGCAGGGTTTCGATCTGATCTGGTTCGGTATCATAGTTGTGGTGGTGACGGAAATCGCGCTGATCACGCCGCCGGTGGGGATGAACGTCTTTGTGCTGAAGGCGGTGTTGCCCCATTTGCCGGTGCTGAGGATTTTCCGCGGATTGGTGCCCTTCATCGCCGTCGGTCTTGTCCGGCTGGCTTTGCTGGTCGCCTTTCCGGCCATCTCGCTCTGGCTTGTGACGCATGTCTGACGTCATCATGCAGGCCGCGGACATTCTCCGCGTCTTGGACCTTGCATCGGTGGTCGTTTTCGCGATCACCGGTGCGCTGGTCGCTTCGCGCAAGCAGATGGATATCGTCGGCTTCCTCTGGCTTGGCGTGGTGACAGGTGTCGGTGGGGGGACTGTTCGCGACCTGCTGCTGGGTGCCCCGGTGTTCTAGGTGGTGGATGCAACCCCACTGGCGCTTTGCCTTGGAGCTGCGGCCGTTGTGCATTTTTCGGCCCATCTTGTCGCATCGCGTTATCGCATCCTCCTGTATCTCGACGCTTTCGGCATGGCGCTGGTGACGACGGTCGGCACAGCCAAGGCACTTGATATGGGGGCAGGCCCCTTGGTTGCGGTGTGCATGGGGGTCATCACTGCGGCCGTGGGTGGCATCTTGCGCGACCTTTTAGGGCAAGAGCCGTCAATCCTGTTGCGGCGCGATATCTATGTCACCGCTACGGCAGGCGGTTCTATTGTGCTTCTTGTGGCCGAGGGTTTAGGGGTTCCCAGATTGGTCGCCACAAGTATTGCAATCATAGTGGGCTTTGGGCTGTGCGCGATGGCCATTAGGTTTGACGTCTGCCTGCCAGTATTCCGACCCAGACCCGGCCGAATGCCGGGGCATCGTGGTGAAGCAAGATAGACAAACTGGCGATGACTGTCGGTAGTTGGGGGCTTGCTGGCCAACTGCGCTTTACACTGTGTGATGGGATGGCTACGAGTTTCATGCCCGAATGATGGGGCTCGGAGGCGCAACAGGCTGACCATGATCACTCTTGCAGCTGATGTAGGTGGCACCTTTACGGATGTTATCCTGACGATTGGTGAGAGTTCAGCTAGGCCAGCATCCACCGATATTGATAAGGTTCCGACGGGCGCGCGCGGCAGTACAGTCGGTATCGAGTCCGCTCTAGCAAAGATCACCGCCGCAGCGGGTTTATCGCTGGCCGATGTCGATCTTTTCGTTCACGGCTTTACGGTTGGCATCAATGCGCTTTTGACGCGGGCAGGAGCGCGCGCGGTGCTCATCGTGCCGCGGGGTCAGGGCGATGTGCTTGAAATCGGCAATCAAATTCGCCCACGCACCTATGCTTTGTTTCAAGACAAGCCTGTTCCCGTTATCCCCAAAGCGCAGGTCATCGAGATAGATGAGGGGATTGATGCCTTCGGCGCGGTGACGCTTGGGCTGACGCAGGCAGCGATCAGCGCCTGCCTTGACGAAGTCGAGCAATCAAAGCCCGAGGCCGTGGCGATCTCGCTTAGCTTTTCCTTCCTGAACCCCAGCCATGAACAAGAACTTGCCGCACACATCCGATCCCGATTTCCGGACCTGCCAATCTTCCTGTCGCACGAGATCGACCCCCGGCCCGAAGAATGGCGCCGGGCCTCAACCACGGCGACGGTGGCCTATATCGGCCCGATCGTGTCACGCTATGTTACGGGGCTTGAGGCGGCCTTACAGAAGATGGGCTTTCGGGGGCGTTTCCTGTTGATGAGGTCAGACGGGGGCGTGGCGACCTTTGAGGCCGCGCAACGCAACCCCGGGCATCTGCTGACCTCCGGCCTGTCCGGCGGGGTAATCGCTGCCGAAGCCCTGTTGCAGCGCGCAGGGCTCAGGGCCGCGGTCGCCTTGGACGTGGGCGGCACATCGGCCGATCTTGCGGCGGTGAAGGCCGGGCGCACGGGCATCCGGCGCGAGAGGGTGATGGATGGCCAGCCGATCCGCCTGCCGACGATTGATGTTGAAACCGTCTCGAACGGGGGCGGGTCCATCGCTTGGGTAGATGCGGGCGGCGCCTTGCGGGTGGGGCCCGCATCGGCCGGTGCGGTTCCGGGGCCTGCCTGTTATGGCACGGGTGGAACGCGCCCCACGGTGACAGATGCAGCGGTGGTGCTGGGCTGGTTGACGCCCAAAGACTATCTGGGCGGCGAGATGACCCTTGATGAGGGCCTTGCCCGTCAGGCCCTGTCGGAACATGTCGCGGCCCCAATGAAGATCACAGTCGAGGCGGCGGCCTTTGGCGTCATTCGGGTTGCCAATGCCGCCCTTGTGCAGGCAGTGCGCAAACTCGCCGTTGAGCGCGGGTTGGATTTGCGCCGTCATTACCTGATCCCGGCGGGGGGCGCAGGCCCGCTTTATGGGGCGATGATTGCGCGCGATCTTAAGATGGCTGGGCTCCTCGTGCCGCGCTATCCCGGCATCTTTGCGGCCGAGGGCCTCTTGGCCGCCGATCTGTGCCACCGCGATCAGATGCACTTTCACCACCCTTTGGCCACTGTCGTGGACGCGCTGGTGCTTGAAGGCTTTGACACCCTGCAGCGGCGCACCGCGGCGCTTTTGGACGCAGACGGCGTGCCGCGCCGTGACCAAGGCTTCCGCCTCAAGGCCGATATGCGTCACATTGGACAATGGCACGATCTGGCGGTCGACATTCCGCAGCGGCTGCTGAACGGCGGAGTGAACCGAGAGGGTCTTGCCACCCTGTTCCACCGCCAACATCGCGAGCTTTACGGCCATTCTGACCCCTCCGCTCCGATTGAATTTCGCGGCCTGTCCATTGAGGCGACGGGCAAGCTGTCGCGCGCGGCGCCTGCGCCAGTCGCGGTGGAATCTGCGTCGAACGCCCGCAATCGGTCGATCATCTTGGACGATCCGCTGCACCCTACGACCGTCCAGGTCCATGACCGCGCCAGCCTTGGGCCGGGACTTAGGCTGAACGGCCCGCTTCTTGTTTCGCAGAAAGACAGTACCACGGTCGTGTTCCCCGGTCAGTTCTTGCAGATTTTGGACGATGGCGCAGTTTTGGTTCTGGAGGGTCGCGCATGACTTTGTCGCCCATCGACCGCGATGTCTTTCAGCATGAGATTGCCTCGATCGCCGAAGAAATGTCCTCGACCCTGCGCCGCGCGGCCTTTTCGCCGATCATATGGGACATGATCGATTATGCCTGCGGGCTTTTGGACAGCGAAGGTCAGTTGATCGCCCAGGCCCCCACGATTCCAGCGCAGCTGGGCATCATGTCCACGGCCTTTCGCCACATCACCCAAACGATCTCAATCAGCGGTTGGCGGGCCGGTGACATCATCATCTGTAACGATCCTTTTGCGGGCTGTTCGCATACGCCAGACATCGTGCTGTTCTCGCCTGTGGTGGTCGACGGGCGCTTGATCGCCGTGACATCGACCGTTGCGCATCATGTCGATGTCGGCGGCCCGGTGCCCGGAACCGAAAACGCCACCGCGCTGGAGGTCTTTGGCGAAGGGCTGATCCTGCCGCCGATGAAGCTTTACGACCGGGGCGGGCCGGACCGCAATCTGTTGGCGGTGATCGCGCGCAACCTGCGCGATCCGGCGGCAACCACGGGGGATTTGAACGCCCAGATAGCGGCCTGCCGCACCGGTGAGCGTCGGATCGCAGATTTGGTCGAGAAGTATGAGGTCGAGGGGTTTCTTGCCCGCAAATCAGCCGTGCTTGACCACAGCCAAACCTTCATTCGCGCCGCGCTTTCCCCTTATAAGGGCAAGTCGTGCCGTGCCGAAATCCTTATCGAGGATGATGCCGCCAGCGCCGAACCCATGCGACTGGCGGTAGAGGTGACGATCGGCGACGGCACGCTGACCGCCGATTTTACCGGGACCGAGCCGCAGCGGGCGAATGGGCTCAACTGCCCGGTTGCCTCGACAATCTCGATGGCGCATTACGCCGTGCAGGCGGTTTTTGCCCCTGATCAATTGCTGAATGACGGGTTCAACCGGGCCATCCAGTTGGTCTTGCCCAAAAACAGCCTCATCAACCCGCGCGCGCCGGCCGCTGTCTCCTGTCGGCATCTGACCGAACAGGCGGTCGCGGATGTCGTGCTGAAGGCGCTGGCCCAGATTGCGCCAGACCTCTCCACAGCGGGAAGCCAGATTTCCTTTCCCACCTTCGGCATCGGTGGCTTTGACCACCGACGTGCGGGTGAGCCGCGCTACTTCGTTACCGGCGACATTCTGGGCGGCGGTATGGGGGCAGGGCGCGGGTCGGCAGGTGCCAGCGGTGTCGACTGCCACGGATCGAACTGCGCACTGATCTCGGGTGAGATCATGGAGATGACCGGCCCGGTGCGCGTGGTCAGCACCCGGCTTGTGCCGGGGTCGGGCGGGGTGGGGGCCACGGCGGGCGGGTTGGCCATTGAGCGGGTCTATGAAGTCTTGGCCGACGGGTTGACCGTTTCGGGCTATCTTCAGCAGACACGGCCGGAAACCGTGCCTTGGGGCATGGACGGCGGCGGGGCAGGTGCACCGGCGGCTGTTTGGATCGAACGCGCTTGCGGCGGGTCTGAACCCTTGGTCAGCAAGTTTATCGGTGTGACCATGAACCGGGGGGACAGGCTTTACCTGCGCTCAGCCGGGGGCGCGGGCTGGGGGCGTGCGTCGTAACGGAACGCGCCGCTTGATCGGCTAAAGGCCGTTCGCAGGGCAAGTTCACAACGCGCGTCGCGACTTGGCTTGCCTTAAGCCCTGACCGACGCCAGCCACCAAACCCTCAACTGGGAAGCACACATCCCAAATCGGTCAAGACCTTGCGGAATGCCGCGGTCCCACGCAGCAAGGCCTGATGCTCAAGCTCGACCAACTGCTCTGGGGAGAGCCGCGATTGGTCAAGCACAAGAAAGGCCGGGTCAAAGGGCGGATCGGCAAAAGCAAACGCCCCTTCGCCCAGCGTCACGCCCGCCAACGGCACGCGGCTTGCGCGGATCGGTGCGGTGTAGGCCCAGACATTCTCAAACGTGATCCGCCTCAGGCCTTGGTCCAGCAGGCGTTTGGTCAGGCGTGTCAGGGGCAGGGCGCCATCACCAACCGGCACGCCCGCCACTCTGAGCTGTCCAGCATCTTCAGGGCGCACCATTAAATGGTCTTTGAAATGGACGGAATGCACATGTGGCAGGACCGCCAATAACGCGGCCTCGGGATCTTCCAGCACCATCTGAGAGTTGCCATAGTCATAGAGGATCTTCAGCGCCGGATGGCCCACCGCCTCAACAATCTGAGCCAACTCCGGGCCGGTGAAATCTTCATGGTTTTCCAGCACGATGACGATGCCAAGATCGCTTGAAACCTGGGCAACCGCCTCCAGATCGCGGATCGTCGCCGCCATCATCTCATCCGGGGTGCCCGTATGGCGGGTATATGTGCGCAGCGAGGTGGCCCCCATGCGATGCGCCACTGCCAGAAGCTCGGTCACATGGGCGGGATCTGTCCCCGAAGTGTCCACTTCCAGACTAAAGCCAAGCCCCTGCAGATGCGCCCGCAGGCGGTCCATCCGCCAAGGTTCCCGACCGCCAAGATGGCGATAACTGGCGTTGTTCAAGGACAGGCTGATGCCTTTGAACCCTAGTGCTGCGGCGAGATCTGCAAAGGCGACGCAATCGAAGCCTGGCTTATGGGCAAAGTGATGCCACAGCCCAAAGCTGTGAATCGTGGGTTCAACCTGCATCCATTGCATCCAGTTCTGCTATTTCGGCAGCATATGCCGCCTTATAGCGATCTCGAACCTCGGCCTCTGGCCGGATTTCGGCGCGCCAGAGGCAATAGGCCGCCATGCGCCACGCATAGAACGGACGCAGGTGGAGATAGCGGGCCTTCAGGTCGGGGCGGGCAAGGGCCTGCCAGAACGCTTCCTGTTCGGGCGGGTTCAGCACTGCATGTCCACTCAAGATTTGGAAAGCAGGCGAAAGGAAACTGTAGATATCCTCGGCCAAGTCCCCGGCCGCGGGGCATTGCCAATCAATGATCCGCAAACCTGTACCGTGGCCGATCAGATTGCCGGGGCCAAGATCGGTATGGATCAAAGACAGCCGGCCAGGGGGTGCAAAATCGCGCAGGGCGGGGCGGGGCGGAGGTGCCCCTTTGCAACGTGCAAAAAGCGCGTCACCTTCGGTCATGATATCGGTCGGGCAAAGCGGCACTTGGCGAAACCCAGCGGGGTCTGCCGCCTCTTTGCGCAGCAACAGCCGTGCAACATCGGCAGTGCCTGACTGCCAAGGGCTGCCCTCAACATAGTCATAGATCATCATGGAGGCATCGGCCCAGAATCCCAGAAGGCGCGGCGCTACGTCTAGCCCGTCCAGCCGCTTTAAGGCGCGCGCCTCATCTTCGGGGCGGTTGGGAAATAGGGTTCCCGTGGTTTCTGGCGCAAAGCGCTTTAGCACCAGCTTTGTCGATCCAGTTTGGACCAAGATCACCTCGTTCAGATACCCGCCTTTCAGAGGCCGAAGCGTGAAAGTGCCTTGCCAAAGCCCGGCCTCTTGCAACAGGGTCTCTATTGAGTTGTTGGTCATGCGAAGGCCTGCAACCGGGCCAACAGGCCTGCCTCAATCTCCAACCCCTCAACAGCCAAACGCCGTTTATTCGCGTCGCGCCGGGCATTGGGCAATCGCGCGCCTTGTTGTTCGTTGATCGAGCTCATCAACTGCTGAATGGTGGCATCGAACCCCCCGCCGGAAAACCCCTCCGGGTCGATGGCAATGAAGAACTGGCCATTGTCGATGGGCTGCCCGTCATTGTCGGTGAATGATCCTTGCTGCGGGCCAAGCCTGCCCCCTGCAAGCGCGGCACAAAGGACTTCGACCAACAGGCCAACGGAGAACCCCTTCACACCGCCCGCCTGGGCCATTGACCCGGCCAGCGCCGCCATGGCGTCTGTTGTTGGGGCCCCCGTGGCGTCCAATGCCCAGCCCATAGGAATGGCCTGCCCTTGATCTGCGGCGCGCTTGACTGCCGTCCACGCCACGGCCGTCGCCGATTGATCAACCAAGAACGCAATCTCGCCCTTTGGCGCAGGCACGGCGTAAGAAATTGGGTTGGTGCCGATGATGGGGCGATGCCCGCCACGGGCGCAACCGTCGGCACCGCATTCGTAGCCCCAATGGCTAAAAGACCTGCCCGCGCCAAGGTGCCGGTGTGAAACCCAAGTGTCGCGGCATTGTACGAGTTGAAGACGCCCATGGCCGCAATTCCTTGGGCCTTGGCTGCCGGGATCAGCCGGGCAAAGCCCGCCTCAATCGCCGAATGGGCAAAGCCACGGCGCGCATCAACGCGGAAACTGCTCGCCGAGCGAACGGTGACCTCGGGGTCTACCGCTCCGTTTACCTTACCGCTGCGCAGATGCTGGCAATAGTAGTCAAGCCAATAGAACCCGTGACCATCAAGACCAGAAAGCTCGGTGTCCACAATGGCCTCGGTAAGATAGGACGAGTGGCGCAAGGCCAGCCCGCTTCCGGTCAAGGCGGATCGGATCAGATCCCGCGCCGCGGGGACAGGGAGAACCGGCATGAAGGGGCCTTTGGGTCTAGAGAGGTGTCGTCGTATCAACAACGTTGCACCAGTCAGCCGTTCTTATCGTGCCCCGTCTGTCCAGCAAACGACGAAGACCCATTGAATCCGACCGAGCCGTCGAATTGGCTTGGTTAGGCCACGCCCAAGCCCGCTATTGGCACAGAGCCGCAGTTCATGTCGTTAGGCACTTGTTCGGCGGCACGCGATCTGCCCGTCTGACGACTATTAGCGTCCGACCTCATTGATCTTCCAAGCCAGACTATGATGGTTGCCGCGAGGGCGACTGCGGACAGAAAGGGCTTTTCAAATCGGTCGTAGCGGGTTGCGATACGTCGCCAATCCTTCAGTCGGACAAACATGATCTCGATGCGGTAGCGGCGGCAATAGCGCCGTTTGTCGTAGCGGACCGCTTTGCCGCGCGACTTCCGTCCAGGGATGCAGGGGCGTATCCCCCTGTCTCTCAACGCATTCCGGAACCAGTCGGCGTCAAAGCCCCGGTCAGCGAACATTCATTCAGCAGAAGGCAGACTGCGCAGCAGGGCAGCACCTCTGGTATAGTCGCTGAGCTGGCCTGCGTTTGTGACGAACTTCAGCGGCCGTCCCTTGGCGTCCGTTACGGCGTGCAGCTTGATGTTAAGCCTAGCCTTCATGCGCCCGCTCAGGCGTCCGCGTTAATCGTCGGGCCCCCCTTTTTCGCCCGCAGGCTTGAAGCCGTGCGGTGCGCTTTCTGGCCGGCTTTCGTGGTTGTTCTGAGAGTTTTGGTTGCAGTAGTCTTTGACCGGCGGGTTCACGCGAAACACTGCGGGAGGGCCTGAGTCCATCGCCGACCGCAGGTCAGCGCGGGACCACCCAGCAGCCCGCCGAGCAAGTTCGTTGCCAGCATGTCTTCCCCCGCCATTCAAATGAAGCCTGCCCTATTCCCTTTTGTCAGGTCGCCACTCATCAACAAGGCCTTTTTGCAAGAAAACTCCAAACCCGTCGCGTCAAAGCGCTTGAAGGTCTGGCAAAGATTGCTCAGGATCGGCAGGCAATGCGATCTTGACCGCAGGTCGCTTTTTTCATTGGAGCCGCGTCATGCGATACCACAAGCCAACCAGCTTTACGGATGCCTCTGCGATTGCCGCCGCCGCTCCGGGAACCCTTCGGTTTCTGGCGGGGGGCACCGATGTTCTGGTGCAGATGCGCGCTGGCATGGTTCAGCCCGATGATCTGATTGACCTCAAGCACATCCCTGATGTCGGCGAGATCCGCCAGACTGCCGATGGCGGCTGGCGGATTGGTATTGCGGTGCCGGGCGTCGTGCTTGGCGCGCATGAAGGACTGAAACGGGACTGGCCCGGTGTGGTCGAGGGGATGAACCTTGTCGGTTCGACTCAGGTTCAGGGGCGTGCCACGCTGGCGGGCAACCTTTGCAACGGCTCGCCTGCGGCAGACTCGGTGCCGGGCATGATTGCGGCAGGAGCGCGGGTTGAGGTGACGGGGCCGAAGGGCAGCCGTGAGATCGCGGTTGAACAGATCCCGGCAGGTCCGGGGAAAACCAACCTGACAAAGGGTGAGCTGATTTCAGCGATCCTTTTGCCCCCACGCGGCAAGAACGGCGGGGATGCCTATCTGCGCTTTATCCCGCGCACCGAGATGGACATTGCCGTGGTGGGCTGCGCGGTCAACCTGCGGCTGGACGTCGACAAGATTATCGAGGCGCGGGTGGCGCTGGGGGCGGTGGCACCGACGGTGATCCTATCCGAGGCAGCCGCAAGGGCGATCATCGGCACAACACTGGACGCGTCGGCGCTGCAGGCGCTGACATCTGCGGCGGAAGCCGGTGCAAAGCCCATTTCCGACAAACGTGGCACGGCAGAGTTCCGCACCGAAGTTGTGGGCGTTTTGGCCAGACGGGCGGCGAAAATCGCCTATGACCGGGCGAAAGGACAAGGCAAATGACCAAGATTCATGTGACCACCACCGTCAACGGCGACCCGGCGGAATTCCTTGCCGACCCGCGCGAGACGCTTTTGGATGCGCTGCGCGACCAGCTTGGCCTGACCGGGACCAAGGAAGGCTGCGGCACCGGCGATTGCGGGGCCTGCTCGGTGATTGTGGACGGTGTTCTGGTGTGTTCGTGCCTGATGCTGGCCGCCGAGGCCGAAGGCAAGACGGTGGAAACCATCGAAGGCATGGCGGGTGAAGAGTTGCACCCCCTCCAGCGCCAGTTCATCGAACACGCGGCCCTGCAATGCGGGTTCTGCACGCCGGGCATCCTGGTCGCCGCCAAGGCGCTGTTAGAGCGTAACCCCGATCCGACCGATACCGAAATTCGCTACTGGCTGGCGGGGAACCTCTGCCGTTGCACCGGCTATGACAAGATCATCCGCGCCGTTCAGGACGCGGCAGCAGAGATGCGGGGGGCTGCGTGATGGCGAAGGATGAACTCAAGTCCGGCTACAAGCTGATCGGCACCCGCCCCAACCGCCCCGATGGGCTGGACAAGGTTACGGGGCGCGCGCGCTATGGGGCCGATTTTTCGCTGCCCGGCATGCTGCACGCCGCCGTGGTCCGCTCACCCCATGCCCATGCGCGGATCAAGAACATTGATGTGTCCAAAGCGCTGGCCTTGGATGGGGTCAAGGCTGTGGTGACACGGGCCGATCTGCCCACGGGTCTTTCGGGCGAAGACCTGAACCTGCAAGACAACACGCTGGCAGGTGACAGGGTGCTTTATGACGGCCACGCGGTGGCGGCGGTTGCGGCAACTTCGGCCCTTCTGGCAAAGGATGCTGCACGGCTGATTGCGGTGGAATATGAGATCCTGCCGCATGTGACAGATGTCGATGCGGCGATGGCACCGGGGGCCCCGGTCATACGCGAGGGGGTTGCAGATTATTCTGTGCCCGAAGGGATGCACCCCAACGTCGCGCGCTACATGGCATTCGGGCATGGCGATCTGGAGGCGGGACTTGCCGCCGCCGACATCGTGCGCGAGCACACCTACAAAACCGAAGCCACCCACCAAGGCTATATCGAGCCGCATGCCTGTGTCGGCCAAATGGGCGAGGATGGGCGCGGCGAGATGTGGGTCTGCACGCAGGGTCATTGGTATATCCGCCGCATGTGCGCCGCCGTTCTGGGGATCGAAGCGGCGAACCTGCGGGTGACACCCTCTGAAATCGGCGGCGGCTTTGGCGGCAAGACCACGATCTTCATAGAGCCCTTGGCTTTGGCGCTGTCGAAAAAGGCGGGTGGGCGTCCGGTCAAGCTGGTGATGACACGGTCCGAAGTGCTGCGCGCGACGGGGCCAACCGCCTCGGCCTCCATGGATGTCAAGCTGGGGATGAAGCGCGACGGCACCATCACGGCCGGTCAGGTGTTTTTCCGCATGCAGGGTGGGGCCTTTGTCGGCATGTCACCCATTGGCGAGGCGCTGCCCTGCGCCTTTGCCTGCTATGACATTCCCGCCCTGAAACATGAGGCGGTTGAGGTCATCGCGAACCGTCCCAAGGCGGCGGCTTACCGCGCACCAGGCTCGCCCATGGCGGCCTTTGCGGTGGAAAGCCTGGTCGACGAAATGTGCCGTGAGCTTGGGCTCGACCCCATCGAAGTGCGGCTGAAAAACGGGGCCAAGAACGGGTCGCGGTCGAGCTATGGCCCGGATTACACCGTCATCGGCCTGCAAGAAACGCTCGAAGCGGCCAAGGCGCATCCGAATTACAAGGTTCCGCTTGGCCCGAACCAGGGGCGAGGCGTCGCCTCGGGCTTTTGGTTCAACCATGGCGGCGAAACCTCGGTATCGCTGGCGGTGGGCGAGGATGGGACGGCAACCGTCTCCATCGGCACGCCTGATATTGGCGGCAGCCGGGCCTCGATCGGGCTGATGGTGGCCGAGTTCTTGGGCATTCCTTATGAAAACGTCCGGGTGAGCGTGGTGGAAACCGGCGCGCTTGGCGTCAATGAACCCACTCACGGCAGCCGGGCCACCTTTGCCAGCGGCAAGGCGGCGGTAGAGGCTGCGCGGCAGGCAGTGGCCGAGATGTGCCGTCGGGCGGCAGCGGATTGGGGGATCGACCCGGACGCCGTGGAATGGAAAGATGGGGCCGCCCATCCCGCCGGGCCGAATGCGGGCAAATTCCCGCCCATGTCCATCGGTGAGATCGGCGCCAAGATGGGCTCGACCGGCGGTCCGATCTCGGGCCATCATGAAGTCACGGCCGAAGGGGTCGGCGCAAGTTTTGGCACCCATGTCGTTGATGTCGAAGTTGATCCCGAGACCGGCCGAACCACCGTGCTGCGCTATCTTGTGGTGCAGGACGCTGGCACCGCGATCCACCCGGCCTATGTCGAGGGCCAGTATCAGGGCGGTGCCGTGCAGGGCATTGGCTGGGCGCTGAACGAGGAATATGTCTATGGGGCCGATGGTCGGCTGCAAAACCCCGTATTCCTCGATTACCGCGTGCCGGTCGCCTCGGATCTGCCGATGATCGACACGGTCATCGTCGAAGTGCCGAACCCAGGACATCCTTACGGCGTGCGCGGTGTGGGCGAGACGGGGATCACCCCGCCCTTGCCGGCTATCGCGGCGGCGGTTGCCGGGGCGACGGGGGCGCGCATCCGCAGTCTGCCCTTGTCGCCACCCAAGGTCCTGGCCGCGATCAAGGCGGCCAAGGGCTGATGGCCAAGGTTCATCTCTGGTCCAGCCTGCGCCGGTTCGCCGATGGGCAAGAGGTGGTGGAGGTCGAGGCCGCGACTGTCGGACAGGCGCTGGATGCGCTGGTCAAGGCGCATCCGGGACTAGAACCTGCCGTCAAGGCGGGCGTTTCGGTTGCGGTTGATGGTGAAGTGATTGCCAACAACCGCGCGGCAGCCGTGGCGCCGGATAGCGAGGTCTATCTCCTTCAGCGTCTGAAGGGCGGTTAGGCGCCCAAGGCGGAGCAGGGGGCTTTTCCTGCGTCAAAGGCCGCATCAACGGGCCGAGAGGGGGCGTGACCGCGGCCGGATCATTCTGGCTGCAGCTGTGAGCGGAACCTTGCCTGATCTTGTCCATCTGATCTGCGCCGCTTCTGGTTGGCCTCGCGTTCGATGCCAGCCCCTGCCGGCCCGCGCCTGCGGTTTGCTACGCGTACAGACGGCTTATGTCCGAGCTTCTTCGTGCGTTGCGATGAGAACTATTCTGCCGGTGATGTCGCCGATCTTGCCTGTGGGCCGTGGCGCCAACTCATGAAAAAGGGCTGAAACTGCAGTATACTTTGGGATGCAGAAATTTTTAAATTTTTACAAAGCTCTAATAACAATGAACAAAAAGTTAACGCAAAGAAATTGCGTGGCCTTGCGCCCTGACGAAATTTTACTGCGCGCAAAATTGTCACTCAACTAAGCCCGAAGCCCGGTCTGACGACGCCCGGCACAAGCGAAGTTTGGCCCGTCGGCCGAATGCCGGCAGTGGTTCGCGATGCAGGGAAGAACGGAATGTTAAAGTCAATTCTTGTGCCGGTTCGAGGCGATGGCATGGTCGCGACGGTGCTTGCACATGCGGCGGCCTTGGCCTTGCAGCATGATGCGCAAGTCAATGTCGTGCATTGCCGCGTCCAGCCACAGGACATGATCCCGCAGGGCAACGCGTTGAATGACTTTGCGCGCAAGGTGATGCTTGAGCAGGCGGTCGAGCTTGCAAACCGTCAAGAGGACCATCTTCGCGGCATCCTGCACCGGCTGGCGCGCGAGTTCGGCCTGAAGGAAGGCGACCGCGAAACAGGAACCGCCGTTTGCGCCTTTACCGAAGAGCCGGGCCGCATGGCCGATGTGGTCAAGCATGCGGGCCGATTGTCGGATCTGATCGTGCTGCTAAAGCCCAGGCGGGAAAACAATCTTGGTCTCAGTTCGCTCAAGGCCGCGCTTTATGTGGCGGGGGTCCAGTGCTGATCTGCCCGCAAGAGCAGCGGCCTGACCCAAGCTTTGCCCAGCACGTGGCCGTGGGCTGGAACGGCTCGTTGCCAGCGTCGCGGGCAGTCGCGTCATCACTGGATATCGTGCATGCCGCCAAGCGCGTCAGCATCCTGACCGGTGGCAAGCTGCAAGCCCATGGCCCGACGGCAGAAGAGCTTGCGGCCTATTATGCCCTGCGCGGCATCACTGCCGAGATTGTTCATTTTGACGGCAAAGACCCCGCGACCGAGCTTTTGGCCACCACCAAACGGATCGGTGCAAGCCTGCTGGTCATTGGGGCCTACAGCCACAGCCATGAAACCGAGATGCTGTTTGGCGGCAACACCCAGCGCATCGTGGACAGCACCGATATGCCGATCCTGATGGCGCATTGACAGCCTTGTGGTCGCGGCAGGGCGCGGGGCGCCTTTGTCCAGACCTTCCGAAAAGGCCACGCACGGGGTGGCGAATTCGATCCGTGACACAAACGATCCGACCCACGGCCAGACTGCGCCAGGCGGACCCAAAAAGGGAGAAACAGAACATGACGCTATCCAGAAGGATTTTCCTGAACATCGCCGGGGCGAGTGCCTTGGCATCCCTGCCGATTGCGGCCTTTGCCGAGGGCTGGCAGCCCAAGCGCCCCATTGATTTCACCATCATGGCAGGCTCGGGCGGCGGTGCCGATCAGATTGCCCGTTTCATCCAGTCTGCGGTTGAGGCCGATGGGTTGACCAACCGCCCGCTGATCCCGACCGACCGGGGCGGCGGATCAGGGGCCGAGGCGCTGTTGCATCTGAAAGATGCCGGTGACCCTGACCACACGCTGATGGTGACGCTGAATTCGTTCTACACGACCCCGATCCGTCAGGCCGATCTGGGGGTGGACATCGAAACCTTTACCCCGATCACCATGATGGGAGTCGATCCCTTTGTCCTGTGGGTTCACAAGGAGTCGGGCATCACCACCTTCGAGGAGTATGTCGCGAAGGTGAAAGAGATGGACGGCGAATACGTCATGGGCGGTACGGGGACCGGTCAGGAAGATTCGATCGTGATCGCCTATCTGCAGAACGCCTTCGATCTGAAGCTGAAGTATATCCCCTTTGATGGCGGCAGCGCGGTGGCCAAGGAACTGGCAGGCCAGCAGATCATGGCAACCGTGAACAACCCCTCGGAGGCAAAGGGCTTCTATCAGGCGGGTGATGTGGTGCCGCTTCTGGCCTTTTCCGATGAACGGCTGCCGGCCTTCCCGGATGTCCCGACGCTGAAGGAAAAGGGCCACGATTTTTCATATTTCAACCAGCGTGCCATCGTCGGTGCGCCGGGGATGTCCCCCGAGGCGGCCACCTATTACCGCGAGCTGTTTGCCAAGGTCTAAGAAGGCCAGAAGTGGCAGGAATATCTTGCCACCGAAAGCATGTCGCCAATGCCGATGGATGAGGCCCAGACCCGCGCCTATTGGACCGCTCAGATCCAGAGCCATCGCGATCTGCTGGCAAAGATCCAGTAACGCGGCCGAACGACAGAAAAGAGGGAAGTCATGCGTCAGGGTGAAATATCGCTTGTTGGGGTGCTTGCCCTCTTTTCGATATATCTGATGTGGAAAAGCACCGAGCTTTCCATAGGTTACATCAGTGGCCAGGGGCCGGGCGGCGGGTTTTGGCCGTTCTGGCTTGCCTTGGGCATGTTGCTCAGCTGTGTGGCCAGTGCGTGGAAATGGTGGCGCGCTCAGTCGCCTGCCGCACGTTCGGAGGAGCCTTTTCTGGACGATTTCGGCTGGCGCACGCTGCTCCACATTGGCGGTAGCGTCGTGGCTTTTGTTGCGCTGATCTCGATTGTGTCGATGTATGGCGCGATGGCGATCTTCCTCTTCTACTACCTGCGCTTCCTTGGGTGTCATTCGTGGTTTTTGACGTTTATCATGTCGATCTTGCTGCCGATTGGCATGTTCTTCTTATTTGAAGGGTTGATGCAGATTTCGATCCCGCAGGGGCTGCCCTTTACCCAGCCTGTCTTCGACCTGCTTTACGACATCATCTATTGATGCCGCGCAGAGCGATCTTCCGACCCGACTCCAGCTTCTGACCCGAGGTCCTCCATGGAAGTCCTTTCCTTTTTGTCCGATGGCATCTTGCTGTCTTTGCAGCCGCTGAACCTTGCGCTTATCGTCGTTGGGGTGACGGTCGGCCTGTTTATTGGCGCGATGCCGGCGCTCGGCGCCGTAAATGGTGTGGCTATTCTGCTGCCGATCACCTTTTTGGTGCCGCCGGGCTCGGCCATCATCTTTCTGTCGGCGATCTATTATGGCGCGATCTATGGCGGAGCGATTTCGTCGGTCACCTTGGGTATTCCAGGAGCGTCCACGGCAGTGGCGACAACCTTTGATGGACGACCCTTGGCGCTTCAGGGGCGGGCGAGCCTCGCCCTTGTAACAGCGGCTCTGGCCTCGTTTGTCGGTGGGACGGTGGCGACGGTTCTCCTGACATTGTTCACCCCCGTCTTGGCGACGACCGCCCTGTCTTTTGGCCCGCCCGAGATTTTCGCGCTCATGCTTTTGGCCTTCGCCACCTTTGTCGGGCTCTGCGGGGATGACATCCCCAAGACGATTTTCTCGATCTGCCTTGGTCTGGTCTTGGCCGCTGTTGGCTTCGACACCATTACGGGCGAGCCGCGCCTGGTGCTGTTTGACATCGAAGGGTTCATGCGCGGCATCGGCTTTATCGTGCTGGCCATCGGGGTTTATGGCATCGGCGAGATGTTTTGGACAATCGATCAGAGCCGTGGCGAGGTGACCACAACCAACCCCAAGATGACCATGAAAGGGCTGGTGGCGGATTCGAAAGAGGCGACGCGCAAAGGCTGGCGCGGCACGATGATTGGCTCGGCCATCGGGTTCTTTGTCGGCATCTTGCCGGCCGCCGGGGCAACGCCGGGATCGCTGATGTCTTACGGCGTGGCCAAGATGCTGTCGAAAAAGCCGGAAGAATATGGAAACGGCTGCGTTAACGGGGTGTCGGCTCCGGAATCGGCGAACAATTCGGCCTCGACCGGTGCGATGCTGCCAATGCTGACCTTGGGTATTCCCGGCTCGCCGACCACGGCCATCCTGCTGGGCGGCATGGTGATCTGGGGCCTTGTGCCGGGACCGCTTCTGTTTGTCGAAGAGACCGAGTTCGTCTGGGGCCTGATCGGATCGTTCTATATCTCGAACATCGCCGCGCTTGTGATCAACCTTGCCTTTATCCCGGTGTTTGTCTGGATGCTGCGGATGCCCTTCACAGTGCTTGCCCCCTTGATCTTCGTGCTGTCGATCATCGGATGCTACGCGGCCTCGCGCAGCATGCATGACCTTTGGTTGATCGTGATCTTTGGGGTCGCGGCCTTTGTGATGCGCAAGTTCGACTATCCCTTGGCCCCTGCGGTTTTGGCCATCGTGCTGGGTCCCATTGCCGAACCCACCTTGCGCCAGTCGCTCTTGCTTTCCTCGGGCGATCCGACGATCTTCTTTACCCGTCCCATCGCCGGGCTGATCACGGTCATCGCGATCATCCTGATCCTGTTGCCGGGCCTGAAATAT
>VGDH01000014.1 GCA_016869835.1 Alphaproteobacteria bacterium
AAGCCGCAAGGGCAAAAAACACTGGTCGTCACTTTTTTTGCTTTCTTCGTTTTCCCCACGAAATCGTGGGGTTGGCGGAAGTTAAGGCACAAGAGGCCCGTCATTTGCGCAATTTTGTTTCCGCGCAACCGGCCGACTCGGTGGTGTTCGCCTCTGGCTTTCCGGCCAGACCGCGACAACCCGCACGGGCGCGGTTGTCCGTATGCCGGAATGGGCGTGATTACTGGCAGCGGCAGGTTCTCATCCAGCAAAGATTCGGGCCTTGCGGCCCCAGGACGGGCGTTTATGGCGGTGCAGGCTTGACCGGCGCACCCATTCGCTTAACATGTTAAGTTATAGAGGGTGAGTCGATGCCGCATCTGACCATTGAGTATTCGCGCAATCTGGAAGGTGAGAGCGACCTGAACGCCCTTTGCTTGGCGCTGCAGCGCTCCATGCTGGCCTCGGGCCTGTTCGAGTTGGGGGCGATCCGGGTGCGGGCGCGGCCCTGTCCGCATTATGCGGTGGCCGACCTATTGCCGCAAAACGCCTTTGCCGACATGATCCTGCGGATCGGTCAGGGGCGAAGCGACGCGGACAAGACGGCGATCGGCGCGGCGCTGATGGCCGTGGCAGAGGCGCATTTCGCACCGCAGCTTTCCAGCCCGCACTTTGCGCTGACGCTGGAAGTGCAGGAAATCTCGGCCGCCTTCAGCTGGAAAACCAATGCCATTCATCCGCGTCTGAGGACCAAATGACCAAGCTTGACGACAATATCACCCGCGCAACCGGGTTTCTGGCCCGCTTCTCCAAGCAGGGCGTGCTGAACCATATTGGCGGTCAGGCGGTTCCGGCGGCGTCTGGCAAGACGTTTGAGACCATTTCGCCGGTGGACCTGAAACCTCTGGCGCAGGTGGCGCGCGGGGATGCCGCAGATATTGATGCCGCCGCCAAGGCCGCACAGGCGGCATTTGCCGGATGGGCGGCGATGCCGGGGGCTGAGCGTCGCCGCATCCTGCACCGCATCGCCGATGGGATCGAGGCGCGGGCAGATGAGATTGCCATGGTCGAATGCATGGATACCGGCCAAGCGCTGCGCTTCATGTCCAAGGCCGCAATCCGCGGCGCCGAGAACTTCCGGTTCTTTGCCGACAAGGCGGCCGAGGCGCGCGATGGCCGCACGCTGCATGCGCCGGGGCAGGTCAACATGACCTCGCGCGCGCCTTTGGGTTCGGTGGGGATCATCACGCCATGGAACACGCCCTTCATGCTGTCCACCTGGAAGATCGCGCCTGCCTTGGCCGCTGGCTGCACGGTGGTGCACAAGCCGGCCGAGTTTTCACCGCTGTCGGCGCGATTGCTGGTCGAGATTGCCGAAGAGGCCGGTCTTCCCAAAGGTGTCTGGAACCTTGTGAACGGCGTGGGCGAGGAGGCGGGCAAGGCGCTGACCGAACACCCTTTGATCCGCGCCATCGGCTTTGTCGGCGAAAGCCGTACCGGTTCCATGATCATGGCGCAGGGGGCAAAGACCCTGAAGCGGGTACATTTCGAACTTGGCGGCAAGAACCCGGTGATCGTGTTCGACGATGCCGATATCGACCGCGCCGTCGATGCGGCTGTCTTCATGATCTATTCGTTGAACGGCGAGCGCTGCACCTCCTCCAGCCGGCTTTTGGTGCAAGACACCATATATGACAGCTTTACCGCCAAGGTTGCGGCGCGGGCCAAGTCAATCAAGGTCGGTCACCCGCTTGATCCCGAAACCGAGGTGGGGCCGCTGATCCATCCGGTGCATGAGAAAAAGGTGCTGTTCTATTTCGACATTGGTCGCGCCGATGGGGCCACGGTTGCCGCAGGCGGCGAAAAGGCCGAGGGGCCGGGGGGCGGGTGCTATGTGAAGCCCACCCTCTTCACCGGCGCGCATAACCAGATGCGGATTGCGCAAGAGGAAATCTTTGGCCCGGTCCTGACCGCCATTCCTTTCAAGGATGAGGCAGAGGCCTTGGCCATCGCCAATGATATCCCCTATGGCCTTGCAGCCTATCTCTGGACCCAGGACGTGATCCGCGCTTTCCGGTTTTCGGGATCGGTTCAGGCTGGCATGGTCTGGGTCAACTCGGAAAACAACCGCCACCTGCCGACGCCTTTTGGTGGAGCCAAGGAAAGCGGCATCGGCCGCGACGGCGGGGATTGGTCTTTCGACTTCTATATGGAGACGAAGAACATCTGTTTCGCCACCACTGCCCATTCCATCCCGAAGCTGGGGAAATAAGCCATGCCCGTTCCGTCTCCGAACCTTTACCCCGATTTCAACACGGTCCGCCTGTCCCATGTTGAGTTTACCGTGAAAGACCTTGGCGCCAGCCGCGCCTTCTGGGTGGATACGCTGGGCCTGCAAATCAGCGGCGAAGAGCCCGGCGCACTGTATTTGCGCGCGATGGAAGAACGCGGGCATCACTGCATCGTGCTGCGGCAGGGGGCTCAGCCCACCGCCAACGTGCTGGGTTTCAAGGTCTGGGACGAGCCCGACCTTGACCGTGCCGAGGCCTGGTTCAAGTCGAAGAGCCGCCCGACGTCGTGGATCGACCGCCCCTTCCAAGGGCGCACGCTGCTGACGTCTGACCTGTTTGGTGTGCCGTTGGAGTTCTATGCCAAGATGGACCGCCTGCCGCCGATCCACCAGAAATACGCGCTTTACAAGGGCGTCAAGCCGCTCAGGATCGACCATTTCAACACCTTCTCGCCCGATGTCGATGCCTCGGTCGCCTTCTGGAATGAGATGGGCTTTCGGGTAACCGAATACACCGAAGATGAAGAGTCGGGCCGCCTTTGGGCTGCATGGATGCACCGCAAGGGCGGGGTGCATGACATGGCCTTTACCAACGGCCTTGGCCCGCGCCTGCACCATACCGCCTTCTGGGTGCCGACGCCTTTGAACATCATCGACCTGCTCGATCTGATGGCCACAACGGGCTATGTAAAAAACATCGAACGCGGCCCCGGTCGGCACGGCATTTCCAATGCCTTCTTTCTCTATATCCTCGACCCGGACGGCCACCGGATTGAAATCTACTGTTCCGACTACCAGACCGTTGACCCGGATCTGGAACCCATCAAATGGGACCTCAAGGACCCCCAACGTCAAACCCTTTGGGGCGCCCCCGCCCCGCGCAGTTGGTTTGAACATGGGTCGCTGTTCAACGGGTTGCAGCCGAAAGAGGCGGTGCTGAAAGCGCAGCCGATCATCGCACCATGATCCGCTTTGTCAGCTATTCGACAGGGCGCGAAACCGGTTGGGGCTACCTTGACGGGGACGCCATCACCGACCTGACCGCGCATTACCCCACCATGCGCGCCGCGATCGAGGCAGGCGCCTTGGCGGCGCTTGTACAGACCGCCGGACCGAAACTCAGCCTCGATCAAGTGACGCTGACCATCCCGGTCATCAACCCGGAAAAGATCATCTGTGTCGGCGTCAACTACCCCGACCGCAACGCGGAATACAAAGACGGACAAGAGGCCCCGCCGAACATGTCCCTCTTCATCCGCTTTCCGCGTAGCTTCACCGGCCATGACCAGCCGCTCATCCGCCCGCCGGAATCGTATCAACTGGATTACGAAGGCGAGGTTGTGATCGTCATCGGCAAAGGCGGTCGGCGCATCGCGCAATCTGCCGCCTATGACCACATCGCCGGGATCACCATCGCCAACGAAGGCACCCTGCGCGATTGGGTCCGGCATGCCAAATTCAACGTGACCCAAGGCAAGAACTTTGACACCTCTGGCGCCATCGGCCCGTGGCTCGTGCCTTTTGCGGGTGCCGCGCAGCTTGACGACATCGCGCTGGAAACACGGGTGAACGGCGACCTGCGCCAGCAAGACCGGACCAGCCGCATGCTTTTCCCCTTCCGCCGCATCGTCGAATACATCTCGACCTTCACCACCCTAGTGCCCGGCGACGTTATTCTCTGCGGCACCCCCACTGGCGCGGGCGCGCGAGTTGATCCGCCGATCTGGTTGAAGCCGGGCGATGTGGTCGAGGTCAGCGTTGAAGGAATTGGCACCTTGCGCAACACTGTCAAGGACGAGGTTCTGCCATGACGCCCGATCAGATCACAGCCGCCGGAAGCAGTCTCTATCAGGCCGAACAGAGCCGCATTCAGCGCAGCCTTCTCTCTGCCGAATTCCCCAGTGCGACGATGGATGACGCATATGCGGTGCAGCGGGCATTCGTGGACCGCAAGCTGTCCGAGGGGCGGAAAATCATCGGCTGGAAGATCGGCCTCACCTCGCGCGCCATGCAGCAACAGCTGAACATCGCCACCCCCGATTCGGGCGTGCTTCTGGATGACATGGCCTTTGCCAATGGTGCGACCATCCCCACAGGCCGCTTCATCGCCCCGCGGATCGAGGCCGAGATTGCCTTTGTCATGAAATCCGCTCTGTACGGCGATGTGACCCGCGATCAGGTGCTGGCCGTGACCGATTTCGTCGCCCCGGCCTTGGAAATTCTGGATACCCGGATCGTGCGCGCCGCGAATGGCCAGACCCGAACCATCATCGACACCATTTCCGACAATGCCGCCAACGCGGGCATCGTGATGGGCACCCACCGCCACGACCCACGGGGCGATTTGCGCTGGGTCGGGGCCATTGTGAAACGCGACGGCTTGGTGGAAGAAACCGGCCTTGGCGCCGGCGTGCTGGATGATCCGGTCACCGGCATCATCTGGCTGTCGCGCCGCATGCACCAGTACGGGCAAGCCATTGAACCCGGCCAAATCATCCTGTCCGGCAGCTTCATCCGTGCTGTGGAATGTCCACCCGGCGCCCGGATCGACGCCGATTTTGGCCCCTTCGGCCACCTAACCTGCACCTTTGCCTGAAAGCCCATCATGCCCGCACCGAAGAATCACCTGAAAGCCGCCCTTGCCGCCAAGACCGTGCAGCACGGCATCTGGATGAACCTTGTCAGCCCGATTGCCGCCGAGGCGCTGGCCGGTTGCGGGTTCGATTGGCTCTTGATTGACGGCGAACACGGGCCGAATGACATCCCGACAATCCTTGCCCAGGTGCAGGCCATGGGCAACCGCACAAGCGTGGTCGTGCGCCCGCCGGTGGGCGAGGTGCGACTGGTCAAACAGCTTCTCGATCTGGGTGTGCAGACCCTGCTGATCCCGATGATCGAAAGCGCCGACCATGCGCGCCAGATGGTGCAGGCCATGCTTTACCCGCCTCATGGCATCCGCGGTGTGGGTGCATCCATCGCCCGCGCCTCTGACTATGGCCGGATCACCGACTATATTACCACAGCCAACCCCGAAACCTGCCTGATCCTGCAGGTGGAAAGTCGCGCCGGACTGGCGGCCCTGCCTGAGGTCTTGAAACTGGATGGTGTCGATGGCGTCTTTATCGGGCCAGCCGACCTTGCCGCCGACATGGGTTATCCCGGCAACATGAACGCACCTGAGGTGCAGGAAACCATTGATGCCACGCTGAAGGCGATCATGGCATCGGGCAAATCTGCGGGCATCCTGACCTTTGATCCCAAGATCGCCCAGCGCTATCAGGCCATGGGTGTGACTTTCCTTGGCGTTGGCAGCGATGTGGCAATCCTGACTAAAGCCGCGACGGCGCTGGCCTCGGGCGTCAAGGCGGGTTGAATCCCCTTGCCCCAGCGGCGATTTGCGGCCCAATAGGGGGAAACCCCGCAAAGGCGCCCGCATGCCCCGCAACGATGCCCTGTTCCATCCCGAAAGCTGGTTCCGCGAAGGCCATGGCCCGCGTTACGAACAGCTTTACCGGCATCTGCTGGCCTCGATTGCCGATGGCACCTTGCGCCCGAAAACCCAGATCCCGCCCGAACGGGAACTGGCAGAACTGGCCCAGGTCAGCCGGGTGACGGTCCGCAAGGCAGTGGCGCAACTGGTGGAAGATGGCCAGCTGGAACAGCGGCGTGGCGCAGGAACCTTTGTGCGCGTGCCACGGGCCCGGCAGGACAACTCTCGCTCAACCCTTGTTTCCTTTACCGATTACATGCGCCAACGCGGCAAGGTGCCAACGGGGCGCATCCTTTCTGCCGGGCTGCATCCGCCAATGCCCGATGAACAGCAGGCGCTTGGCCTGATGACATCGGGCCGGGTGGCGCGGATCGAACGGTTGCGCAGCGCCGACGGGGTGCCGATGGCGCTGGAATACTCATCCTGGCCCGCCGATATCCTGCCCGATCCGCAGGCCGTGCAGGGCTCGCTTTATGACCATGTGCGGGCGCTTGGCCATGTGCCGACCCATGCGGTGCAGCGGGTTTCGGCGGCCAATCTGAAGGTCTCGGAAGCCCAGCTTCTGAACATGCAGGCCGGGCAGGCGGTCTTGCGCATTGACCGAACAGGCTATCTTGCCTCGGGCCGCCCGGTCGAGTTTACGCGCGGGCTTTACCGCTCTGACATCTATGATTTCATTGCCGAATTGCGGCTGGACGCCAGCCCCGCAGGGTGAAAAGGCCCCCGGCTTGCGGGGGCCTTTCGCCATCAGTGAACAACTGCCTCGCTGGGCCGCACCCGACGCGAGGCCGACACCCGATCCCCGATGATCAACCCTTCGGGTCCGGCCTTGATCTGGATCGTCGCGCCATCCATCACATCGCCGGCAAGGATCATCTCGGCCAGCGGGTCTTGCAGATGGCGCTGGATCACCCGCTTCAGCGGCCGGGCGCCAAAGACCGGGTCATAGCCCTCATCGGCCAGCCAGGCGCGGGCGTCGGCATCCAGATCCAAGGTGATCTTGCGCGCCGCCAGCCGCTTTTCCAGCCGCTGAAGCTGAATGGTGACGATGCCATCCATGTCGGCACGGTTCAGGCGGTCAAAGATGATCTGCTCATCCAGACGGTTCAGGAACTCGGGGCGGAAGTGCGACCGAACCGCCTCTTCCACCTCGTGCCGCGCCGCGGCCGGATCTGCCCCTTCGGGCAGTTCCGAAAGCGCCCGCGCCCCAAGGTTCGAGGTCAGCACGATCAGCGTCTGCTTGAAATCCACCGTGCGGCCCTGACCATCGGTCAGGATGCCGTCATCCAGAACCTGCAACAGCACATTGAACACATCGGGATGGGCCTTTTCCACCTCGTCGAACAGCACCACCTGATAGGGCCGCCGCCGCACCGCTTCTGTCAGCATGCCACCCTCGTCATAGCCGACATAGCCCGGAGGCGCCCCGATCAGCCGGGCAACCGAGTGTTTCTCCATGAATTCTGACATGTCGATCCGAACCATGGCGTTTTCATCGTGGAACAGATAGGCCGCGACGGCCTTGGTCAGCTCGGTCTTGCCAACACCTGTTGGGCCAAGGAACAGGAAACTGCCCAAAGGCCGCCCCTCATCGTTCAGCCCGGCACGCGCGCGACGCACGGCGTTTGACACGGCGACGACGGCCGACCGCTGGCCGATCACCCGCTTGCCCAGTTCCTCTTCCATGCGCAGAAGCTTTTCGCGCTCACCCTCCAGCATCTTGGTCGTCGGGATGCCGGTCCAGCGTTCGACCACTTCGGCAATCTGCTCGGGCCGCACAGCTTCGGACACCAGCGCCTCGCCCTCGCGCGCCTCAGCCTCGGCGAGCGACTTTTCCAGCCCCGGAATACGGCCATATTGCAGCTCACCTGCCTTGCCGAAATCGCCTTCGCGCTTGGCTTGCTCCAGCTCGGCGCGGGCGCGGTCAAGCTGCTCTTTCAGATCGCGGGCCTTTTCAAGGCTGTCGCGTTCCGACTGCCACTTGGCCGTCATTTCCGCCGATTTCTGCTGCAGGTCGGCCAGTTCCTTTTCCAGCTTTTCCAGCCGGTCCTTGGATGCCGCGTCATCCTCTTTTTTCAAAGCCTCGGCTTCGATCTGAAGCTGCAGAATCTGACGGTCCAGCGCATCCAGTTCCTCGGGCTTCGAATCCACCTCCATCCGCAACCGGCTGGCGGCCTCGTCCACAAGGTCAATCGCCTTGTCGGGCAAGAAGCGGTCGGTGATATAGCGATGGCTCAGCGTGGCAGCCGCGACCAAAGCGCTGTCGGCAATCCGCACGCCGTGGTGAAGTTCATACTTTTCCTTGATGCCGCGCAGGATGGAAATCGTATCTTCCACCGTCGGCTCGCTCACCATCACTGGCTGGAACCGGCGGGCCAAGGCCGCATCCTTCTCAACATACTTGCGGTATTCATCCAGCGTGGTGGCACCGACGCAATGCAACTCACCCCGCGCCAGCGCAGGCTTGATCAGGTTGGCGGCATCCATTGCCCCATCGGATTTGCCCGCGCCCACCAGCGTATGCATCTCGTCGATGAAAAGGATGATCTCGCCTTCCGCCGCCGTCACCTCGTTCAGAACGGCCTTCAGCCGCTCCTCGAACTCACCGCGATACTTCGCGCCCGCGATCAGGGCGCCCATGTCCAAGGCCATCAGCTTTTTGTTGCGCAAGGATTCCGGCACATCGCCGTTCACGATGCGCAAAGCCAAGCCTTCCGCAATCGCGGTCTTGCCGACACCCGGCTCGCCAATCAGCACCGGGTTGTTCTTGGTGCGCCGCGACAGAACCTGCATGGCCCGGCGAATCTCCTCATCCCGGCCGATGATCGGGTCAATCTTGCCCGACGCCGCCGCTTCGGTCAGGTCACGCGCATATTTCTTCAGCGCTTCCATGGTGTCCTCGGACGAGGCACTGTCCGCAGTGCGCCCCTTGCGCACCTCGTTGATCGCCGAATTCAGCCCTTGGGCATTGACCGCCCCCGCCGTCAGCGCATCCCGCGCCCGGGTGTTGACCAGCGCCAAAGCGGTCAAGAGCCGCTCCACGGGGACAAAGCTGTCACCGGCCTTCTTCGCCACCGCCTCGGCCTCGTCCAGAACCCGCACCAGTGAAGGGTCAACATAGGTATTGCCATCACCGCCCGTGACCTTGGGCAGTTTGGCAATCGCGGTGTTGATCGCCTCGTTCACCCGTTCCGGGCTGCCGCCCGCCTTGCGGATCAGATTGGATGCCAGCCCCTGGTCATCATCCATCAGGGCCTTGAGCAGATGATCGGGCAAAACGCGCTGGTGGCTTTCCCGCATCGCAATGGTCTGCGCTGCCTGAATGAAGCCGCGCGAACGCTCCGTGAATTTCTCGAAATTCATCGGCTATCTCCTTGTGTTAAGCGCCTTCGCAGTGCCCGGAAATCCAGCACAGCCGCCATGGCCTTGCAAAACATCTGGGGACGATTTCCGCGTTTTGCAATGCTGAAGACGCGGGTGACGACGTCATTTGTCGTCGAGCGGGCGGCGACCCTATCCTTTCGGGCATCCCGCTTATGCGCCTGTGCCGCTGTCACCCTGGGCGGGGCCTGCTATGACACTGATGTCGGGGGACAGATTTGGCGAAACGGTGCAATCGGGACGGGAAGGGTCATGGCGCGAATCGAATACATGTCACAGATCGCCCATGGCTCGGTTTCCGCCGTGACCGCCTTTAGTCAAAGGCATCCCGAATCTGCCTGCGACCGATCTGCACGCAAATCTGTCATCGTCGCGTTTGTCAGCAGGACCGGCGATGAAAGCTTTGGCGCAAAGCGGTTGAAGGCCGCGCTACTGCCAAGTGTACAAAGCTGTCAGTCCGGCATCTTCAGCGAATTGCGCCACCGCGAAGCCGCAAGAAGCAAAGACCCTCACGCCTGACCCTCTGTAGGCTGCACATCACAGGGCAAGGCCCGGGACAGGTTCCCGGGCCTTGCCTTTTCTGCACGATCCCGCCGAAACCGGCCGTTTTCATGCGCGACATGCTGCCAGCCAGCACTCTGGCCCGGGATTTGCGCTTGTGATCGGGGCCCACGCTGTTTCCAGACTTCGCGAGGGCGTGCCAATCGCAAAGGACAGATGGATGACAGAGACCCCAGTCACGCTTTTGGCCAAGGCCAAGGTTCACGACGTGCGTCCCCATATCGGCCGGTCGGGCCTGAGCCTGGGCGATGCGGTGAAACTGGCGCTGGACGATCAAGGGAAGGTGATCGTGCGCGCCGTGGTTCACGATCGGATCTTCGGGGTTTTCCGGCGCAGGCGCTGCCGGACGCTGGGGCACCTTGGGCCTGCGGTCGACAGGCTGCTTGGGCCGCTGATCGAAACCGAACACGCCCTGCGCGTGCGGGTGGTTGGCCTGACCCCCGAGCATCTGAGCACGACCACAGATCCCGAGGTGTTCGTCTCGGTCTGGGGTGCGCCGATTCCGGGCTTGGCGGGAAGCTGACCACAGCCTTATGGAATTTATGCTTTCAAATCTCCTTATAATGGAATATTTATTCCATATCGCCCCGCCTCTCGCGGTGCGCCGCACCTGAATCTGGGGAAGCAGGATGAAAACTCTGGATGTCATCACCATCGGCCGCGCCTCGGTTGACCTTTACGGCGCGCAGGTGGGTGGGCGGCTGGAGGATATGGGGTCTTTCCAGAAATACATCGGCGGCAGCCCCTGCAACATGGCGGCGGGCACCGCCCGTCTGGGCCTGAAATCGGCGCTGATTACCCGCGTGGGCGATGAACACATGGGCCGCTTCATCCGCGAAGAACTGGCACGCGAAGGGGTGAATGTTCAGGGCGTCATCACCGACAAGGAACGCCTGACGGCGCTTGTCCTGCTGGGCATCCGCGATGAAAAGCAATTCCCGCTGATCTTCTACCGCGAAAACTGCGCCGATATGGCGCTGTGCGAAGATGACATTGACGAAGGCTTTATAGCCTCATCCCGGTCTGTTGTGGCGACCGGCACTCACCTGTCGCACCCCCGCACCGAAGCCGCCGTGATGAAGGCCCTGACCCTTGCCCGCAAGCACGGGCTGCAAACCGCACTCGACATCGACTATCGCCCGAATCTTTGGGGCCTTGCGGGCCACGGCGACGGCGAAAGCCGCTTTATCGAATCCGCCGCCGTCACGGCGAAACTGCAATCCACCCTGCACCTTTTTGACCTGATCGTCGGCACCGAAGAGGAATTCCACATCGCCGGCGGCACCACCGACACCATCGCCGCGCTGCGCGACGTGCGGGCCGTATCCAAGGCCACGCTTGTCTGCAAGCGCGGCCCGATGGGCGCTTCGGCCTTTACCAGCGCGATCCCGGACACGCTGAATCAGGGCGAATCCGGCCCTGGATTCCCGATTGAAGTTTTCAACGTCCTCGGCGCGGGCGATGGGTTCATGTCCGGCCTTCTGAAAGGCTGGCTGGAGGGCGAGCCTTGGCCTGTGGCCCTGAAATACGCCAACGCCTGCGGTGCCTTTGCCGTCTCGCGCCACGGCTGCACCCCGGCCTATCCGTCGTGGGAGGAACTCCAATTCTTCCTGAACCGCGGCGTAGTCACCAAGGCGCTGCGCAAGGACGCAGCGCTTGAGCAGATTCACTGGGCCACCAACCGGCATCAGGATTGGTCCACCATGCGGGTTTTCGCATTTGACCACCGCATGCAGCTTGAGGCGATAGAAGGCGCAACGCCTGCCAAGATCGGTGCCTTCAAGGAACTGTGCCTGAAGGCTGCTTTGCAGGTCTCAGGTGGCCAACCCGGCTATGGCATCCTGTGCGACAGCCGCCTTGGCCGCGACGCGCTTTATGCAGCCGCTGGGACCGGCCTTTGGATTGGCCGCCCTGTGGAATGGCCCGGCTCGCGCCCCCTGACGCTAGAGGCTGAAATCGGCCCCGACTTTGGCGGCCTGTCCGAATGGCCACTGGCCCATGTGGTCAAGGTGCTGTGCTTCTACCACCCCGACGACGACGCGGAAACCAAGGCTGCGCAAGAGGCCACCGTCCTGCGTCTGTTCCACGCCTGCCGGCGCAACCGTCTGGAAATGCTCTTGGAAATCATCCCCTCCAAGGTTGGCCCGGTGAATGACCAGACCTCGGCGCAGGTGATTTCCCGCTTCTACGATCTGGGCATCTACCCCGATTGGTGGAAGCTGGAGCCCTTTGCCACCGACGCCGCCTATCGCGTCGCCTGCAGTGCCATCACCACCCGTGATCCCCATGTGCGCGGCATCGTCGTACTGGGGCTGGATGCCAGCGAAGCGGCGCTTGGCACATCGCTGGCGCTTGCCGCGGGCCACGATCTGGTGAAAGGCTTTGCCATCGGCCGCACCATCTTTGGCGATGCGGCGCGGGGCTGGTTTGCGGGCAAGATCACCGACGATCAGGCCGTCGCAGACATGGCCAGCAAATACGCCCGCCTTTGCGGCATCTGGGACGCCGCCTGCGCGGCAAAGGGAGAAACAGCATGACCACAATCAGGCTCACTGCCGCGCAGGCCATGGTGAAATGGCTGTCCGTCCAGATGACCGAAGAGGGCGAGCGGTTTATCGAAGGCGTCTGGGCGATCTTTGGTCACGGCAATGTGGCCGGTCTGGGCGAGGCGCTGCATGGCATAAAGGATGTAATGCCCACATGGCGCGGCCATAACGAGCAAACCATGGCCCATGCCGCCATCGCCTTTGCCAAAACCCACAAACGCCGCCGGGCGATGGCGGTCACCTCCTCCATCGGCCCCGGCGCGACCAATATGGTCACCGCCGCCGCGCTGGCCCATGTGAACCGCCTGCCGGTTCTCTTCATCCCCGGCGACGTGTTCGCCAACCGCGCGCCCGATCCGGTCTTGCAGCAGATCGAGGATTTCGACGATGCCACCGTTTCCGCGAATGACTGCTTCCGTCCCGTGGTGCGTTATTTCGACCGCATCTCGCGGCCTGAACATATCCTGACCGCGCTGCCTCGTGCCCTGCGGGTGATGACCGATCCGGCCAATTGCGGCCCGGTTTGCCTTGCCTTCTGCCAAGACACGCAGACCGAGGCCTATGATTACCCGCTGGAATTCTTCACCCCCAAGGTCTGGCACATCCGCCGCCCCGAACCCGATCAGCGTGAGCTGGCCGAGGCTGTGGCGGCGATCAAGGCGGCGAAGAAACCGCTGATCGTCACCGGGGGCGGCGTGATCTATTCCGGGGCCGAGGCGGTGCTGCGTGACTTTGCGTGCAAGCACAGCATCCCAATGGTGGAAACTCAGGCCGGCAAGGGCGCGGTGGATTGGGAAGAGAAACTGCACTTCGGCTCCCCCGGCGTGACCGGCACCGGCTGCGGCAACCAATTGGCCGCCGAGGCGGATCTGGTGATCGGCGTCGGCACAAGGTTTCAGGATTTCACCACCGGGTCCTGGACGGTATTTTCAGCCCCCGGCCGGAAACTCCTTTCCATCAATATCCACGGCTATGACGCCGCGAAACGCGGCGCGCAGGCGCTGGTTTCGGATGCCAAGGTCGCGCTGGAAAAGATCAGCGCTGCGCTGGGCGGTCACCGCTTTGCCGACCCCGACTTTGCCGCGCGAGATCAGTGGTTCCAAACCACCGATGGATTGATGGCCGCTCCGAACGGCGTGGGCATGCCGACCGATGCCCAAGTCATCGGCGCAGTGCAGCGCAACACGGGCAAGCAATCGGTTGTGATGTGCGCCGCAGGCACCATGCCCGGCGCGCTGCATGTGCTGTGGCGGGCGGCGGCGGGCGGCTATCACATGGAATACGGCTATAGCTGCATGGGGTACGAGATTGCCGGGGCCATGGGCATCAAGATGGCCGCGCCCGAAAAGGACGTGGTCTGCATGGTCGGCGACGGCAGTTATATGATGGCCAATTCCGAACTAGCGACCGCCGTGATGATGGGCATCCCCTTTACCATCGTCCTGACCGACAACCGCGGCTATGGCTGCATCAACCGGCTGCAAAAGGGCACGGGCGGGGCGCCGTTCAACAACCTTCTGGACGACAGCTATCACGTCAATCCGGCCAACATCGACTTTGTGGCGCACGCACGCTCGATGGGGGCAAATGTCGTGAAAGCAGGCTCTATCGCCCAGTTAGATACGGAATTGCAGGCCGCCAAAGGCGCCAAAATCCCCACCGTCATCGTGATCGACACCGATCCAAACCCCGGCACTTGCGCGGGCGGCACCTGGTGGGACGTGGCCGTGCCCGAGGTTTCCAACCGCCGCGAAGTGAACGAAGCCCGCGCGGGCTATGAACAAGCGATCCGGCGTCAATGGCTGGCCAACTGAGAGAAGAACCATGATCCAATTCGGAACCAACCCCATCGCCTGGGCCAATGACGACGACCAGACCATAGGGGCTGATATCCCGACCACCCGTATTCTGGACGAGGCGGGCTGCCAGATCGGCTTTGACGGGATCGAGAACGGCCACCGCTGGCCGGATGAGCCCGAGGCGCTGCGCGCGCTTTTGGCCGAGTATGGCCTGAAATTCATCTCGGGCTGGTATTCGACCGAGCTTTTGGTGCGGTCGGTCGAGGATGAGATCAAGGCCTGCCAGCACCACCTTGCCAAGCTGAAGCACAATGGCTGCGCCGTCATGATTGTCTGCGAAACCTCCAACGCCATTCATGGCGATGCGGGCAAACCGGTGAACGACCGCCCGCGCCTGACCCCTGCGGAAATGGCGGTTTTCGGGGCCAAGCTCGAAGCCTTTGCTGCCTATCTCGCAGGCGAAGGCATCACGCTGGCCTATCACCACCACATGGGCACCATCGTCGAATCCCCCGAGGAAATTGACGCTCTGATGGCCGCAACTGGCCCGCACACGCACCTGTTGTTCGACGCCGGCCACTGCGCCTTTGGCGGTGGTGACCCGGTCGCGGTGCTGACCAAACACGCCGCCCGCGTGCGGCATTTCCATGCCAAGAACATCCGTCCCGCCATTACCTCCAAGGTGCGCGCAGAAGGCTGGTCTTTCCTGAAGGCGGTGGTTGGAGGGGCCTTCACCGTGCCCGGCGATCAGGACGGCGGGGTGGATTTCGGGCCGCTGTTGAAGATTCTGGCTGCGCATGATTATGACGGTTGGATCGTGATCGAGGCCGAGCAAGACCCCAAGATTCGCAACCCGCTCTTGTATCAGACACTTGGCTTGGCGACGCTGAAGCGCCAGGCCAAAGAAGCCGGCCTGATTTAAGGCTGCAAAGGGCAAGGTGGGGGCCCGCCCCCACACCCCCGGAGTATTTTTACCAAGATGAAAGGGCACCACATGTCAAACCTGTTGCGCAAACCGGGCGGCACCCGTGGCAAGGTGCATGACATCACGCCCGAGACGGCAGGCTGGGGGCATGTCGGCTTTGCGCTTTATCGGCTGGCACCGGGCGACAGGGTGTCTGAGGCGACCGGGGAGAACGAGGCGATTCTCGTGATCGTGGAGGGAAAGGCGCAGATCACCGCCTCGGGGCAGGACTGGGGTGTGATGGGCGCGCGGATGGATGTGTTTGAAAGAACGCCGCCGCACTGCCTTTATGTGCCGAACAATGACGCATGGGAGGCGATTGCCACCACCGACTGCACCTTGGCCGTCTGCCGCGCGCCGGGCAAAGGCGGGCACAAGGCGCAGCGGTTGGGACCGGAGGGGATTGAGCTGACACCTCGCGGCAAGGGCACCAATACCCGCTATGTGAACAACATAGCCATGGAGGCGCGAGAGGTCGCCGATAGCCTTTTGGTGACCGAGGTGTTCACACCTGCCGGTCATTGGTCCAGCTATCCCAGCCACCGGCATGATGAGGATGATTTCCCCAACATGACCTATCTGGAAGAGACCTATTACCACCGGCTGAACCCTGCGCAGGGCTTTGGCATCCAGCGGGTCTATACCGAGGACGGCGGCCTTGATGAAACCATGGCCGTGAAGAACCACGATGTGGTCCTGGTGCCACGCGGCCACCATCCCTGCGGCGCGCCTTACGGCTATGAGATGTATTACCTCAACGTCATGGCTGGGCCGTTGCGCAAATGGCGGTTCAAGAACGACCCGGCCCATGACTGGATCGCCCAGCGCGACGCCTGACGTCTACCCCTGCCAGCCAAACAAGGCACGCGCCTGATCGGCAGTGTAACGGCCCAGCCGCACATCCTCGGCCACCAAGGCCGGGTCGCGTTTGGCAGGATCACCATAGCCACCGCCGCCGGGCGTGCGCACGCGCACCCGGTCGCCAGGGGCAAGGGCAATGTCCTGGGCCTTGGACAGGTGTTCGGGGACCAGAACCTGACCATCCCTGATGACCTCGACCCGGTTCACCGCGCCATCCTTGCCGCCCAGCGCGCCTTGCGGCCCGCTGCGGCCGTGGTCCATCACGAAGCTGGCGCGCGCCTGGCCCCGGAGAAGCTCGATCTCATAATCCAGCCCGAAGCCGCCCCGGTGCATCCCCGCCCCACCCGACCCTTCGTGCAGGGCATAGCGGCGGTACAGCACGGGGAAGTTCTGCTCCATGATCTCCACCGGCGGGGCCTTGGAAATGCCAATGGTGGAACAGCCGTTGGACAGCCCGTCGTGGCCCGCATTGCCGCCATAACCACCGCCCGAGATCTGATACATCACGAAATCCCGGCCCTTTTCCGGGTCATGCCCGCCAAGGCCAAAGTTGCCACTTGTCCCCGCAGGCGCCGCGGTCACCCGGTCGGGCAGGGCCTGCACTATGGCCGCGAACACCGCCTCGGCGATGCGCTGGCTGACCTCGGCCGCGCAGCCCGAAACGGGGCGGGGGTAATGCGCATCAAGGAAGGTGCCTTCAATGCCAGTGATGGTCAGCGGCTCAAACGCACCCGCCGAAATGGGCACATCAGGGAAGATGTGGCGCATGGCGAGATAGACCGAAGAATAGGTCGTTGCCCGCACCGAATTCATCGGCCCCATGCAGGGCAATGAGGAGCCGCTGAAATCAAAGGTCAACCCATCGCCCTGTCGCGTGACCGTCAGCGCGATGGTCAGGGGATCGTTCACCACCCCGTCACTGTCGACATAAGCGCGCGAGACGTATGACCCTTCCGGCACCAGCGACACCATCGCCCGCATCTGCCGCGCCGCAAGGCCCCGCATCTCGGCAATCGCCTGTGACACCGTGCCATCGCCATAGCGGTCCATCAGCCCCGCCAACCGCTCGGCCCCCACCAAAAGCGCCGAGGCTTGTGCCTTTAAATCGCCGATCCGCTGTTCGGACACCCGGATGTTGGAACAGATCACCTGCCACAACTCGGTATCCATCACGCCTCGCTTGAACAACTTCACGGGAGGCAGGCGCAGCCCCTCTTGTTCGGCACTGATGGCGCTGGCCGAAAATCCCCCCGGCACCGCACCACCGGTATCCGGCCAATGGCCGGTGTTCGACAGCCAGCAGAAAATCCGCCCATCCCGCCAGAACGGCATGGCAAAGCGCACATCCATCAGATGGGTCCCGCCCAGGTATGGGTCGTTGACGATATAGATATCCCCCAGCTCTGGCGCCGACGTGATCCCGGCCTTGATCCTTTCGATGATGGTCCGGGTGGAAAACTGCATCACTCCCACAAACACAGGCAGGCCCCTTGACCCTTGGGCGATCAAACTGCCATCCTCGGCGCTGTAGATGCCGTCCGACCGGTCATCCGCCTCGGCAATCACCGGCGAAAAGGCGGCGCGGCTGAAGGTCAGGTCCATCTCGTCGCAGACCTGCTGCAATCCCGCCTGAATGACGGCCAAGGTGATCGGGTCAAGCATGTGGCACCTCGATGATCAGGTTGCCGTCAGGGTCGGATGTCACCCGGCAGCCCGGATCAATGATGATGGTGGTGTCCATCTGTTCAATGATCGCCGGGCCCTCCAGATCAAGATCCAGAGGCAGGTGATCGCGCCAATAGACCGGGGTTTCCACCCAGCCGCCGAACCAAACGCGGCGGCTTTCTTTGGCTTCAACCGTTTCTAACCGGCCTTTGGGGTCAATCAGGCGGCTTAGGTCCAATTCGGGCCTGCGCCCGGTGACCGAGCAGTTCAGGTTCACCAGATTGGCGCGGATATTGGGCAGATCGACGCGAAAGCGCGCGTGATAGACGGCCTCGAACCGCGCTTGCAGATCCGCGCGGGAGGGGGTGGGGCCGAGCAGCGGCACGCGCAACAGGTGGGTCTGACCAATGAATTGCATGTCGGCGGAATACTCGGCCTCAATCCCGGTCAGGGCGATTCTCTCCGCCGCGATCAGCCGCCGCCCCTCGGCCTCTTGCGCGGCCAAAAGGGCGTGGACATCGGCCATCTCGACCCCGTCCAGCGGGCGGTTCAGCGTGCGGACGAAATCATGCCGCAGGTCGGCCACCACACAGCCCAGCGCATTGGTGATGCCGGGACGTGCGGGGATCAGAACCTTCGGGATCGCCAGTTCGCGCGCCAAAGCCACCGAATGCAACGGCCCCGCCCCGCCAAAGGCAAACAGCGCAAAGTCGCGGGGGTCGGCGCCCATAGAAATCGACACCATGCGAATTGCACCCGCCATATGGGTATTGGCAATCCGCACCACCGCCTCGGCCGCCTGTTCCACCGAAAGGCCCAAAGGCGTGCCGATCTGGTCGGCCATGGCCGCGCGGGCAGCCTCGGCGGCCTGTCCAAAGCGATGGGCAGGCAGGCGGCCAAGGATCAGGTTGGCGTCCGAAATCGTCACCCGCGTGCCGCCCCGCCCATAGCAAATTGGCCCCGGCGTTGACCCGGCACTTTCCGGCCCGACCCGCAACATGCCGCTGGCATCCACCCGCGCGATCGACCCGCCCCCAGCGCCAACGGTGCGCACATCGACCATCGAAACATGGATCGGCATGGCATATTCCACCTCGATCTCATTCGAGACCGGCGCGCGGCCCGCCTTGATCATCGCGACATCGGTGGAGGTGCCGCCCATGTCATAGGTCAGCAAATTCGCCATCCCGGCGCGCCGTCCTGTGGCCACAGCCGCCATCACCCCCGAGGCAGGGCCGGACATCACGGTTTTCACCGCCTCGCGCGACACCTTGTCGGCGGCCACCATGCCACCATTGCCGTTCATCACCAAAAGATCGCGCCCATAACCGCGCGCTTTCAAATCACCGGCCAGCCGGGCAACGTAACGCTCCAACAACGGCTGCACGCTGGCATTGACCGCCGCTGTCACACCCCGTTCAAACTCGCGGCTTTCGGACAACAGCGCGTGACCCATGGTGATATAGCCGTTGGGCCAGATTTCGGCAGCGACTTCGGCGGCGCGCTGTTCATGGGCCGGGTTGGCATAGGCGTGCAGGAAATGGATCACCAGACTTTCGCAGCCCTGATCGGCCAGTTGCTGCACGGCAGCCCGCAGCGCGGGTTCATCCAGCGGCGTCAACACGCGGCCCTTGGCATCCATCCGCTCGGGCACTTCCAACCGCAGATCGCGCGGAATGACCGGCACAAAGTGGCCCGTCATGCCATAGGCATTCGGCCTTGTGCGGCGGCCAAGCTCCAGCACGTCACGAAAGCCCATGGTGGTGACAAGCCCGGTCTTGCACAGGGCGCGTTCCAGCACCGCATTGGTGGTGGTCGTAGTGCCATGCACAATCAGGTCCACATCCGCCAGAGCGGCACCCGCTGCCTGAAACGCGGCCAAGACCCCGCCCGCCTGATTGGGCAGCATGGTGGGAACCTTGGACAGCCGAACATCGCCCGTCGCCGGATCAAGGATCATCAGGTCGGTAAAGGTGCCACCAACATCGACACCCGCAACAAGCCCGGCCATTTAGACCCCCACATAGTGTTTGAACTGCGAGGATACTGCAGTCAGCCCATCGCGCGGCACGGTTTCAGCCACATGGCCATGGTCCATGAAGGCCACCCGGTCAGCCATGCCCAGCACCGCCTCAACCCGCTGTTCGACCAGCACGATAGCAACGCCACTGGCTTTCAGCCCCACCACCACCTCGCGGATGGCGGCAATCATCGAAGGTTGCAGCCCCTCGGTTGGCTCATCCAACAACAAGACCTTCGGCTCAAGACACAGCGCGCGGGCGATGGCCAACATCTGCTGCTCGCCGCCTGACAGGGTTGAGGCGGTCTGGTCCATCCGCTCTTGCAGGCGGGGGAAGAGCTGCAAAACGCGGTCAAGCGTGGCCTGGCCCTTAGCCCGCGTCATCAACCCGATCTCGAGATTTTCGGCAACGGTCAGTGGCCCGAAAAGCCGCCGACCCTGCGGCACATAGCCCACCCCCTGCAACGGCACCTGATGGGCGGGCAAGCTCGACAGGTCTCGTCGATCAAGCGCAATCGCGCCCTTGGTCACCCGCACTTGGCCCATGATGGCGCGCAGAAGGGTGGTCTTGCCCACGCCGTTGCGGCCCATGATGCAGGTCACTTCGCCCGGCAGCGCCTGAAACGACAGATCGCGCAGCACCAAGGCGCCGCCATAGCCGCCGCTGACCCCCTCAACCTTCAGCATCTTCGACCCCTAGATAGGCGGCCTGCACAGCGCGGTTGGCCCGAATCTCGGTTGCGGTTCCACGGGCCAGAACCTGACCGTGGTTCAGAACCGTGATCCGCTGCGCCAGATCCATCACCACATCCATATTGTGCTCGATCAACAGCACCGTGGTTTCCGGCACCAAAGACCGCACCAGCGCCACGAACCCGGCAATCTCGCCCGAGGCGAGGCCCTGCGTCGGCTCATCCAGGATCAGAACCCTTGGTTTCAGCGCAAGACCCATCGCCACTTCCAGCAAACGCTGGTGACCATAAGACAAGGTGGCGGCCTGCTGTGCTGCCAGATCGGCCATGTTGACCCGCTGCAACGCCGCCTGAACCGCGGCGTGCAGGTCTTTTGCCCCATGGGCCTGCGCCGCCAGCGCCACATTGTCAAAGACCGACAAGCCGGGATAGATCGAGGTGATCTGGAACGTATAGGCGATCCCCTCGCGCACCCTTTGATGGGCGGGCAGGCGGGTGATCTCTTCGCCCCCCAACGTGATCTGGCCCCGATCGGGCGTGATGCGGCCCGACAGCAGACTGACAAAGGTGGTCTTGCCCGCGCCGTTCGGCCCGATCAAGGCATGAATCTCGCCCGCCTCCAGCGCGAAATCCACGCCATCCACGGCGCACAGCCCGCCAAAGGATTTGCTGATGCCAGTGGCAGACAGGATCACGGCAGCCATGGCAGCCACCTTTCGCGGATCGTGCCCAGAATGCCCTTGGGCGCGAACAGCACCAAGGCGACAAGGGCCGCGCCCACCACCATCAGATAGGCCGAGGTCAGCCCGGAGGCAAAGTCGATAAGGTAGAACATCAGCCCCGCCCCCAAAAGCGGACCCAGCACCGTCGCCGCCCCGCCCAAGAGCACATACAGCATCGGCAGGATCGAATACTGCACCGAGGCGAAACTGCCCCCGATATAGCCGAACAACAGTGCATAGGCCGCCCCCGCCGCCCCCGAAAACAGGCCCGAGATCACGAGGATCTGCAGTTTGACGACATAGGGGTTGAAGCCCAACATGCGCGAGCGCTCTTCATTCTCGCGCATGGCCAGCATCACCCGACCAAAGCGCGAGCGCACCAGCGCAAGGTTTGCAGCAAGGGCGATGACAAACAACACCAGCGCCACCCAGAATCGCGGAGCATCTTGCGTCAGGTCAAGGCCGATGAACTGACGCTCCGGAGCGGTCAGGGCAATGCCCTCATCCCCGCCGGTGACGCCGTTGAAGTAAAGAATCGTCAGGAACCCCACCTGCGCGAACATCAGCGTGACGATCATGAAACTGACGCCCGCCGTGCGCAGCGCCAAAAGCCCGACCAAGGTGGCCATGATCCCGCCCGCCAGCGTGCCGATCAAAAGCGCCAGCAGCGCCGCCGTTCCCGCGTGATGCACCAGCATCCCCGCGCCATACATGCCTGCGGCAAACAACAGCGCATGGCCCAGCGACAAAAGCCCCGAATAGCCAAAGGCAATGTTGTAGCCCATGGCAAAGACCGCCAGCACCAAAATCCGGCTCAGGTTGTTCGCGTGATAGGACGGCAGCAAGAATTGCGCAACCACCAGCAACACCAGAACCCCCAGATGCAAAGCCACCGACTTCATGCGCGGGCTCCGAACAGGCCCTGGGGACGGAAGACCAGCACCATGGCCACGGCGGCGGTGGCGATGATCTTGGCAAGGGTGGGCGAGTAGAACATCGAGATCACGCCATCCGAAATGCCGATGATCAGCGCCGCCACCACGGTCCCGCGCAGCGAACCAAGCCCGCCGATGATGACCACGATGAACGACAGCAACAAAGGATCGCCCCCCATCAGGTAATGCGACTGACTGATCGGTACCAACAGAACCGCCGCAATGGCCGCCAACGCCGCCCCCAGCGCAAAGACCCCGGCATAGACCCGGTCGACATCAATACCAAAGGCGCGGGCGGTCTGGCGATCGACCTGCGTGGCGCGCATGACCAGACCGGCGCGGGTGCGGGTCATGAACCACCAGACCGCCAGCAGAATGGCGATGGCAGCCAGAATGACGAAGAGCTTGTATCCCGAAAAGCCGAACCACGGCAGTTGCAGGCGCAGGGTAAAGGGCGCCTCGACCGGGCGGGCATCGGGGCCAAAGAACGACAGCGCCGCCTGTTCCAGAATATACAACAGACCGATGGTGGCGACGATCGTCGCTTCGGGGTCATAGTTCAGCCGCTTCAGGACCAGCGTATCGGCCGCCGCGGCAATCGCCGCCACGATCATGGGCGCGATCACCAGCGCGGCCAGCCAGCCAAGGGCCGCCGGTCCGGGGATGTATTGCGCCACCGTATAGGCCAGAACCGCGCCCAGCATGAAGAAAGCCCCATGCGCGACATTGACCACGCGCATCACGCCAAAGACCAGCGACAGGCCGACAGCGGTCAGCGCCAGCACGGCGGCTTTTACAAGCCCTTCCATCAGGGCAAGAAGAAGATAGGGACCAAAGGCCATGGGCGAATGGGCGGGGGCAGGCCCCCGCCCTGTTCCTCAGAACGACATGGTGGTGTAATCCACCGCGTCGTCATAGGCCCCATCGGCCATGCTGGTCTGATGCACCTTCACAAGCTTGCCGCCCTGAACCTGGCTGATGGTCTGGGTGCCAAAGACCTGATGGGTCTTGCCGTTGAACACCTTGGCCCCCTGCGGCCGTTCGATGCCGTAAGGCAGGTCCGAGATGCCCTCCATCGTCTCAACCAGTTTCTGACGATCCGCCGGGCCGGTATAGCCTGCCGCTTCCATCGCCTGCTTGATGAAGAACAGGGTCTCCCAGGTGCTGAACATGTGGCTGTAGGTCGAGACATCGGTGGCATCGGCCACCGATGCGCCGTTGTCATCCACGCCCACGGCGGCGCGATAGGCGGCCTCATGTTCGCCCGCATCGGCGGGCTTCACGCGGTTGTGGGCTTCCCAGAAATGGCTGCCTTCCAGGAATTCCAGCCCCGGCGTGGCGATATCGACGGCCTCAAGGCTGTCGATAAAGCCAAAGAGCTTTGGCCCGTTGCCCGGCCCATAGAACTCACCCAACTCCTTGACAAAGGTCAGCACGCCCGGGCCAACCATGACGTGATACAAGACCTCGGTTTCCGCCGGAATCTGCGGCAAATACTGGGTAAAGCTGGTCTCGGTCGGTGGAATGGCGATCTGGGCGATCACCTCGCCGCCCTGCGCCTTCATTGCGGCGGTAAAGAAATCGCGGTGATCATGGCCAAAGGCATAGTCCGGGAAGACCATGGTGACCTTCTTGCCCAGGTTGGCCGCAACCCAGGGTGCCATCGCCGAAATCTGGCTGCGCACATCGGTGATGCCCGGCTGCAGCGTCCAGCGGTTCAACGCGCCCGAGGCAACGTGATAGCCCTCAGAGCAGACAAGATACGGAATCTTCAACTCACCCGCGCGGGGGGCAGACCCCATGACCACATGGCTGAACAGCGTGCCAAGGATCAACTCGCAGCCGTGCTGATTGGCCATCTTGTCCACCACTTCGGCGCCGCGCTTGGGGTCGGTGCCGTCATCTTCATAGATCAGTTCGATCGGCCGGCCACCAATGCCGCCCATGTCGTTGATCATCTTTGCCGCCGCATCGGCGGTGCGCTGATACCAGCGGCCATAGCTGGCGCCGATGCCGGTCGCATGCAGCTGGAACCCCAGCTTCAGCGGCGCCCCCTGCGCCATCACCGGGCGCACCAGCCCCGTTGTCGCCAAAAGTCCCGCACCCATCCCGGCAAGAACCGCGCGCCGGGAGGGCGCAAAAGCATTCCTATCCTTCGTTGTCATGGTCTGTACTCTCTGTTGTTGCCGGGCTGCGCTCTGCGGCGAGTCCCATGGTGAAGTTTGTAAGTATGCGAACAAAAAGTCTACGATTTTCACAAGGTCGGTTTGGATTTCTCGCGCCGTCAAACTCCCCGTGCGGTTGAAAGAAGCCAAAGACCGAAAACCGTGTATCCGACCATCAGAATGGTCATCGGCAGATGGGCCAAGGCGCGGGTGTGGGGGCCGACCAGTTTCAGGACCAGAACAACCGCCAGAAGATGCGCGCCCAGAATGGCGGTGAATTGCACGGCGTAGATCAGGCTCATCATCAGCGGGTTCGACAGAAAGCCCAGCGAGACATAAAAGGGCGGCATCCCCAAAAGTGCATCGCCGCGAAACAGCGGGTCATTCAGCGCCGCCAGCGTGTATTGCGCCGAGGTCAGCAGCGTCACAAAGAAATGCGCCACGTGATACCCCGCCGCGATGGCCAGAAAGGACAGCATCACCGGACCGGCGGCAAAGCGCTGGCCACCCCACTGCCGCCCCAATGCCAGCACCGCCCAAAGGCTTGCCGCCGTCAGTGCCCAGCCCAAGACCAGCCCTGCCGTGTTCACCCCCATCACGGCTGACCGCCCGGTGAATTCCAGGGGGTTCTCGCCGATCAGCCACAGCCAGAAGAAGGTTTCCGACAGCCCCTCAAACGACAGGGCGCCCAGCGCCACCACCACAAAGGCCATTTCCGAAACGCCAAAGGCCGGCATCCGCAAGACCTGCGCGCCAGGCCAGCCGATCAGCGTCCTGACCCGACCGCCCGATCTTTCGCGCCAAAGGGGCGAAATGCGCGAAACCATGGCGAAAAACACGGTCAGAAACTCACCCCGGTCCAGCCAATCCTCGCCCTCCAGAACGCCAAGGGCCAGGATGACACCATAGTAAAGCCCCATCGCCTGCACCAGGGTTTCGGGTTCGGATGGGGACATCGACACGATCTGAAACCAGCTGAACCCGGCAAGGCCCAGCACCGCCGGCCAATGGCCTAGGCGTGACAGGCCAATCTGGCCTTTGCGGCCGATCAGGCTGCGGATGACGCGGATCGGGGCGTGCCAGAGGTTCAACCCCCACCACAGGTTGCCCAAAAGCATCGAGGCCAGAGGCAGGGCAATCCAGACCCCGGTCCAGAACACCAGGGTCAAAAGGTTGTGCATCGGGTCATTCGGGCCAAGGATGCCCAGCACGAAGACGATCAGAAACGCCAGAAAACTCGGATAGGTCAGCACGATGCGCGACAGCCGCTCGGGCCGGTCGGCAAGCGTGAGCGCCGCCATGTCAGGCAGGCGCAGGCTGGCCGCCCCCATCAGGGCGGTCAGCGCCACGGTCAGCGCAGCCCCGGTGATGTAATGGCCCGTCGGCAAGGTCAGAATAACCGAAGGCGGCAAGGCGCAGGCAAAAGCCGCACCGGGCAGAAGCGCAAAGGCCCCCGCCAGCGCCCTCATCTGCACCCATCCTCGCCCTTGACGTCCTTCAGCAAAAGCCCGCCCATCCGGCTATGGATGCGGCCTCCCTTGCCCATGGCCAGCGCAAAGACGATCTCGCCCGCGCGGGGGGCATCGGGCACGGATACGGTGATGGAATCGAAATGCCCGCGCACATAGGCGGCATTGATATGGCCCAAGGGAATATCCAGACTGCCACCCATGGGCGCGACCTTCATGCAACTGGGCACGATCGCGCGGCTTTCGCCCAGCCGCTCGCGCATCGTATAGCCGCCCGGCGCATGCCACAGCGCGGCATGTTCGGCCTCGCCCCCCTCGCCCACCATGGCGCCCTTGCCATAAGCGTCGATCCCCTCGCGCCCGCCAAGGGCCGCGATCAGCTTGTCGGTGAGCAGCCGGCCCAAGGGCTTCAGGTCCTCCATCGCCGATTCCAGATCGGGCTCATAACGGCCGGCATAGGGGTTCTTCACCACCGCCATCACCGCCCCCAGAAGCCGGGGGCTTGCCGGGGCCAGGCCGAAATCGTGGTGGATTTCCTCGATCTGAAGCGTGATGCGGCGAATGGGAAAGTCAGGCACGTTCGGTCTCCTTCGGCAGGCTCATCTGTCCATGGGTGCATGTCCGACCTTGCAGGAAAAGAGCAGCACCTTCAATCAATCCGCGTGCCGCAAAGCCGCGTGCCGTGGCCAAACCGGCATCCAGCGCCCGTTCCACATCGGCAGCGCCAAGCGGACCGACGCCCACCGTCACCAGACGATGACCAAGATCGCTTTCTGCCTGCATCTCGGCGGCCGGACGGCGGGTGATGGCCGGATGGCCCGGCAGGTTGACGGCATTGGCGATCATGGTCGCGGCGGCGTCGGCCATGGCGGCGCTGCGGGCCAAAACTGTGACGGCATCTGCAATGCCAAAGGACCAGGACCGACCGCACCAGCCGGATGTGGCAATGCCGCGGACAGCCTGGGCCGCGTGAAGCTGCACGCTCCCCCCATGGGTCAAGGCGCAGACAAGATCCGTGCTGGGCGTCAGGTGCAAGGCAATATCCCCACCGTTGTTGACATAGGCACGGGCAATGCCCGGCCCCGCCAGATGGGCCAAAACCTCATCGGCCACGGCACCTGCAACCGCCGCCATCGGCGTGATGAAGGCGGGGCGAAAAGGCTGCACCGCCGCCGCCATCTGGCGCGGCAAATGGCCGGTCACGGCCTGGTGTTCCGCCCGAAGCGCAGGAAGCTCGGCCACCAACTCGGTCAGGACCGTGTCAAACCGGGCCATCGCACGGGCATAGCCCGCCTTGACCGCTTGCGGCGCGCCCCATGCCTCGCAGATCAGATCAATCGGCCCGTGGTTCAGGTGAAGCCGCCCATCGCCCAGCCACTGAATCTGCGGGCCCATCATTCCGGCCAGCCTTCCAGCCGGGCGGCGGTGGGGTATTCGCCGCCCTCGGCCATGATCTCATTGAGCGTCTTGATGCTGGCCTCATGGCCGCCCATCGCCACATACGCGTCACGCGGCAAGGTAAACTCCAATGGCGCAACCAGCGCGGGGGTGGGCACATAGCCGAAAGCGCCTTTCGGCAGGCGGGTGACGTCGACCATGAAGGTGATCCCGCCCCCTGGCCAGACATAGGTTTCCGCCCCGCCCGAGGTCAGCACTGTCTCGCGGCCCTGTACCGACCGGGTCAGACGCACCGGGTTTTGCGTGACCCCGGCGCGCAACGAGCCCCCCGCACCGCCCATGAACATCACAGTGCAAAGCGAGGGCTCGCAATTCTCGTCGATAAGGCCGACGGTCGCCCGCAGCGCCTCGGGCAAGGGGCGGGGCTGCGGCCTTAACTCCTCGTCCAACTCGTAATAGGCGAATTCCTCGCCGGTGGTGGACACCATCAAAAGCCGCAACCCCGGCCGCGCCCCCTTTTTCGGGTTCCACTCGCCCAGGATCGCCAAGGGATCGGTCAGTTTCGTGCCGCCCCAGCCCAGCCCCGGCTCGGACACCTTGAAGTAACGCCCGGGGGTAGAGCGGTGGCCTAGGATCTTGATGCCGGTTGGCTGCCAGCCCAACACTTTTCCGGCCTGATGTTCGCTGACTACCCCGGTGATGTGGTCATCGACCACCACCACCTCATCCACCAGGCCCTGCCATTGCACGGCGAACATCCCGATGGTGGCCGATCCGCAGCCGACCCGCATCCGCCGTTCTGGCGTGCCGTCAAGAACCGGCGGCTGGCCCGCCTGCACCACGACCATCGACCCGCCGTCGATCGCCAGTTCCACAGCCTCGCCACTGCACAGGCTGAGCATGGCCGCACAGGTCAACCGCCCCTCGGCCTTGGACCCGCCTGTCAGGTGATGCACCCCACCCAAGGACAGCATCTGGCTGCCATATTCGGCGGTGGTGACATGGCCAATAGCCTCGCCACCCGCGCGCACCACCGCGCCTTCGGGGCCAAGGAAGCGGTCGGTGTCAATCTTCACCTTCACCCCGCAATAGGAAAAGATCGCCTCGGTCACCACGGTGACCATATCCGCCCCGTCCACCCTGGACGACACAATGAACGGCGCGGGCTTGTAATCGGGATAGGTCGTGCCCGAACCGATGGCGGTGACAAAGGTGTCTTTCGGCATCGGATCGCCGTCCCAGTAGCGGGCGGCAAAGGGCACGATGCGGTGACCGGCCTGAACCGCATGGGACAGCATCACGACAGGATCGGTGCGGATGATGCGGCCTGCCTCGTTGGCATAGCGGTCGCAGGCCCCAGTCTGGCCCGGCGCGATATAGCACATCACCGGGCAGGCATCGCAGCGGATCTTTTCACCGTCGCTCATGGCCCGGCCTTTCGGATGGCGTCCAGAACCCGGTGCGGCAGGGCTGGAAGCTGCGTGATCTCAGCACCACAGGCATGGCGGATGGCGTTCAGAATGGCCGGCGCCGTGGGGATCAGCACATGCTCGCCTAGCCCTTTCGCGCCGAAGGGTCCGTTCGGGTCAGGTACTTCGACCAACAGGCTTTCGATGGGCGGCACGTCGCCGATGGTGGGGATCAGGTAGTCATGCAGGTTTTCGGTGCGGCCTGCGATGTAATCCTCCATCAGCGCCATACCGATGCCTTGGGCGATGCCGCCTTCGATCTGGCCCTCGGCCAAGGTGGGGTTTATCGCGCGGCCGACGTCATGGGCGGCGGTGATCTTGAGAAGGCGGATGGTGCCAAGGCGGGTATCGACCTCAAGCTCGACCAACTGCGCGCCATAGCCGTAAACGGCATAGGGGCTGCCCTGACCGTTTTCGTCCAGCGGCTGGGTCGGCGGGTCGTAGGTTTCCTCGGCGGTCAGCACATGGCCATTCGCATCGCAGGGCAGATCGGTAAGGGAAATCTCATGGCGCGCGCTGCCATCGGTGATGATGAGACGCGGGCCATTCAGGGCCAGTCCGGCATCCGCTGCCGCATTGACCATGCGCAGGATCGCAGTCCGAAGCGCTGCCGCCGCCGCTTGGGCCGCGCGCCCGGTGACAAAGGTCTGGCGGCTGGCCGAGGTTTTCCCGGCGTCCGGGGTCAGGAAGGTATCTGGCCCGACAAGCGAGAAGGCCGTGATCGGCAGGCCCAACGCCTGGGCGGCGATCTGGCTGATGACGGTGTTCGAGCCCTGCCCGATGTCAGTCGCCCCCTGATGCAGGATCACGCGGCCGTCACGTGCAAGGGCGATCCGGATGGTCGAGGGGTTTGGCAAGGCGGTGTTGCCGCACCCATACCAGCATGAGGCCACGCCGACGCCGCGCTTGACCGGCCCATCGCCGCCCGCCTGCGCCAAGGCGCGCGCCCAATGGGGGCGCAGCGCCGTCAGGCAATCGGCGATGCCCACGGCCTGCATGACCTGCCCGGTGGCCGAGGCCTGCCCATCGCGCAGCGCGTTCAAGATGCGAAACTCCAACCGGTCAATCCCGGCCTTGTCGGCCAGCCGGTCATACAGGGTTTCCTGCCAAAGCGCCGCCTGCGGCACGCCAAAGCCGCGAAAGGCCCCTGACACCGGGCCATGGGTATGCACTGCCCGCGCGCGGGCCGAAATGGCCGGGGTAAAGTAGGGGCCCGAGGCATGGACAGGCACCCGGTTCGCCACGGTCGGCCCCCAACTGGAATAGGCGCCGGTGTTGAAGCGGCCGATGAATTCAACGCCCATGATGCGCCCGGACGCGTCACAGCCGATGCGGCCTTCCATCTCGGCCGGGTGGCGTTTCGTCGTCGAGGCCATGCTTTCCTGGCGGCTGTAAACCATCCGGCAGGGCCGCCCGGTTTTCAGCGCCACAAGGCCGATCAGCGGTTGCAACGACACATCCAGTTTCGAGCCGAACCCGCCGCCCGTGGCCGAAGGCAGGATGCGCACACGATCCGGCGGCAGGCCAAGGATGGTGGCGGTATCGTCGCGGTCCATCACCGGGGCCTGGGTGCAGGCGCGGATGCACAGAACCTCGCTCTCCATCCAGGCCGCGCCTGCCTCGGGTTCAATATAGGCGTGTTCGACATAGGCGGTCTGGAACCGCCCCTCGACCACATGGGCCGATGCCGCCAGCGCCGCCACTGCATCGCCCTTTCGCACCTTGCCCTCGATCAGCAGGTTCTGCGGCCGGTTGGGGTGCAACAGCGCAGCCTCGGGTGCCTCGGCCTCGGCCGGGGTCAACAGCGGCACAAGCGGCGTCCAGCGGATCGGGAAGGCGGACATGTCGGCCTTTGCCCCCGGTTCAAAAGCCACCAGCGCCACACATTCCCCGCGAAACCGCGCCGGGCTTTGGGCGATGGCGGGTTGGTCGGCAAAGGGCGGGATGACGGAAAAGGCATTGCGGCCCGGCATGTCGGCAGCGGTAAACACTGCGGCCACGCCGGGGCGGGCGGCAAAGGCGGCCAGATCGCCAAAGGCAAAGGCAGCGTGGGGATGGGGCGAGCGAATGGCCTTCACCACAAGGGCCCCATCCGGCACGACATCGGCGCCAAAGAGATCGCCCTCGACCTTGGCCGCACCGTCCAGCCGGTCGATCCGCGCCCCGACCGGCGCATCCGGCACAGGTTTTGGCCCGTCGTAATCGCGCCAGGCATCACAGACGGCGGCAAGGATCTTGCGATAGCCGGTGCAGCGACACAACACGCCGCCCAGCGCCTCTTCGGCCTCGACCTCGGTCGGGCGGGAGGTCCGGCCCAGAAGCTCTGCCGCCGCCATCAGCATACCAGGCGTGCAGATGCCACATTGCGCCGCCCCATGGCGCAGGAAGGCGGCGCGCAGGTGCGTCAGAACCGGGGTTTCGGCCTCGACCGTTTCGACGCGGGTTCCGGCGACCTGCGCCACCGGCATCAGACAGGCACAGACCTGGCGGCCATTGACCAGAACAGTGCAGGCGCCGCAATCCCCTGCATCGCAGCCCACCTTGGTGCCGCGCTGGCCAAGGTTTTCCCGCAGCGCCTCGCTTAGTCGCAAGGTCGGCGCGGTGTCTATTTGGACAGGGCGGCCATTGAGCAAGAAAGAAATCATGCAAGCCCCCGCAGCAGGCGTTGCACAAGTTCTGCCGCCGCTTCGGCCCGATACCCGGCTGTCGCGCGGACATCGTCGATGGGATCAAGGGCGGTGGAGATGGTCTCGGCCGTCACTTGGTCGGCCAAGGTGCCGACCGGCGCGCCGATCAGCGCGCGCTCCAGCTGGGTCAGGCGACGCGCGACGGGAGAAGCGGCCCCGACCGCAATCGCGGCGTCGGTGACGATGCCCTGCGACACCACAACGCGCGCCGAGGCCATGGCGATCGAGATCACAAGATAGGCCCGCGCACCCAGTTTCAGGAACGCGCCCCGCCCGGCAAGCGCCGTGGCAGGCACATGCACGGCCACAAGGATTTCGCCGGGGGCAAGGGCGGTTTTGCGGGGGCCGAGGATGAACTTGTCCAGCGGCAGGGTGCGCCCGCCGTCCCTGGTGCAAAGCTCCACCTCGGCATCCAGCGTCAGAAGCGGCGGCACGCCGTCGGCTGCCGGTGAAGCATTGCACAGGTTGCCGCCAATGCTGCCGACGTTCTGTACCTGACGCGCGCCGATCTGCCGGGCAGCCTGTTGCAGACCCTGCAGAGCAGGTGGCAGGTCGGCGGCGGCAATCTCGGCCCAGGTGGTGGCCGCGCCGATGCGAAGCCCTTGTTTCAGGGTAACTCCCTTCAGGGCAGGCAGGGCAGTGATGTCCAGAACCGGCCCGTCCAGCTGGGCGCCCGCACCGGGATAAAGATCTGTCCCCCCGGCCAGAACCCGCCGCGCGCCGTCTGACAAAAGCGCCAACGCGGTTTCAAGGTCGGCGGGGCGGGCATAGGCGGTCATGCGCGATCCGGAATTGTTTGCATGCAAGCAGATTGCGTCCTTGGCCCCCCGGCTGTCAACGCCGCAGATCGCAAGGTTCTTGCAAGGGGCCGGATCGGGGTCTATGCGGGAAGGATGACCCAAAACCCCTATGTCCTGGATGCGCAGATCGGCTATGTGTTGCGGCGGGTGACGCAGCGGCATTTGGCGCTGTTTTCCGACGCCATCCCCGAGGTCACCACGACGCAATTCGCCGTCTTGGCGCGGCTTGCCGAACTGGGGCCGCAGTCGCAGAACGCGCTGGGCCGCGAGACGGCTTTGGACGCTGCCACGATCAAGGGCGTTGTGGACCGACTGGCGCGGCAGGGGCTGGTCAGCACCTTTCCCGATCCTGATGATAGGCGACGGCTGACGGTCGATCTGTCCGACACGGGCCGGGCCTTGTTCCTGCGGCTGGTGCCGACCGCGCTTGACATCTCGGCCCGGACGCTTGGGCCACTGTCACAGGCCGAACAGCGTCAATTGCTGGATTTGCTGGCGCGGTTGGCCTGAATGTGACGGGCGCGAAAGGCCTTTATCTCGGCAGGGCTGGGGGCATGGCCGGTGAAGGTCAGGGCATAGGGGGGGATCCGGTCAAGGCGGGGCAGCAGGGGCTCATCAACCCGCATCGAGATATAGCCGATCTGGGTCAGATAGACTGTGTGGGCGCGAATATCGGCCTCGGCCTCGGGATAGGAAAAACGCAGGAACATTGCCTTGATGGCGGCAATCCGGGTGGCATCGGCGGCGGCCAATGTCTTGGCCAGCGCCGGATCGGTCAGCGCCCAAGTGCGGATGGCGAATTCCAGGCGGCTGTCGAACAGGTCCTGCATGATCCAGCAGTCGAACAGGTTCAGCACGGACTCGGTGATCGTGGCCGCTGGGGCTTCGGTCTGACGGACGAGATTTTCGGTGTTACGGCTTTGCCAGCGCACCACCAGCCCATCCAGAAGCGCCTCACGGTCGGCAAAGTGCCAGTAGAAGCTGGTGCGCGACAGGCCAAGACGTTCGGCCAGCGGCATGACCTTGACCGCCTCGACCCCGCCTTCGACCAAAAGCTGATAGGCGGCATCCAGCCACAGATCGGCCGAACCGCGCCAGCCGCGTTCATTGGGTGCAGGGCTATCCATGGCAGCGACCCTAGGAAGTTTGCCCCCTTGCCGCAACCCGGCAATCCGCGGTCGCCAAAACTCGACACATATGTCGATTTTGTGATTGACTTGTGCCCTGCGCTCCATAAGCTTGCCGAAACAAAGGGAGAAAGAGCCCATGTCGAACGATCCGCTTTTGCAGCCATATCAGTTGAAGCACCTGACGCTGCGCAACCGCATCATGACCACAAGCCATGAGCCGGCCTATGGTGAAGACGGTATGCCAAAAGATCGTTACCGACTTTACCACCTTGAGCGCGCCAAGGCGGGTGTGGCCATGGTGATGACCGCCGGATCTGCCAGCGTGTCGCGCGACAGCCCGCCGGTGTTCACCAACCTTCTGGTCTGGAAGGATGAGGTGGTGCCGTGGATGAAGCGGTTGACCGATGACTGCCATGAGGCGGGCGCGGCGGTGATGATCCAGCTGTCGCACCTTGGCCGCCGCACACGGTGGGACAAGGGCGATTGGCTTCCGGTTCTGGCGGCGGGGCCGTCGCGCGAACCGTCGCACCGCGCGTTTCCCAAGGTCATGGAAGATTGGGATATTTTCCGCGTGGTCAAGGATTACGCCGATGCTGCCGAGCGTATGGCGGCGGCGGGCGTCGATGGGGTAGAGTTTGAATGCTACGGCCACCTGATGGACCAGTTCATCAGCCCGCTGACCAATGGCATGCCGGCTGGCCCCTATGACGGCTCCAGCCTTGATAACCGGTTGCGCTTTGCCTTTGACGTGCTGCAAGCCTGCCGCGACCGGGTGGGGCCAAAGTTCCTCTTGGGCATGCGCTATGTCGCCGATGAGGACGCGCCGGGGGGCCTGCCGGTAGAGGAAGGCGTCGAGATGGCGCGGCGGTTCAAAGCCTCGGGTCTTGTCGATTTCGTCAACATCATCCGGGGGCGGATTCACACTGACCCGGCGATGACCGATGTGATCCCGATTCAGGGCATGAAATCCTCGCCCCATCTGGATCTGGCGGGACGCATCCGGGCTGAGGTGGGCTTGCCCACCTTCCACGCCGCACGCATCGCCGATGTGCCCACCGCGCGGTTTGCGGTGTCGTCGGGGCAGTTGGATATGGTCGGCATGACGCGGGCGCATATGGCAGACCCGCATATCGTGAAGAAGATCGTCGAGGGGCGGGAAGAGGACATTCGTCCTTGCGTTGGCGCAACCTATTGTCTGGACAGGATTTATCAGGGCGGCATGGCGCTGTGCATCCACAATCCGGCGACGGGGCGTGAGGCAACCGTGCCCCACACCATCACCCGCGCCGAGGTGGCGAAAAAGGTGGTGATCGTGGGCGCTGGCCCGGCTGGGCTGGAGGCCGCGCGGGTGGCAGCCGAACGGGGGCATCGGGTGGTGGTGTTTGAAGCCGCCGATGAGCCGGGGGGGCAGGTGCGCCTGACCGCACGGACGAAGAGGCGGGCCGAGATGATCGGCATCATCGACTGGCGCATGGCGCAAGCGGCAGCGCGGGATGTGGAGTTCCGGTTCAACACCTTTGCCGAGGCGGGCGATATTCTCGCCGAAAAGCCCGATGTGGTGATCATTGCCACAGGGGGCCTGCCAGAGAAGGACATTCTGGAGTTTGGCAATGATCTGACTGTCACCGCTTGGGACATTCTGTCAGGCGATGTGAAGCCGGGACAGAACGTGCTTTTGTATGATGACGCGGGTGACCACACCGCCCTTCAAGCCGCCCAGGCCTTGGCCGAAGCGGGGGCGACGGTTGAAATCATGACCCCCGACCGCAGCTTTGCGCCGGAAGTCATGGCGATGAATCTGGTGCCCTATATGCGGGCGATGCAGGATAAGAATGTCACATTTACAGTGACTTACCGTCTGACCGGCGCCAAGAGATCGGGCAACCATCTGACCGCCGTGATCGGGTCAGACTATATGAAACTGGCGCAAGAGCGGCAGTTTGACCAGATCGTCGTCAACCATGGCACGCAGCCTTTGGCCGATGTGTATTTCGAACTAAAGCCGCAGTCGGAAAACCTTGGCGCGGTGGATTATGAGGCGTTGATTGCAGGCAAGCCGCAGATGCTGAATGGCGGGTCGAAGGGGTTCAAGCTGTTCCGCATTGGCGATGCGGTGGAAAGCCGGAACACCCATGCCGCGATCTATGATGCGCTGCGACTGGTGAAGGATCTGTAAAGGGTCAGATTCCGGCCAGTTCCGCGACAATTGCGCGGGCGGCGGCGGCGGGGTCTGCCGCCTGCCAGATCGGGCGACCCACGACGATGTGGTTCGCCCCGTCAGCAATAGCCTGACGTGGGGTGGCGATGCGCTTTTGGTCGCCGCTGGCCGCCCCTGCCGGGCGCACGCCGGGGGTGACGATCAGGCGGCCTGCTGCCTGCGGCAAGGCGCGGATCATGGCGGCCTCTTGCGGGGAAGCGATCACACCATCAGCCCCCGCCTCCAGCGCCTTTGCGGCGCGTTCCAGGGTAATGTCGTGGATATCGCCGGGCTTTATCAGGTTGGCATCCAGATCGGCGCGATCAAGGCTGGTCAGCACGGTAACTGCCAGAATTTTCAGGTCTTTCCCGCGCTTGCCCTCACATGCCGCGCGCACCACCTGCGGGTCACCGTGGACGGTCAGAAAGTCCAGATCATACTGGGCAATGCCGCGCACGGCCGCCTCGATCGTGGCGCCGATGTCGAAAAGCTTCATGTCCAGAAAGACGCGCTTGCCCTGTTCCTGCTTCAGCTCATTGGCGAGCGCAAAGCCACCGCCGGTCAACATGCCCAGTCCGATCTTGTAGAAGCTGACGGCGTCGCCCAGTTTGGCGGCAAGGTCGAGCCCCTGAACCACGTTCGGGACATCCAGAGCAACGATCAGACGGTCGTCGGATTGGGGTGCGGACATGGCGGGCTCCGTCGCGGTTTCCGGGGGTTTGGGCGGCAAATGCCGCCTTGTCAAGCGACTGGCCATAAGGTTCTGAAATCACAGAAAAACCTTGTCTGGTTTCCGTCGGGTTTGCGTCTGGTCTGCGTCTGGCATCCGTCCCGACATTCGGGCCGCCGCCGGGCGGGGCCTGCGGCCGGACTTGATGCGGCGCATCGGCGCGTCAGGGTTGCATTGACAGCCGGGATTTCAGGGGCGACTCTGGTGCAAAACCAAAGGTCATTTCATGGAATTCAACATTTCGATCGAGCGGCCCGAGGGCAGACCCAATTCCGGCCCGATTACCGTGGGCTGGTTCCTGACATCTGACAAGGGCGCGGTGCTCTATGATCCGCCCGAGCGGGTGTCGTTCCGCCAGACCAACAAGACCCATTCGAAAAGCGCGGGCCGCTGTCCGGGGGTGATCCAGCTGGAAAGCCGGTATTTCATGGTGAAATGCCCCTTTGACATGCACATCGGCTTTGGCCGCGATGACAAGGGCAAGACGGTGCTGGTCAACCGCGCCGGCACCGCAAGCCCCATTCGCGGCAACAAGCTGGGCGAGGTGCTGACGCTGGTGAACGAGGCCGAGTGGCGTTACCCGGATCGGCCCACGGTGCAGCTGATGCTGCCCTACTGCTTCATCGCCGATGAGCTGGTCTATATCACGCAGCTGTCGGCCTTCATGCATTACCGCAAGGACCCGCT
>VGDH01000015.1 GCA_016869835.1 Alphaproteobacteria bacterium
AGGGCGGCGCCGGGCTTTGCGCCCAATCTCCCTGGCCCAAGGCCGACCCCGCGCTCTTGGTCGATGACACCGTCACCCTGCCGATCCAGATCAACGGCAAGCGCCGGGCGGAAATCAGCGTGCCCAAGGACATGGCGGCGGCAGAGGTTGAAAAGATCGCGCTGGCCAATGATGATGTGGTCAAATTCCTTGCCGGGCAGCCGGTGAAGAAGATCATCGTCGTGCCGGGGCGCATCATCAATGTCGTCGTTTAACCGCCGAACCCTGCTTTTGCTGCCGCTGGCCCTTGTCGCCTGCGGCTTTACCCCCGCCTACGGCCCCTCCGGCCCCGCCCAGGGGCTGCAAGGCCGTATCCGCGCTGCTGATCCCGGCGACAAGAACGGCTTTGACTTTGTCACCGCGATCGAAGCCCGCTTTGGCCGCAGCAAGGACCCGCGCTATGGGCTGGCCTATACGATCACAACCCAGTCGGTCGGCGTCGGCTATGCCACCGACACCACGATCACCCGCTACAACCTCAAGGGCCGGGTCGATTGGTCCCTGACCGACCGCGAAACAGATACCCGCATCGCGGGTGGCACGGCCGAGAACTTCACCTCCTGGTCGGCTACCAGCGCCACCGTGGCGTCGCTTTCGGCCGAGGCAGATGCCGCCAGACGGCTGATGGTGATCCTGGCCGACCAGATCGCCGCCGAAATCCTCGCCGCCTCGGTGCGGTTCACCCCATGATCCTCAAGGGGGTTGAGGCCAGCCGATATTTCCAAAAGCCCAACCCGGCCCAAGCGGGGCTGTTGATTTTCGGTGCCGACCCGATGCGCGTGGCCCTGAAACGGCAAGAGGTCATCGCCGCCCTGATCGGACCGGAAGGTGAGGCCGAAATGCGCCTGACCCGCATCGCCGCCGCCGAACTGCGCAAGGATGCCGCCGCGCTCTTTGACGCCATCAAGGCGGTGGGCTTCTTCCCCGGCCCGCGTGTGGCTTTTGTCGAAGATGCCACCGACGGGCTGACCGACACCATCGCCGCCGCCCTGAAAGACTGGCAACCCGGCGATGCGCAGATCACCGTGACCGCAGGCGGGCTGACCGCCAAATCCACCCTGAAAGCGCTGTTCGAAAAGCACCCCAATGCCGTCTGCATCGGCCTTTACGACGACCCGCCCATGCGCAAGGAAATCGAGGATGCGCTGAAAAAGGCCGGTCTCACCCAGATCGACCCCACCGCCATGACCGACCTGTCCGCCTTGGCCCGCGTCCTTGACCCCGGCGATTTCCGCCAGACGCTGGAGAAAATCGCGCTTTACAAATGGGGCGACGCCACGCCCCTGACCCCCGCCGAGGTTGCCGCCATGGCCCCCGCCACCATCGAGGCCGAGGTGGATGATCTCATCATCGCCACCGCCGAAGGCCGCACCCCCGCCATCGGCCCGCTCTTGCGCCGGCTCGAAGGCCAAGGCACCGCGCCCGTCACCATCTGCATCGCCGCCCTGCGCCATTTCCGCACGCTCCATCTCGTCGCGGCAGACCCGAACGGCATCAACAAGGCCCGCGTGATCTTCAAACTGCGCGACGCGGTGCAGCGCCAGGCCAACCAATGGGGCCTGCGCGCGCTGGAACAGGCGCTTGGGCTGCTTGTGGAAACCGACATGACCCTGCGCTCGACCTCCAAGGCCCCGACCATGGCGGTGATGGAACGCGCCCTGATCCGCCTGGCGATGATGAAGCGCTAGGGCCGGGCAGGTCATCCGGGGTTTGCGTTCATCTTGGCCCAAATACCCCACGGGGGGCGTGAAGCCCCCCTCCTTCACGCCCGCCGCAAACTGCCCTCCAAGGGAACCGCCCCGGCCAAGGTGTTGGAAATCGTGCCATATTTCAGGATGTTGCGGTGTATCAGGTCCAGCCGGGCGTCTGGCTCATCGCTGCCCATGACAATCTCATAGCGGATCGCCACCAGCTTGGGCGGGCTGTCCTGTCGGTCCGCCTCAAGCCGCACCTCAACGGTGGTGAACTGGAACGCCAGCATCGGTGCCACCTGCTCCACGCCCTTGATCATGCAGGCCGCCAGCGCCGCCAGAAAAAGCTCCACCGGGTTGAAGGCATCCTGCCGCCCCGCCAGATCGGTGCCCAAGACGACTTCTGCCGACTTGGCCCGCGCCAGACTGCCGTTCGCATCGACGCGATGCGCCACCACCCGATAATCCATTCTTGCCTCCACCGCTTGATCCCGGCCACGGCCTCTGCCATGCCTCATCGCAAAAGGAACCCGAGTATGGCCCCCACCCTGACCCCGCACCAGACTTTCCTCGCGCCCTTGGCCAGACTTGCCCTGCGCCACCCGATGCTTGAAGGGCAGGCGATCTGGTGGGAAGCCGGCGACTGGCAGGCGCAAGACGATGAAGAGGCGATGATCGACGGCGAGGAAATCGCCTATTACGCCGAAGGGCTTCTGGCCGAGGGCTTTGGCCTGCACTGGCAAGTTCTGGCCGAGGCCGATGCGCCGAAAGACCCGGTCCTTGTGCTGCTCTTCCTTTGGCAGTCGCCCGAAACCCCCGAACTGCCGGGCCCCGGCCCCGATTGGGTGGTGCTGGCCCAAGACAGCACTGCCGCGCAGTGAGCCTGTGGCGCGCCCTTGGCCCTGCGATGCCCTGGGCAGGGTTGGGCGATGCACTGAGCGGTGCCGTCGGGGCGGGGCTGGGCCTTGTGGTCACCGGGGCTGGGCTCCTGGTACTGGCGGGACCGACCAGCACAGGGCTTGACCATCCCTTTCTGATTGCGCCCTTCGGAGCTTCGGCGCTGTTGATCTTTGTGGTGCCGAACAGCCCGCTGGCCCAGCCTTGGTCGGTTGTGGTTGGCAATGGCCTGGCAGCAGGCGTTGCCCTTCTGGTGCTGCAACTGGGTCTGCCGCCGCTTGCGACCGATGGGCTGGCGGTGCTTTTGGCCATCATCGCCATGGCACTGGCCCGGGCAATGCATCCTCCGGGTGGCGCGGTCGCCCTCTTTACCGCGCTGGCGGCCCCGGAAGCCCCGCTCGCCTATCTCCTGTCGCCAGTCCTTCTGGGCAGCCTTGTGCTGGTGTTGACAGGCCTTGTCTGGAACCGCGCCACGGGCAGCGCCAACCCCTTCCACCAGCCTGCCCCCTCGGCCCATGGCACAGCCGATCCCACCCCCGACCGCCGCCACCCGCCACCGCCTGGCGCCTTGGCCAACCTGCTGGCCCGGCTGCGCCTTGACGCCAATATCGGGGTCGAGGATCTAACCCGCCTCATCACCGCGGCCGAGGCCGCCACCCGCCCGCTCGCGGGCCTCACCGCCCGGAACCTGATGTCGCGCGATCTGGTCACTGTGGCACCCGATACCCCGCTGCCTGCCCTTGCTGCCACCTTCCGCCGCCATCGCTTCAAGACCCTGCCCATGGTTCAGGACGGCCACTATCTCGGGCTGATCGCAGAAGAAGCCCTTGTCGGCGTCTCTGACCCCGCCCTCACCGCCGCCGACCTGTCCCATCCGGCCGCACCCACCAGCCCCGACACCTCCGCCGCCGGACTGGTGCAGCGCCTTGCCGACGGGCGTGAACAGGCCCTGCCCATCACCGAGGCAGGCCAGCTTGTCGGCCTTGTCACCCGGTCCGACCGGATCGCCCTTCTCGCCCGATCCTTGACAGCCTAGGTCTTGCGCAACCGCACGCCCCGTGGTCCGATGCGCCGAACCAAAGGACCCGCCATGCCCAGCGCCTATGCCCGCCTGCACGCCGCCTGCGCCGCCCTTGGCACACGGCTTTTCACCATCACCACCCAGGACGAGGCCGCCGGGGTTACCCGCCGCGCCTACAGCTCAGACCCAGCCGCCTATCCGGTCTCCGGCACCAAACCGCTGACACGCGACGGCTGGTATGACGCCTGCATAACCGCGCAACAAACCTTTGTCGCCAACACCACCCCGGAATTCGCCCGCTATTTCTTTGATCACGCGCTGATCAGTTCGCTGGGCCTTGGCTCTTGCATCAATATCCCGGTCGTTCGGGATGGGGAGGTGCTGGGCACGGTGAACCTGCTGGCCGAGGAACATCACTTCACAGCCGAACGTCTGGCGGCCTATGAGGCGCTTGTCGCGCAAGATCACAGCGCCCTGACCGCCGAGATGGCCCGGGGCTAAGCCATGGCCTTCACTCTGCGCCAGCTGCAATTCTTTGTCGCCGCCGCGCAGGCGGGGTCCGTCACCGGGGCGGCGCGCGAATTGTCGATCTCGCAATCCTCGATCACCGAGGCGATCCGCGCGCTTGAGGATGATCTGGGCGTGCAACTTTTTGACCGGCAGGCGCGTGGGCTTCTGATCACCCAGAAGGGCAGCGCCTTTCTGCGCCATGCCCGGCAAATCCTGGCCGATGTCGCCACCGCCCGCACCGCCTTTGCCGATGAGGACGGCCCGCTGACCGGGCGGCTGTCCTTGGGGGTGACCAGCCTTGTCGCGGGCTATGTGCTGTCGGACATCCTGCAACGCTTTCGCCGCGCCTTTCCGCATGTCGAGTTGAATGTCATCGAGGACACCGGCGACTACCTTCAGCACCTTCTGATCGGGGGCGAGTTGGATGTGGCGGTGCTCTTGACCTCATCGGTGCGCGATCGGCTGGCGCTGAATGTCGAGACGCTCCTCGTCTCGCCCTATCGGCTTTGGCTGCCTTTGGGTCATCCGCTTTCGGATCAGGAAACCATCGCGCTGGATGATCTGGCTGGCCAGCCGCTCATTCAGCTGATGGTCGATGAAATCGAGGATTCCACCCGCAAGCTGATGGGCGCGCTTGCCGTCAAGCCCGAGGTGGCCTTCCGCACGCGCAGCGTCGAGGCGGTGCGCAGCCTTGTGGCCACCGGCGCGGGGCTTGCGATCCTGCCCAGCCTTGTCTACCGGCCCTGGTCGCTGGAAGGCGACCGCATCGGGATTCGCGACATCTCGGGCGATCTGCCTTCGGTGCAGGTGGGGCTTGCCTGGCGGCGCGGCGCGCCGCTTTCGGCACCCGCGCATCACTTCATCCGCTCGGCCCAGGATGCGATGCCCGGCCGCTAAGCCGACCCATCGGAAATTCCGAACGATCCGTTCTCCCTTTTGATATTGCGAAATTTCAGGACGAGGATCACGCTCTGCCCATGATCGGGAATCCGACGCCAGCATGACGCCTTCGCAGATGACGGAGGCACATCTCAGGGAGTTGACAGATGAAAACCTTGAAATTGATGGGCACCACGGCACTTGCCGTTTTCACTGGCCTTGCCCCGGCCATCGCACAGGTCACCGCCATCGGCGAAGGCGAGGGCGAAGTGTCGATCGTCGCTTGGGCCGGCTATATCGAGCGCGGCGAGACGATGAAGGAATTCGACTGGGTGACCAAGTTCGAAGCCGAGACCGGCTGCATGGTCAAGGTCAAGACCGCCAATACCTCGGACGAGATGGTGGCGCTGATGAACGAAGGCGGGTTTGATTTGGTCACCGCCTCGGGCGATGCCAGCCTGCGGCTGATCGCCGGAGAGCGGGTGCAGCCGATCAACATCGACCTGATCCCCTCCTGGTCCACCGTCGATGACCGGCTGAAAGAGGCACCCTGGCATACGTTGGGCGGCGTGCATTACGGCGTACCCTACATGTGGGGGCCGAACGTGCTGATGTATAACGCCGAAGTGTTCAAGGAACCACCGACCTCGTGGAACGTGGTCTTTGAAAAGATGGACCTGCCGGATGGCAAGTCGAACGAAGGCCGGGTGCAGGCTTATGACGGGCCGATCCATATTGCCGATGCCGCGCAATATCTGATGTTCCACAAGCCCGAACTGGGCATCACCTCGCCCTATGAGCTGAACGAAGATCAGTACAAGGCCGCGCTTGACCTGCTGCGGGGCCAGCGCCAGATCGTCGGGCGCTATTGGCACGACGCCTTCATCCAGATGGATGACTTCAAGAATGAAGGCGTGGTCGCATCGGGCTCCTGGCCCTTCCAGGTCAACCTGTTGCAATCCGAAAACCTGCCGATCGCCAGCGTGATCCCGCAAGAAGGGGCGACGGGCTGGGCTGATACCACCATGATGCATGTGGACAGCAAGCATCCCAATTGCGCCTACAAGTGGATGGAACACTCGCTGGCCTCGAACCTGCAATCCGACCTCTCGGTCTGGTTCGGCGCCAACCCCGCCGTGCCTGCGGCCTGCACCGACGGGCGTGGCATGCAGACGGCCGAGGGCTGCACCAAGAACGGGCTGGATGATTTCGACAAGATCCGCTTCTGGACCACACCCACCGCCAATTGCTCCCAGGGCGAAGGGGCCTGCGTGCCCTATTACCGCTGGGTGTCCGACTATATCGGCGTGATCGGCGGGCGCTGATCCCTTCTCTCCCTCCCTCCCCCACCATGGGGGGGGGAGCCGCAAACCGTGATCTGCCACGCAACACAATGAGGCCCGTCACCTCCCCTCCCCTTTGAGGAGAGGGGCTGGGGGTGCGGGGCATGAAGTTGAAAGTCCCCCATGACCGCTGCCGTCGAATTTCAATCCGTCTCGCGCCAGTTCGGCACCGGCCCCGGCGCCGTCCGCGCCGTCGATGCGGTGGACCTGACCATTGCCGAGGGCAGCTTCTTTGCCATGCTGGGCCCGTCAGGCTCGGGCAAGACCACCTGCCTGCGGCTGATCTCGGGCTTTGAACAGCCCAGCTCGGGCACGATCCGCATCTTCGGGCAGGATGTCTCGACCATCCCGCCCAATCGGCGCAACGTGAACACCGTGTTCCAGGACTATGCGCTGTTTCCCCACATGAACGTGCGGGACAACGTGGCCTATGGGCTGAGGGTAAAGGGCATGGGCCGCGCCCAGCGCCATGCCAAGGCCGAAGAGATGCTGGCCCTTGTGCAACTGCCCGATTACGGCGACCGCAAGCCGGGGCAATTGTCGGGCGGCCAGCGCCAGCGGGTGGCCCTTGCCCGCGCACTGGTGAACGAACCGCGCGTGCTTCTCCTGGACGAACCCCTCGGCGCGCTGGACCTAAAGCTACGCGAGGCCATGCAGGACGAGCTGAAGGCCCTGCAACAGCGCCTCGGCATCACCTTTGTCTTTGTCACCCATGACCAGCACGAGGCGCTGTCGATGGCCGACAGCCTCGCGGTGTTCAATCAGGGCCGGATCGCCCAGATCGGCACCCCGGCCGAGATCTATGATCGGCCGCGCACCCGCTTTGTGGCCGATTTCGTCGGCTCCTCGAACGTCCTTCCCCCCGCCGTGACGCAGGCGATGGGTGGCCCGGCCCGCTGGGCCAGCCTGCGCCCCGAACACACCCGGCTTGCCGCCACCGGCCCGCTCTCAGGCACGGTCACGGCGCTGCGCTATCTGGGGGCGGCCACCCGCGTGGTGATGAAAACCGGCGACACCGAAATCGCCGCCCTCGTCCCCGCAGGCCACCCCCTGCCCGAACCCGGGCACAGCACCGCCATCGCCTTCGACCCCAAAGACCTCCATGTCATGGAGGACGAATGATGGCCGTTCATCTTGGCCCAAATATGCCCGCCGGAGGCTCCTGCGACCTGACCCAGGCAGCACGGGAAAAGGACGGGCGCGGGCAAAATTCTTTCTTCAAGAATTTTCCTGCCCAAAGGGGGCAAGCATGACCGCCCCCGCCATCCTGCCCGAGCGCGGCCTTGCCGATCGGTTGACCGCCTTTTTCTGGCGCCATCCAAAGACCTTTCTGGCCTTGCTCCTGACCCCGCCGCTTCTTTGGCTGGGCGTGGTCTATCTTGGCTCGCTTTTCACGCTTTTGTTGCAAAGCTTCTACTCGATTGACGAGTTTTCGGGCATGGTCAAACCCGAATTCACCCTGAAAACCTATGCCGAGCTTTTGCGGCCGTCGAATTTCGACGTGATCCTGCGCACGCTTCTGATGTCGGCGGCGGTGACGCTGGGCTGCGCGGTGCTGGCCTTTCCCATCGCCTATTACGCCGCCCGCTTTGCCAGGGGGCGCTGGAAGGCGGTCTTCTACCTTGGCATCATGCTGCCCCTGTGGTCGTCCTATCTGGTCAAGGTCTATGCCTGGAAGCTGATCCTCGCCAAAGAGGGCATCATCACCTGGGCCAGCGAGGCCACCCACACCACCGCCATCCTGAACGCGGTGCTGGCGCTGCCGGTGATCGGCGGCAATTCCCTGTCAACCAGCTACATCGGCATGTTCCTCGTGTTTGTCTATGTCTGGATCCCCTACATGATCCTGCCGATGCAGGCGGCGCTGGAACGCGTGCCGACCTCGATGCTCGAGGCCTCGCAAGACCTTGGCGCCAGCCGGTCGCAAACCTTTCGCACGGTGATCCTGCCGCTGGCGCTGCCCGGCGTGATCGCCGGGTCGATCTTCACCTTCTCCTTGACGATGGGCGATTACATCATTCCCCAGATCGTCGGGAACTCGGCCAATTTCATCGGCATGGCGGTCTATCAGCTGCAAGGCACCGCCGGGAACATCCCCCTCGCGGCCGCCTTTTCCATGGTCCCCATCGTCATCATGCTGATCTATCTCAGCCTTGCCAAACGCGCGGGGGCCTTCGATGCCCTCTGAACGCGCCTCCCTTGGCCTGAAGATCGCCGCCATCGGCGGGCTCTTGTTCCTGCATCTGCCGATCCTCCTGATCTTTCTTTACGCCTTCACGACCGAGGAACGCACCTATGCCTTCCCGCCCCCTGGCCTGACGACGGAATGGTTCGGCGTGGCCTGGAGGCGGCCCGACATCTGGGAGGCGCTCTGGCTCTCGCTCAAGGTGGCCAGCGTGGCCACGCTCTTGGCGATGATCCTCGGCACGCTAGTTTCAGCCGCCATGTCGCGCACCAGCTTCTTTGGCCGCGAGCAGATCAGCCTGCTCATCATCCTGCCGATCGCGCTGCCGGGTGTCATCACCGGCATCAGCCTGCGCTCGGCCTTCGGGGTGATGGACATCCCCTTCAGCACCTGGACCATCATTCTGGGCCACGCGACCTTTTGCATCGTCATCGTCTACAACAACGCCGTTGCGCGGTTCCGGCGCCTGTCGGTGGGGGTGCTCGAGGCCAGCGCCGATCTGGGGGCCAATGCCTTTCAGACCTTCTGGCATGTGCTGTTGCCCAATCTCGGCACCGCGCTTCTGGCGGGCGGGATGCTGGCCTTTGCCCTGTCCTTCGACGAGGTGATCGTCACCACCTTCACCGCGGGCCAACAGGCCACGCTGCCAATCTGGATGCTGGAAGAACTGATCCGCCCCCGCCAGCGCCCTGTCACCAATGTCGTCGCCATGATCGTATTCGCTGCAACCTTCCTTCCCATCCTGGCCGCCTACTATCTCACCCGCACCGGGTCCGAGACGGCAGGCGCAGGCAAATGAAAGGCCCCCAGATGACCATCCAGACCCAGCTTTTGATCGGCAATTCCTTTGAACATGGCCAAGAGGCCAAAGAGCCGATCCTGAACCCGCGCACGGGCGCGCTTATCCTTGACGTGCCCGAGGCATCGACCGCCCAGGTTGACCGCGCCGTGGCCGCCGCCCGCAAGGCTTTTGACGGCTGGAGCCGCACCACCCCCGGCGAACGGTCTGCCGCGCTTTTGCGCATAGCCGACCGCATCGAGGCCGAAGCCGAAGCCTTTGCCGCGCTTGAGGCGCTGAACTGCGGCAAGCCGATCAATGCCGCGCGGGGCGATGAACTTCCGGCCATTGTCGATTGCTACCGCTTTTTCGCAGGCGCCGTGCGCTGCCAGCAGGGCGCGGTGGCCGGGGAGTATCTGTCAGGTCATACCAGCATGATCCGCCGCGACCCGATCGGCGTCGTGGCCTCGATCGCGCCGTGGAACTACCCCTTGATGATGATGGCCTGGAAGCTTGGCCCGGCGATTGGCGGCGGCAATACGGTTGTGTTCAAGCCCAGCGAACAGACCCCGCTGACCGCGCTCAAGATGGCGCATATCCTGGCCGAGGAACTGCCCGTAGGCGTGGTGAACGTGTTGGCAGGCCGGGGCCAGACGGTGGGAAGCTACCTCATCAACCATCCCGGCGTCGACATGATCAGCCTGACCGGCGATGTGGCCACCGGCAAGAAAATGCTGGATGCGGCCGCCAAGACCGTCAAGCGCACCCATCTGGAACTGGGCGGCAAGGCCCCGGTTCTGGTGTTCGACGATGCCGATATCCCGGCGGTCGTTGAAGGTCTGCGCGCCTTTTCCTTCTACAACGCCGGACAGGATTGCACGGCGGCCTGCCGGGTCTATGCCGGCAAGAAGGTGTATGAAAACCTGGTCGCCGATCTGACCTCGGCCGCCGCCTCGATCACCCTTGGCGCCGAGGATGACACGACAAACGAAATCGGCCCGCTCATCTCGCAGCGCCAGCGCGACCGGGTGGCAAGCTTTGTGAACCGCGCGCGTGAGGTGAACCATATTGAGGTGACCACCGGCGGTGCAGCGATGGATCAGGGTTTTTACTACAAGCCCACGGTGATTGCAGGCGCGCTGCAAACCGATGAAATCGTCCAGCGCGAGGTGTTTGGCCCGGTGGTGTCAGTCACGCCGTTTTCCGATGTGGATCAGGCGGTGGATTGGGCCAATGACAGCGACTATGGGCTGGCAAGCTCGGTCTGGACGCGGGATGTGGGCCGCGCCATGGCCACTGCCGCACGGCTGCGCTATGGCTGCACCTGGATCAACACGCATTTCATGCTGACCAATGAAATGCCCCATGGCGGGTTGAAGCAATCGGGCTATGGCAAGGACATGTCGGCCTATGCACTGGAAGACTACACCGTGGTGCGCCATATCATGGTGAAACACGGCTGACCTTCTCGGACCACTCCTCGGGCGAAGCAGTCGATAAAGAGCCGTGGTCAGGCCGCCGCCGCGCGTCCAGCCCAGGCGCCGGTGGCCAGACAGGCGGTCAGAAGATAGCCGCCTGTCGGCGCCTCCCAGTCCAGCATCTCGCCCGCGACAAAGACACCGGGCAGGGCCTTCAACTCCAGCCCCTCGGTGACGGCCTCCCAGGCCACACCGCCGGCGACCGAGATTGCCTCATCCAGCGGGCGCGGCGGGCCAAGCCGGGCAGGCACCGCCTTTATGGCGGCGGCCAGATCCATCTCGCGACCCCATTCCAGCACCAGCGCCGCCACCGCCGGGGCAAGACCCAGCTTGCGCAGGCGGTTGGCGCGGCTGTCGCCGGGCTTCATCCGGTCCAGCCGGGCCGCAATCTCGGCCAAGGCCAGATCCGGCATCAGATCCAGCACCAGCCCCGCCCCCTGCCGCAGCGCGCGGCTAACAGCATAGATCCCCCCGCCCTCGACCCCGCGGGCGGAAATTACGAACTCCCCCCGCGTGCGGCTTGGCCCGACGATCAGCGCCGCCCCCTTGATCGCCTGCCCGTAATGCCGCGCCATATGGGCCGACCAATTCACCGCAAAACCCATATTGGCCGGCTGCCAAGGGGTAATCTTCACCCCCTTCTCGGCCAACCACGGCACCCAAGCCGCATCCGACCCCAGCCGCGCCCAACTCGCCCCGCCCAGCGCCAGCACGGTGACCGCCGGGCGCAGCACCTGCCGCCCCTCGGGCGTGTCAAAGACAAACGCCTCGCCCTCAAACCCCACCCAGCGCCATCGGCTGCGCAGATTAACCCCCAAGCCGGACAGCCGCGCCAGCCAGGCCCGCATCAGGGGCGAGCCTTTCATCGCCACCGGAAAGACCCGGCCCGATGACCCGGTGAACACCTCTTGCCCAAGGCCCCGACAAAATGCCTTCACCTCCTCGGACCCGAACCGCTCCAGCATCGGGCGCAGCCGGTCGGGGCAGTCATAGGCGGCCAGAAAGGCGGTGGCGGGCGCATCCTTGGTGATGTTCAACCCCGACTTCCCCGCCATAAGGAACTTCCGCGCGGGCGAGGGCTTGGCCTCTGCAACCACAACCTGCCACCCGGCACGGGCCAGCTCTTCGGCCGCCATCAGCCCCGCCGGGCCCGCGCCGATGACCAGCGCATCAGGGTGCAGATCAGCCAAGCGAACCGCCCTTCACCTCAATCACCCGATGCGGATAAGGCATCTCGATCCCCGCCGCCTTCAGCGCGTTCCAAATGGCGAAATTCACCCGGCGGGCATATTTGTTCTTGCCGTCATCAATGCCCGCCACCCAGTATTCCAACGCAAAATCGACGCTCGACTCGCCAAAGCCGCGCAACTCGCAATCGGGGCCATCGGGCGATTTCAGCACGAACGGCAGGGCCGCAACGGCGGTTTCGATGATCTCGGGCACGCGGTTGATGTCCGTGTCATAACTCACCGAAAACGGCGCCTCATAGCGGTTGGCGCTGCCTTGATCGGGATAGTTCACCACCCGCGTCGTGATGAAATGATCGTTCGGCACCACAATCCACTTGCCGTCAAACGTCTCCAGAATACAGGCCCGGGCCGTCATCCTCACGATGGTGCCCTTCTCGCCGCCATCCAGTTCCACATAATCGCCCACCGTGGTCTGGCCTTCGATCAACAAGATCACGCCAGACACGAAATTCGCCGCAATCTGCTGCAGGCCAAGCCCGATGCCCACGCCCAGCGCACCGCCCAGAACCGCCACCGCCGTCAGATCAATGCCCATGATCGACAGCAAAAGCAGGAAGGCTGCGCCAAAGACCATGACCTCAACCGCCTTCACGGCCAGTTCGCGGGTGGCCGGGCGCAGCTCTTCCTGGGCCTTGATGTAGCTGGCACTTTGCCGGTTTGACCAAGACCCCAGCCAGAACAGCACCGCCCCGGCAATCACCCCCCGGATCAGCGCCAGCACCGAAAACCGGATGTTGCCCAGCGCGATCACGGTTTCATCCAACCGCTGCGCGATGTCATCCAGCACACCCAGCAGATAAAGCGCGGCGACCGGGATCAGCACATATTTCCCCAAAAGCCGCAGGAAACTGTTGGTCAGCACCTCGCGCACTAGGATGCGGGCGGCCAGGAAGATGACCAGCCGCTTGCCAAAGGCAATCACCTCGCCCGAACCGAAGGTGGCGCGCGTCACCTCCTCGGCAAGGGCCGTCAGGCCAAAGGCGATCAGGGGCATCATCAGCGGCACAAAGCGCAGGGCAAACCGGCGGGCATTGGCGACAGGGCCGGTCTTGTCGAGCGGGTCAAGATAGTGACGCAGGACCGGGCCAAGGCGGCGGCTGGCCAGCGCGGCCCCGATCAGAGCAAGGGCCAGAAGACCGAACTGCGACCAAGCGGCCGGCGACGAAAGCCAGCCCAGCACGGTCTCGGCCGCCTGTTGCGCCCAAGCTGCCAGCGTGGCGGCAAAATCCCCCTGCCCGTCCATGATCTGCCTTCCCTACCGTTACACGCTTGCCAAAGGTCTGACGAAGCCCATCCTGTGCCACCACAAGACTGTGGAGACAAGATGACCTCTGGCGCAACACCTTCCGAAGGGCGGCAAGATCCGACCTGCCCGCTTTGCCTGCGCCCCATCCCCCCCGATGTGCCACAAAGCCTGCACCATCTGGTGCCCCGGCTGAAAGGCGGCAAAGGCGGGCCGGTGGTGCTGGTGCATCACATCTGCCACAAGGAAATCCACGCACGCTTTAGCGAAACCGAACTCGCCCGCAGCTTTCACAGCGTCGAGGCCCTGCGTGCGTCCGATCGGCTGCGGCCGTTTCTCGATTGGGTGGCCAAACGTCCACCCAGCTTTCTCAGCCGGGTGCCGGGCGGGCCGCGCAGGCGTGGGTAAGCTGGCCGCCGCCTTTGTGGAAAGAGACCGGGGGGCCGCCTAGCCCATAAGCCGCACCACCAGAACCTGCCCGTCAACCCGCGCCGTATCTGCGGTCAGGATCAGATCCTGCGATTCCATGGCGCGGTCATTCAAGGTTGACGGAGCAAGCGCATAGATGGCCAAAAGCCCACCCGGCGACAGCTGCGCCCGGCCCGTCATGACCGCCACTTCGGGGCGAGGCAGGGCGCGGGCTGTCATGACGTTGAAATCGTCCGAGGGCGCAGAGACGCCTTCGGCCCGCAGGGCCAGATCGCCGGGAAAGGTCACCGGCATCAGTGGGCGGGCGGCAAGGTGCAGCCCCTCGCCCACCAGATCAAAGCCCGGTCCGGTCAACACGGTCAGGTTCCGCTCGATCCCCGGAAACAGCGAGAAATCGCCGTTCTCCACCACCGAGGCGCGCGAAAGCCGCCACTTGAGCCGGCCACCCTCCTCGACCCGCAGCATTTCAACCGTGCGGCCCTTGCCGTTGGCCCAGGCCATGGTGGTGTAGTCGGCATGCGTCAGGTGGCGCATCATTCGGCCGCCCTTGGCCCCAAAAGCGGCGAGGGATCGGCCGGGTTGATCTCTTCGAAATCGAAATTGTCCAGCCGTGCGGCGCGTTTGCCCGCACGCTCGGCGGCGGTGGAAATGCCGTCCAGGTCCTGACGGGCCTGGTTGAAATGGGTGTTCAGCTTGTCCACCCGCTCGGAGATGATCTCGACATCGCGGTGAAGCTGGCGCAGCGCGGTCCGAATGGCGCCAGCCTGTTCGCGCATCCGGGCGTCTTTCAGCACGGCGCGCATGGTGTTCAGCGTGGCCATGCAGGTGGTGGGCGACACGATCCAGACCCGGGCGGCAAAGCCATCGCGCACCACCTCGGGGAAATTGGCGTGCAACTCGGCATAGACCGCCTCGGAGGGCAGGAACATCAGCGCCCCATCGGCGGTTTCGCCCTCAAGGATATACTTTTCCGAAATCGCCTTGACATGCGCGCGGACGGCCCCGCGCAGCAGGCTCTGCGCCTCTTGCACCGCGCGGGGGGTATCGGCGCGGCGCAGCGCCTCATAAGCCTCAAGCGGGAATTTTGCGTCAATGACGATGGGGCCGGGCGGATTGGGCAGGTGGATCAGGCAATCGGCCCGCTTGCCGTTCGAAAGCGTGGCCTGCATCGTATAGGCGTCCGCTGGCAGGGCCTTTTGCACAATGTCATTCAGCTGAATCTCGCCAAAGGCCCCGCGCGCCTGTTTGTTGGCAAGAATGTCTTGCAGGTTCAACACGTTGCCGGAAAGCTTCTCGATATTGGCCTGCGCCTTGTCGATGGTTTCCAGCCGCTGCTGCAATTCGCCCAAGGAGCGCGCGGTGCGGGTGGCGGTGCCTTGCAGGCTTTCGCCCATCTGGCGGGTCACCTCGGCCAGACGCTGTTCCATCACCTGCAGCATGGCGGTCTGGCTGACGGCCTGATTTTCCGACACATGATGCAACCCGCCCGCAAGCCGTTCCTGACCGTCGGACAAGGACTGCACGCGTTGCGACATCCAGGCCATCTCGCGCATCAGGGGTTCAGCCGCCTTTGCCGATTTCCCCGCTGATCGCAGCGTCAAGAGAAGAAGGCCGACGAGCAGCGCAAGAAGCCCCCCGACGACCAGCGCTTCGGGGGAATTCCAGGCGTAGCTTTGGCCGAAAAGGGTAATCATCGCCGCCCAAACAACCGTTCGATATCGTGAAGCTGCAATTCCACATAGGTCGGCCGCCCGTGGTTGCACTGTCCCGAATGGGGCGTTGCCTCCATCTCGCGCAGAAGGGCGTTCATCTCATCCGGGCGCAAGGCCCGGCCCGAACGGACCGAGCCATGGCAGGCCATGCGGGAGAGGATCGCCTCGATCCGGGTTTGCAGGCTATCGCTGCGGCCCATGTCGGACACTTCGTCCAGCACATCGCGAATAAGGGCGGCGGCCGACACGGTGCCAAGGATCGCCGGGGTTTCGCGCACCGCCACGGCACTGCCGCCAAAGGGCTCAATCGTCAGACCAAGGGCGGCCAGATCGGCGGCATGGGACAAAAGCAAGGCGGCATCCGAAGACGACAGGTCGACAATTTCAGGGATCAACAGCGCCTGCGCGGTGATGCCGGTTTCGGCCATCTGGCGTTTCAGCCGTTCGTAAACCAGCCGTTCATGTGCTGCATGCTGATCGACAATCACCATGCCCTTGGCGGTTTGCGCCACGATGTAATTGCCATGGAGTTGCGCCTTGGCCGCGCCCAGGGGGTATGCCTCTTCGTCGGGCGCTGCCCGCTCATCGGCAGGGTCGAACCTTGCCATGGGGGCCTCGGCGAAACCTGTCGGCGCTTGCCATGTGGCGGCGCGGGCAAAGGTCGTCTGGCTGGGCCGATCCATCTGATAGATGCGCGGTGCCGGGGCCGGGCTTTCGGGGCGCATCGCGGCAAGCGTGGCATCGGCGACAGTGGTCGAGGCGCGGTGGCCCGCGCTGGACAGGGCCGTTCGCAGGCCGGTGATGATCAGGCTGCGCGCCGCTTCGGGTTCGCGAAACCGCACCTCGGATTTGGTGGGGTGGACGTTCACATCCACCCGTTCGGGATCGCAGATCAGGTTCAAAACGGCTGCCGGATGACGGTCGCGACTTAGAAAATCGAAATAGGCCACCCGCAGCGCGCCCAAAAGCAGGCGGTCGGTAACGGGGCGGCCGTTGACAAACACGAATTGCTGCACGCTTGACCCGCGCGAATAGGTCGGCAGGGCCGCATAGCCGGTCAGGTGCAGCCCGTCGCGTTCAATGTCGATCTTCAAGGCATTGGCGGTGAACTCGGCCCCAAGGATGCCGGTCAGGCGGCCATGCAGCGCGTCGAAAAAGTTGCCCGTTTGGGCATCGGCGCGGAAGATCTGGCGGGGGGCCTCGCCCTCGGCCAGTTCGGTCAGGCTAAAGCCGACCAAGGGTTCGGCCATGGCCAGACGGCGCACCACCTCGGCAATCGCCTGCGCCTCGGCGCGGTCGGCGCGCAGGAATTTGAGCCGTGCAGGCGTAGCGTAAAACAGGTCGCGCAGCTCAATGACCGTGCCCTTTTGCGCCGCCGCCGGGCGTGGGGCCGAGAGCCGCCCCCCGGCGACCGTGATCTGCGCACCGTCATTCCCCTCTGCCCGCGAGGTGATGGTCAGCCACCCCACGGCCCCAAGAGAGGCCAGCGCCTCGCCGCGAAAGCCGAAGGAACGGATGTTGAGAAGGTCCGTCCCGTCGATCTTGGAGGTCGCGTGCAGCGCCACGGCCAAGGGCAGGTCATCGGCGGTCATGCCGCAGCCGTCATCGGTGACGCGGATCAGCACCTTGCCGCCTGCCGAATACTCCACCGCAATCCGCCGCGCCCCTGCGTCCAGCGCGTTTTCCACCAGTTCCTTGACCGCCGAGGCCGGGCGTTCCACCACTTCACCCGCCGCGATGCGCTTGATGGCCGCCTCATCCAGGGGGCGGATCACCGGGGGCCGGGTGGGGCGGTCAGAACCGGATATCTTGGGGTCATGCAGCGTCATACCCCAAAGGATAGCAGGAGCGCCGCGACAAGACCACAGATTCGCGGGCTATTCGGTGCTGGCAAGACCCGCCGGCTCGCCGACGACGGTGAAGAAGAGGTTGTCCGGCTTCAAAAGCCGCGCTGCGACGCGTTTGAGATCGTCAAGCGTGACCGCGTTCACCTTGTCGTTGCGGGTCCGGGGGTAATCAGAGGGCAGGCCCAGCATCTGCATGCCGACCAGAATACTGGCGATCGGCCCGTTGCCATCAAAGCGCAAGGGGTAAGAGCCGGTGATATAGGTCTTGGCGGCGGCCAGATCCTCTTCGGTGACATCGCCCGCCGCAAGCCGCGCCCACTCGGCGCGGATCACCATGATCGCCTCGGCCACCTTGTCGTTGCTGGCCTGGAACTGCCCCACCCATTCGGCTGACAGGTCACGCGCGGCAAGGCCGGTGACGATGCCATAGGTCAGCCCGCGCTTGTCGCGCACCTCGCTCATCAGCCGGGCTGAAAAGCGCCCACCACCAAGAATTTCGTTCAGGATATTGGCGGCAAAGAAATCCGGATCGCCAAAGGCAATGCCGCCATGGCCGAACAGCACCACCGATTGCGGCCCGGGGAAAGGTTCGACATGCACGCCGCCTGCATCGTTCAATTGGGCGGGGGCGGGCATGGGCCAGCCGGTTTCAGGCAGGCCGGAAAGGAGCTTGTCCAGCAAAAGGCCCAGCTCTTCGCCCGTGATATCCCCCGCCGCCGCGACATAGACCCGGTCACGGGCCAGCACGCCCTGCCAAGCGGCAACAAGATCGTCACGCGTCAGCGCGGTCACACTGTCGATCGTGCCGTCCCCGCCGCTGCCATAGGGGTGATCGCCATACTGGCGCGCGGCCTCCAGACGCGCAGCAATGGCCGAAGGGTCCTGGGCATCGGCGCGCAGACCGGCCAGGACCTGGCCCTTCACCCGCTCGACCGCCTCGGCGTCAAAACGCGGTGCGGTCAGGGCAAGACGGACAAGGTCCATCGCCTCGGCACGGTTCTCGCTGAGCGCCTGCACCGAAACGGCGACCTCATCGGCATCGGCGCCAAAGCCGATTTGTGCCGCCAGCCCATCGCGGGCCGCGGCAAAGCCCTGGGCGTCCAGATCGCCGGCGCCTTCCTCAAGCGTGGCGGTCATCAGGTTGACCGCACCGCGTTTTCCCGGCTGATCCAGCGAGGTGCCGCCGCGAAAGCGGATTTCCAGCGCCATGAAGGGGATGTTGTGATCTTCCACCAGCCAGGCCTTGATGCCGCCGGGTGAGGTGACTTCCTGAATGGCGATCTCGGCGCGCAGCGGTGCGGCAAGGGTGACGGTCAGGGTTGTTGCAAGGGCAAAGGCCGCATGGGCAAGGCGCAGCATCATTCGGTGGCCTCCTCGGCGGCGGCGGCGGGCGTGACATTGGCGGCAACGTCAGGTTGCGGGGCTTGCAGCCAGCCGGTCACGGCGCGGTTGCGGTCAAAGACCTCGGTCGCGGCGGCCATGATTTCGTCCTTGGTGACCAATTGCAGGATCTCGGGCCAGTCCCGCACATCCTGCACCGTCAGCCCCACCGCCAGCGCCTGACCGTAAAGCCGCGCCAGGCCACCCGCATCGTCACGGGCATAGATCGTCGAAGCGCGCACCTGCGTCTTGATGCGCGCCAGCTCTTCGGGATCGACGCCCTCGGTCAGGAAGGTCTCGATCACCTTGTCCATCGCAGCCTCGGCCTCAGCTAGGCTGACGCCGGGCACCGGCATGACAAAGACGCCAAAAGTGTCGGGATCAACCGAGGTGCCGTCATAGAACGCCGCCGACCAGGTGGCGATGCCTTGGCCGAACTGCAATTCGCGGGCAAAGACCGAGGTGGTCGGATTGCCGCCCAAAAGCTCGGCCAGAAGGGTCAGGGCGGCGGCCTTGCGCTGATCGCCGGGGTTGCGTTCAGGGGCCAGGTAGCTGCGGATCACATAGGGTTCGGCCACCCGCTCATCGGTCAGCACGATGCGCCGTTCGGCCAGTTGCGGCGGCTCGGACGGGCGGATGCGGGGGGCAATGGCCTCAGACGGCAGAAGCGGGCCGTAATGGGTTTCGGCCAGCGCCAGCGCCGCCTCGGGGGTGACATCACCGGCCACCACCACGATGGCATTGTTCGGCGCGTAATTGGCCCGGTAAAAGGCCAGCGCATCCTGACGGTCCAGCTCGGTGATCTCGTGCATCCAGCCGATGATCGGGCGGCCATAGGGGTGGTTAAGAAACTGCGCCGCCCCCATCTGTTCGCGCAACAGCGCGCCGGGGTCGCTGTCAGTGCGCTGGCCGCGTTCCTCGATGATCACATGCCGCTCGGTCGCGACATCTTCGTCAAACAGTTTCAGGTTGCGCATCCGGTCGGCTTCCATCTGCATCATCAGGCTCAGACGGTCGGCGGCAACCCTTTGGAAATAAGCGGTATAATCCCAACTGGTAAAGGCGTTGTCGCTGCCGCCCTGCGCCTCGACCGTGGCGGAAAACTCACCCGGGGTCAGGCTGTCGGTGCCGCGAAACATCAGATGCTCGAAGAAATGCGCAATGCCGGAATGGCCGGGGGCTTCATCGGCGGCGCCCGTGCGATACCAGACCATATGGGTGACCACCGGGGCGCGGTGATCTTCGATCACCACCAGCGCCAGCCCGTTTTCAAGGGTAAAGCTTGTGACATTGTCCCTGGCAAGGGCGGGGGCGGCAAGCCCAAGTGCCAAGGTCAGGACAAGAAGCAGTGAACGCATCGAAACGCACTCCGGCAAGGAAAGAGACCACTGAGCAAGGTAGGCGGGCGGGGCGGGGCGGTTAAGCCCGCTTGCGGAAATGTGATCTGGTGCCGGGCGGGGCAGAAAGGGGGGGCTGAAAGCCGGGGCCTAGCGTTCGCCCGACTGGCGCGGCGGGGCCGAGGGGGTGGCTGCACCGGCGGCGCGCCAGCGTTCCAGCTCGGCCTGCTGGTTCAGCGCTTGCTTGCGATAGGCGCGGAAATAGACGTTGGTGCCAAAGAGCCGCTCCAGCAGGCGTCCATTGTTCTTGCGGCGGAATTCCACATCTTCAGCCGCCAGCGCCGAGCGGATGTCGCCCGACACGCCCGCCCGCGCGGCATAGCTGACAAGCGCCCCGTCCGAGGCCGGCACAGCGGCGCTGGCAGGCCGCGGGCTGCCGCCCATGGCCAGCACGACATCATCCTTGGGCCGCTGGTCGGAGCGGTTTTCACCGCCCGGCGTCGGTTCGGGCAAGGCTGCCAGATCTTCGGGCATTTCCAAAGGCTTGGGCGGGACGATGGAAAACTCGTCCGGGCCATTGGTGGAAGAGCGCAGGTTCATCAACTGCGGCGGTTTCTCGCGCCACGCACCGCATCCGGCAACCGTCAGCAGCGCAGCGCCCGCAAGTGCGAGGACCAATCTTGCTGCCGTCATGCCTGCCTCCATCTTCCCTTACGGGATGTTGCTCGCCGTTCTTAGCGCAAAGCCCCCGGCACGTCACGGGGTGTTATCAGCCCTTGCGCGCCGCTTCGCCACTTTGGCTTTTCCCGGTAAAGAGGACAAGCCCGATGGCCCCGGCAAAGATGCCGATATCGGCGACGTTGAAGGCATAGGGGTTTTCGATGCCGCAACAGGACATGTTCAGAAAATCGGCCACATAGCCATAGGCGATGCGGTCCACCACATTGCCCGCCGCACCGCCAACCAACATGCCCGCCGAAATCTGGCCCCAGCGGGTAAAGCCGTCGCGCCGCGCCCATTGCAGAACCCACCCCGAGATCACCACGGCCAGCCCGATCAGCACCCAGCGCATCAACTCGGCATCATGATACAGAAGGCCAAAGTTGACGCCCCGGTTTTCCGCCCAGCGGAAGTTCAACAGCGGGTCGATCACATCGACCGAGCCGCGATTGCGCAGGTCCAGCCCGTGGATGATGTACAGCTTTAACGCCTGATCGGCGGCAAAGGTGGCAAGGGCGGCAAGGGTCAGCGCGCGCATGGGTCAGTGCCGGAAATGACGCTGGCCGGTAAACACCATGGCCAGGCCGGCCTTGTCGGCCGCCTCGATCACCGCGTCGTCGTTCATGCTGCCGCCGGGCTGGATCACGGCCGTCGCCCCGGCCTCAGCGGCGGTCAAAAGCCCGTCCGGAAAGGGGAAGAACGCATCCGACGCCACAACCGAACCGATGGCGGGCGATTGGGCAAGGCCCAAGGCCTCGGCCATGTCGCGCGCTTTCTGCGCGGCAATCCGGGTTGAATCCACACGGCTCATCTGTCCTGCCCCCACACCGACGGTCGCGCCATCTTTCACATAAACGATGGCGTTCGACTTCACATGTTTGGCAACTTTCCATGCAAAGAGCAGATCGGCAAGCTCGGCCTCGGACGGCGCGCGCTTTGTCACCACTTTCAAATCGGCGGCGGTGATGGCGTCGATATCGGCGTCCTGCACCAGAAAGCCGCCCGCGACCTGACGGAAGGACAACCCACCCTTTTTCGCATCGGGCAGGCCCGCCGTAGTCAAGAGGCGCAGGTTCTTCTTGGCGGCAAAGATCGCGCGGGCCTCGTCACTGGCGCCCGGTGCAATGACCACTTCGGTGAAAATCTTGACAATCTCCTCGGCGGTGGCGGCATCTAGCGGCTGGTTCAGCGCCACGATCCCGCCAAAGGCCGAGGTCTGGTCGCAACGATAGGCGCGCCGGTAAGCCTCAAGCAGCGTCGCCCCCTTGCCCACACCGCAGGGATTGGCGTGCTTGATGATCGCACAAGCGGGGCCTTGGCCGGCAAACTCGGCCACCAGTTCAAAGGCGGCATCGGTGTCATTGATGTTGTTGTAGGACAGCTCCTTGCCCTGCCATTGGCGCGCGGTGGCCACCCCTTCGCGGCGGCTGCCATCGGTGTAAAAGGCCGCGCCCTGATGGGGGTTTTCGCCATAGCGCAGCGGCTGGGCAAGCTTGCCTGCGAAAGACCGATAGCGCGGGGCCTTTTCCTGCAACTCCCCGGCCAGCCACGTGCTGACGGCACTGTCATAGGCGGCGGTGCGGGCATAGGCGGTTAGCGCCAGCTTCTGACGGAAGGCCAGCGTCGTTGCCCCGTCATTGGCCTTGATCTGGTCGATCAGCTGCGCGTAATCGGCCGGATCGGTGACCACGGTGACAAAGCGGTGGTTCTTGGCCGCGGCGCGGATCATCGCCGGGCCGCCGATGTCGATGTTTTCGATGCAGGTGGCGTGATCGGCGCCCTTGGCCACGGTTTCTTCAAACGGGTAAAGATTGACGATCAGAAGGTCGATCGGATCAATGCCGTGCGCGGCCATCGCCAGAAGGTGTTCGTCATCATCGCGCAGCGCCAAAAGCCCGCCATGCACATTGGGGTGCAGGGTCTTCACCCGGCCATCCATCATTTCCGGAAAGCCCGTGACCTCAGAGACATCGCGCACCGCCAGCCCTGCCGTGCGCAACATGCCCGAAGTGCCGCCGGTCGAGATCAGTTCAACCCCCATCGCCGCCAAGGCGCGGGCAAGATCCAGAAGGCCCGACTTGTCGGACACCGAAATCAGCGCGCGTCCGACATAGACATGATCAGTGGCGACAGGATGGGTCATGGCAGGCGCACCTCAAAGGGGGACCTAGAGAGGAACCGGCATCTCCTCACGGTCCAGATCACGAATGGCCAGCGCAGTATCCTGTGCCTTGGCCAAGGTCCAGCCCAGAGGGGTCTCAAACTCCGTGGCGCGGCCCGAAAGGACGATCTGACGCGCCGGACGCGGCTTGAGCCGCCCCTTTTGCAGATAGACCGATGGCTCCAGCGACAGAACTGCCCCGGAATCATGCCGAAACACCCAGATCTCGCCGCTTTTCAAGGCAATCGAAACGGCATTGCCGCCCATGTCCAGCGTGGCATCGACATCGGGATGCAGGTGGAACCGCAAATCAAACCCGACACCAGCCAGACGGCCTTCGGTCATCAGCCGTTCGAATCGGGTCTTCTGCGTCTCGGTGATGGCGATCAGGCTGTCGTTACCGATCAGACGCCGTCCGTCGCTCGACAGCGTCAAGCTGCGCAGGTGAGACAGACCATGGGTAGCCGCCCATCCGTCATGGCTGGCCGAAAAGAACGGCCCACCCTCGCCCGCGCCAAGGCGCAGATGCTGAACCCCCGCCCGGTCGGTCAGCAATTCGCTGCCCGGCCTGAAGCGGGACGAAGAAAACCCGTCAATGGCCAGCGTCGAATGGCTCGCCGTGGCGCGGCCAGCCAGCCGCCACTCCGGGCCAAAGGGCGCACCCGACCCGCAAGACACGATCAGCGGGCGGCGCCCCGAGGTCAGCTCGAACGCCAGCGTCGAGGCATGGGCCAGCGCGCTGGCCTGCCCAGCCGGGGGGGCGCTTGCGTCAATCACCACCGATGTGCGGCCGCCCTGCAATCGCGCAAAGCCCATGGCCAGCCCCTGGGCGCCCGTGGCCGTGGGCTTGACGGCTGCCGTGGCCAGCGCCTGATCCAGCCGCCCCTCAATCCCCCGCCCGCCCGAGTGTAACCGCGCCAGCCCCCCATCGGCATGGCGCAGCGCCCGCAAGGTCGGCGCGATGCGCTCAATCGCGGCCATCAGGGGCTCAGGCGGCATCTGGCCCGCCTCGCTCAGCGCCTGTGCGGCCCATGTCAGGAGCGTGAACACCTCAAGCAGTTCTTCGGGGTTGCGGGTGGGGATGCCGCCCTGCGCGTCCACCTCGCGGGTGCATTCGGCGGACAGGGCGGTGACCGCCGGGGCCACCAGCTTTTCCATCCCCACGAGTGCAAGGCTGGCCGAGACCAGCCCGACCAGCGCCTCGAACCGGGGCAGGCCGGGGGCGGCCAACTGCCAGCGCCAGGACAGGAACACGGTCTGCGCCGTGACTTGGGCGTAATAGGCATCCGACTGCGCCCGGTCGCGACCGCTGAGGACAAAAAGCGCATGGTTGATCCAGCGGATCAGCCGCCGCCCGGTCAGATCGGGCGACCAGCCCGGCCCCTTGCCACCCCCATAAAGCGCGATCCAGTCCCAAAGCCAGTCCTGCGCCTTGGCCCGCGCCGGACCATCGCCCACGGCGGCCAGATCATCCAGCCAGGAAAACCCGTGAATGTCATCGGCCTGGCCCGGATCGGGCTGGGTGATGTCCCACAAGGGCGCGCCCTTCAACTCCACCAGCTGGCCACCAAACAGCGCATTGCCGGCAATCAGTTGCCGCTCCCGCGCACAAAGCCCGATCGACCGCGGTTCGGGCTGCGAGACAAAGCCGCGCGCCGGCAGGGTCCGCAGGGCGCGCGCCATCGCCCAGCGATTGCCGAGAGTGCCCATCAGCGTTCCGGTGCCGCGCGATGCCATGATGATCTGCTCTTTGGGGCCGCCCGCCACGCGGGTCATTCTTGGGCCACAGCATAGCCCGATGCCCCCCAGATGTCATCCCAAAGCAAGGCAGATCGCGAAATGTGTCGACTTCACGGCCATATGTCCGCCCCCAAAGGCCCGCCAGATCTCAGAGCCCCCGGGTTCATCTTGGCTGAAATACCCCCGCCGGAGGCTTCCGCCGGTCCACGACAAAAGACCGGCGTCAAGGGCATCGCCTCAGGCCAGATGGTCGACGCGGCTCATGTATTGCGCCAGATGCGTCACCTGGCCCAGGAACTTGGCAATCAGCTTCGGGTCATGCGGCGCGGCATGCACGCCCGCCGGGAATTCCCGCGCCTGGACCGATTCGATGGCGAGAGACACCGGCACCGACACCAGCCGCCCCATGGCCAAGCCGCGCGCATCACCCCAGGCATCCATCGCCCAGGTCTGGTCAAAGACCGCCCTCCCGTCGCGTTCGGCCTTGAGGCTCACGAACAGGACCACCCGGTCCGGCTCTCCCGGCGCATAGGAGTTTTCCTTCAACAGCGCATCGGCCCGCGCGGTCAAGGCCGCGTTGATCTCGGCATCCGACTTGCCCTCCAGCCCCTCGATCTCGCGGAAAATGGGCGCCCAGGCTTCGGCCCAACCGTTCAGGCGGATGGTGCCACGCACAAAGTCGCGCACCTTCCAGGCCTTGTCGAAACGGTAATCCTCCATGAAGGGATAGCTGTCGCGGTTGGGATAAACCTCAAAGCTTTCCGGCTGCGGCAGCGGCGCATCATAGCGGGTGATCGCATCCCAGGGCCGGTTCACGCGGAGTTCGCTGAAATTCTTCAAGCTGCGCGAGGGCGAGCGCAGGGCTTTCAACACACCTGCCGGGGCCCAGCTGAATTTATAGCGAAAGGGGTTCGGAATTTTCTGCACGCCGCCGCAATAGCTGACAAAAGACAGCACATTATCCAAATGATAGGCAGGCGAGGCGCGATAGGCCGCCACCAGATCATGGGCCATCAGATGGTCGATGCCGGGATCAAGGCCAACCTCGTTGACGCTGACCAGCCCCTTCTGCCGGAACTCCTCATCCAGCGCCCGCATTTCCGGCGCGATATAGGACGAGGAGACGAAGTTCGCCCTCTTGGCAAGGCAGGCCTTGGCAATCGACACATGCTGATCGGCAGGCAGCATCGACACCGCGATGTCGCCCGGTTGAAGGGCGGCGGTCAGCGCCTCAAGGCTATAGGGGCGGATGTCACCCGTCAGGTCGCCCACCACCTCGCGGGCCTTCTCCACGGTGCGGTTCCAGACCACCACCTTTTGCCCGGCCTCCAAAAGCCGCCGAAGGCCCGGCCCCGACGACAGCCCCGTTCCGCACCAGTGAATTGCCATGTCTCTCTCTCCCAGACTGAGCGACCCGGAGTTTTGTAAAACTCCGAACCGATTTCTTGCAAGAAATCGGCCTAGAGGCCGGATGTGTGTTTGTCGAAATCTGCCTTGGCCCGCGCCCATACCTCTACGTTCAAATCGCTCAGCGTCAGAAGGCTGGGCAACAGTTGCGCGGCATAGTCGATGCTGGATTCCACCGGCATCAGCGAGGGCAGGTTGTCGATGGCGGTGACGTCCAGCACCGGGCGTTCGGCCACCCGCAGGGCGGGCGCGTCCCAGTCGGTCGCGCGGTCATAGACCTTGATCGGCGAAAACTCCGACGTCGGGTCGCAGGCGATATCGCCGATGACCGTCAGCTTGCGCGCGGCATCGACCTTGGCCGCGGCAGGCACGAAGACCGGGCAACCGGGGCGGGCAAGGATGCAGTTGAGGAAGATCTCATGCTCCAGCACCTCAGTGAACGGCCCGCCGCTGGCGGTTTCCGCCATGTCCCATTTGGTGACGGCCACGCCCATCGCTTCGCACAGGTCCGCAGCCCCCGTGCCCACCCGGCCCAGGGCGCCAATGATGATGGCGCGCGGGCGACCAAGGCCCGCAAGATCGGCATTGAGTTCGGTCAGAAGCGCCTCCTTGGACCCGGCCTTCTTCACCGGCCCGGCAATCCCGCCGCGCTGTTGTGCGGCCCAGCAATACAACGAAACCGCCGCCCCCGCATAGCCCGCCCAATAGCCGAACGCCGCCACGCGCCGCCCGGTTTCATCCACGAGATATTCAAGGTCATAGAGCGTGCCGCCCCCTGCCTTGAACCGTTTCAGCAGCACCTGACCGGCAGGCTGGCCCTTGAAGGCATGGCCAAACATGATGTGGCGATGGGTCAAGGGTGTGCCATCCTCGGGCAGTTCCTTCAGCCCGAAGATGATCGCGTCGGCAGGCGCCTTCGGCCAGAGGTTTTCCGCGGCAATCTCGCAGCCCGCCTTGGCATAGCCCTCAATCCCGATCGCCCGGACCGAAGAGGTCTCGACCGTCACCCGGATCCCCGCCTTCACCAGCACCGCCGCCCCCTCGGGCGTCAGGCCCACGCGTTCCTCATTCGGGCGTTGTTCGGCCCTCACCCACAGATGCGTCATGCGCGCCCCCTTCGGTTTTCCCGCCAGATCCCTCTGGTTATCAGGGGGCTCAATACCCAGATATGTCGCCAAAGAACAGAGGGGCGCGCGATGGAGCGGCGGATGATCTTTGCGGCCCTGGCCGCAGCGGGTGTTGCCGGTCTGGGGGCGGCGGCCTGGGCGTGGTTTGGCCGGGCCAAGACCCTGTCGGATGCCGAATGGAATGCCGCGTTTGCCAAAGCCCTGCCGCCGCCTGCCGGGCCGATGCAGACCTATCATCTGGGCCACAGCCTTGTGGGCCGTGACATGCCCGAGATGCTGGCGCAACTCGCAGGCCATAGCTACCACAGCCTGCTGGGCTGGGGCGCAACGCTTGGCGATCACTGGAAGGGCGCGGTCAACGGCTTTGCCGAGGAAAACGCCCATCCCGCCCACCGCCCGGTGCGCGAGGCTCTGGCCAGCGGCGATTACGCGGCGCTGGTCCTGACCGAGATGGTCGAATTGCAAGACGCCATCCGCTATCACGACAGCGCCGCGCGGCTCGCCGATTGGGCGGCCTTGGCCCGTCAGGCGCGGCCCGATGTGCGGCTTTATCTTTACGAAACCTGGCACCGTCTGGGCGATCCTGCCGGCTGGCTAGAGCGGATCGACGCCGATCTGTCTGCGCTGTGGGAAGGGCAGGTGCTGCGCTCTGCAATGGCCCGGCTGGGTCTTGCATCCGGGGCGATCCATGTCATTCCCGGCGGGGAGGTGATGGCCGCTGCCGTCCGCGCGGTCGAGGCAGGCCAGGTGCCCGGCCTGACCCGGCGCGAGGATTTCTTCACCGATGACATCCACCTGAACGACATCGGCGCCTGGCTCATCGCCATGACCCACTACGCCACGCTTTATCACCGCAACCCGCTGGGCCTGCCCGCCCAACTGGCCCGCGCGGATGGCACGCCGGCCACGCCCCCGCCGCCCGATGCGGCCCCCTTGTTGGAAGAGGTGGTCTGGAGGGTGGTGACCGGCTATCCTGCGACCGGAGTGGCGAAAGGGTAGCCCATGTCGGTGTTTTCGGTCCTGGCGGATGTGCTGATGGTCGGTCACAGCCTGTTTGGCGGTGAGTTGCCGGTGCTGACCGAAGAGGCGCTGCGCCAAGGCTCTGGCCCGGCTGCGGTCGAGGCGCAGATCATCAATGGCGCGCCCTTGGCCTTCAACTGGGAAAACTCGGCCAATGCCGAGGGCGTCGATGCCCGCGCCCGTCTGGCAGAGCGCCCGGCCAATGTGCTGATCCTGACCGAGGCGATCCCGATTGCCGAGCATGTGAAATGGTCCGACACCGCAGGCAATGTCGCCCGCTTTGCCGATCTCGCGCGCGAGGCCAATCCCGAGGTGCGGGTCTTTCTCTTCGAAGGCTGGCCCGCCCGGTCGGGTGAGGGCCTGCCCTAGCGCGAGCAACTGGCGCAAGACCTGCCCCTGTGGCAGGGCGCGGCGGGTGAGGGGGTAGAGATCATTCCCGCCGGGCAGGCGCTGGCTTTGCTTGAGGACGAAATCGCCGCCGGGGCTGTGCCGGGCATCGACAGTCTGGATGCGATGTTTTCCGACGAGATCCATCTGGGCGGCAAGGGCCAGTATTTCGTGGCCATGGTGATTGCCGGGGCCGTGGCGGGCAAATCGCCCGAGGGCCTTCCGGCCAAGCTGATGCGCAGCTGGGCCAACCGCGATGCCCGGCTGACCTAAGAGCAGGCCCGCGCGCTGCAACGGGTGGCCTGGGCGGCGGTGTCGGCCGGCCTGCCCGCCGCGCCTGACGCGGCCTTGGCCCCCCAAGCGGACCCCGAACCTGCCCCCGAACCTGCCTATGCCCCCTTGCCCGATCCGGCCCCTGCCGAAACGGTGGCAGCCGTGCCGCCGATGCCCGCCTTTGCCCCCGTCACCAACACCAACCTTGCCTTTGGCTTGGCCGGGGTCAACGACTGGTCGGTGCAGCAGCCCTTTCTGGACGTGATGAAAACCGCCCGGCCCTGGGTCGGCCATCTTCCCGGCCAATGGGGGGGCTGGGACCATGACGATCTGGCGGCCAAGGGGGTCTTGGACGAAAACGGCTGGCCCCGATCCCTCCCGGCCGAGCTTTCGGCCATTGCCACGCTGATCCTCACTGACCTGCCCGAAGATGCCGCAGGCGTCGCCGGACGCTATCAGCTGACATGGGACGGGCAAGGCAAGTTGGCGCTGGAAGGCCGGGCCGAGGTGGTTCAGGCCACGCCGGGGCGCATTGTGTTTGACTATACCCCCGGTCCCGGCGCGGTGATCGTGACGCTCAGCGCGATTGATCCTGCCGACCCGATCCGCAACCTCGTGGTGGTGCGCGAAGACCGGGCCGAGGCGCTGGCGGCGGGCCAGATCTTCAACCCCGACTGGCTGGCGCGCATCCGGGGGGCCAGTGGTCTGCGCTTCATGGACTGGATGGCGACCAATGACAGCACGCTGTCGCGCGCCGCCGACCGGCCAAAGCCTGCCGATTACACCTGGGCGCGGGCCCGTGTGCCGATGGAAACCCTGATCGCGCTGGCCAACGAGCTGCAGGCCGACCCGTGGTTCACCCTGCCGCACCTGCCCGAAGATGCCCTTGTGCGCGACTGGGCAGAGATGGTGGAACGCGACCTCAACCCCGGCCTTGTCGCCCATGTGGAGTTTTCCAACGAGGTGTGGAACTGGCAATTCGCCCAGGCCCATTGGGCCGAGGCTGAGGGAAAGGCGCTGTGGAACCAGGACAACACCTGGGTGCAATTCTATGCCCGCCGCGCCGCTGAGGTGGCGGATATCTGGGCCGATGTGTTTCAGGATGACCCATCGCGGCTGGTGCGGGTGATCGCGATGCAGACCGGCTGGCTGGGGCTGGAAGAGCAGATCTTGGATGCGCCTTTGGTCGTCGCCGAAGGGCGCAAACCCCCGGTCGAAAGCTTTGATGCATACGCGGTGACCGGCTATTTCTCGGCCCTTCTGGGCTCGGACGACAAGGCGCTGACGGTCAAGGGCTGGCTGGTGCAATCGCGCGATGCCAATCCCGAAAACCCCTTCGCGCTGGCCAATGCCATGGCCGCCGACGAATTGCGCGACGGCAGGATCACCGGCACGACCGAGGACACCCTGACCACGCTTCTGGGGCAAACCCTGCCCTATCACGCCAGCATCGCCGCTGATCGGGGGCTCGCCTTGGTGATGTATGAGGGCGGCACGCATGTGGTGGGGTTTGGTGCGCAGATGGAGGATGCCGAACTGACGGCGTTTTTCACCCAGCTCAACTAGACCGCCGAAATGGGCGCGCTTTATGGCGAGTTACTGGCAGGCTGGCAGCTGATCTCGGATCAGCCGGTCAACACCTTTGTCGATGTCTACAGCCCCGGCAAATGGGGGTCTTGGGGGGCCTTGCGGCATCTGGGCGATGACAGCCCGCGCTGGCAGGCTTTGGCCAGGGGGTGCCACGGGTGCTAAGCGTCATCCTGCCCGCCTCGAATGAAGAGGCCTATATCGGCCCCTGCCTGACGGCGCTTTTTGCCAGCCACCCGGTGCCCGGCGGGGCCGAGGTGGTAGTTGTGGCCAATGGCTGCCGCGACGCCACGGCAACCCGCGCCCGCGCCATGGCCGGGGCGGCAAAAGCGGCAGGCTGGGGGTTTCAGGTGCTGGAACGGGCCGAGGGCGGCAAACCCGGTGCGCTGAATGCGGGCGATGGGGCCGCGAATGGCACGATGCGGGCCTATCTTGATGCCGATGTGATCGTCAGCCCCCCGGTCATGGCCCAACTGGCCACCGCGCTGGAACTTGACCGGCCCCGCTATGCCGGGGCCACCCCCCGCATCCCGCCCGCCGATAGCGCTCTCACCCGCGCCTATGCCCGCTTCCGGCAACGCCTGCCCTTTGCCCAAAGCATCGCCCCCGGCTTTGGGCTTTTTGCGGTCAACGCCAAAGGCCGCACCCGCGGGCGCGACTTTCCCGCGCTGATTTCGGACGACACCTTTGTGCGGCTGCAATTTGCGCCCGAGGAACGGGTGCAGGTGTCGGGCCTTTACGATTGGCCGATGGTCGAAGGGTTTGCCGCCCTGACCCGCGTCCGCCGCCGCCAGGATGCCGGCGTGGCCGAAATCGCGCGGCTCTATCCCGGCCTGTTGGCGCGGGAGGGCAAAGCGCCCTCGACGCGGGCGGGCTGGCCCGTCTGGCGGCGCAAGACCCGGTGGGGTTTGCGGCCTATGCCGCCGTGTCGCTGGCGGTGAAGGCGGGGAAAACAACGGGCTGGACGCGGGGAAGGTAGCAGGGGCGGTAGCGGAGGAGATAGGGGCGGTCACGCCATGGTCGGTTGCCGCCCCGGCCACAGACCCCGCACCATCCCATCGTCCCCCGGCAGCACAGAAACCCGCTTGATCTTTCCCCGTGGCCCGGAAACTCTGCCGCCATGTTACAGCTTGTCCCCCCCGATACCCTTCTGACCTTTGCCATGGCGGGCATCCTTCTGAACCTGACACCAGGGGCGGATGTGATGTTCGCCACCGCCTCCGGCATGGCAGGTGGGCCGCGGGCCGGGATGGCGGCCGGGGCCGGCGTGGGGCTTGGCGGGCTTTGGCATGTCGGTCTGGCCGCGCTTGGTGTGGCCGCCCTTCTCGCCGCCAATCCCGCTGCGATGACCGGCCTGCGCTGGTTCGGGGCGGGGTATCTTCTCTATCTGGCCCATGCGGCCTGGACCGGCGGACCGGCCGCACCGGGCCATGGGATTGCCCGCCTGTCGCGCGCATTCTGGCGGGGCTTCCTCACCAATGCCCTCAACCCCAAGGTCGCGCTGTTCGTCCTTGCCTTCCTGCCGCAGTTCACCGATCCCGCCCGCGGCCCGGTCTGGCAGCAGATCCTCATCCTTGGTGCGCTCTTTACGGCGACCGGGATGGTGATTACTGCAGGCTATGGGGCCTTGGCGGGGCTGGCCGGGCAAGCGCTCTCGGCCCGCATGGGCGTGATGAACAAACTCGCGGCCGGGGTCTTTGCCCTCTTGGCGCTGCGCATGATGCAGGAGTGAATGATGGCTGTGATTACCCTTCTCGATGGCGGCATGGGGCAAGAATTGGTGGCGCGCTCGGGCGATGAACCAACGCCGCTCTGGGCCACCCGCGTATGATCGACCATCCGGGGCTGGTGAAGGCCATCCACGATGATTACTTTGCGGCGGGGGCGTCCGTGGCCACCACGAACACCTATAACATCCTGCATGACCGGCTGGTGGGCGTTGGTCTGGACCACTATTGCCACGCGCTGCACCTGCGGGCGCTGATGGAGGCGCATGAGGCGCGGGCCGAGGCGGGGCGTGGCCTCATTGCAGGCTCCATGGGGCCTTTGGGCGAAAGCTATCGGCCTGACCTGACGCCAGCCGTTGAGGTCTCCACCGCGCTTTATGCCGAAAAGGCTGCCCTCATGGCGCCCCATGTCGATGTGATCCTGTGCGAAACCATGTCCTCGCTGGACCTTTGCCTCGGTGCGCTGGCGGGCGCGCAGGCGGCGGGCAAGCCGGTGTGGCTTTCGGTCTCGGTACATGACCGCGACGGCACCAAGCTGCGGTCGGGCGAGCCGCTGGCCGGTCTGGCCGATGTGATCGCCGGCCATCCCACCGCCGCCGTTCTGGCCAATTGCTCCATGCCCGAGGCGATGGAGGCCGCAATGGCCGTCTTGCGCGGCATGGGGCGGCCCTTTGGCGCCTATGCCAACGGGTTTTCGGAAATCTCCAGCCTGCCGCTGCCCGACACCCATGACGCGCCCGATTATTGCGCCCGCCATGACCTGACGCCCGAGAAATACACCGCCTTCGCCCTGCGCTGGGTCGAGATGGGGGCCACCATCGTCGGCGGCTGTTGCGAGGTCGGCCCGGCCCATATCGCCCATCTGGCCAAGGCGCTGAAGGCCGCAGGCCACCAGATCGCATGATCCCGGACTTCGACTACAACCCGCCCGATGTGCCCCTGGACATCCTCTTTCAGGATGATCTGATCCTTGTGGCGAACAAACCGGCAGGGCTGTTGTCGGTGCCGGGCAAACTGGAAGGTCGGTCGGATTGTCTGGTCTCGCGCCTTCAGGCCGCCCAGTGGAACACCCTTCTGGTGCATCGGCTGGATTGCGACACTTCGGGCGTGATGATCTTTGCCAAGACCAAGAAGGCCCAAGGGTTTCTGGGGCAGGAATTCGAACAGCGCCGGGCGCAGAAATCTTACGTCGCGCGGGTGGCGGGAGAGGTCGCGGGCGAAAGCGGCCATATCGACCTGCCCTTGGCCGCCGATTGGCCGAACCGCCCGCGCCAGATGGTCAGCCATGAACACGGACGGCCCGCACAGACCGATTGGCAGGTGATTGGCCGCGCCCCCGGCGAAACCCGCGTCAGGATGTGGCCAAAGACCGGCCGCAGCCACCAGCTGCGCGTCCATATGCTGGCCCTTGGCCACCCGATCCTGGGCGACCCGATCTATGCCACCGGCACGGCGCGCGCCCATCCCCGGCTGATGCTGCACGCCGAAACCCTGGCGCTGCGTCACCCCGGCACCGGCGACATGGTGGAATTTTCCGCCCCCTGCCCGTTCTGACTATCTCGCGCATTAACCTTGCTGCAATCTCCGTGCTGTCTGATGCCGGTGAAAGGAGCGCCCATGCGCCTGCTACTGCAATTCCGCTTTCTTCCGCTGACCCTGTCCGCGCTGCTGGCCCTGGCCTCGCTGGGGGCGGCGATTGTCTGGCCCGCCTGGGCCTTCTTCTTCACCTGCGCTTTCGTGGGCTTCGCCATGCTAACGGCCCTTGGCCTGCGCGACATCACGCAAACCCGCCACGCGGTTCTGCGAAACTACCCCATCGCGGCGCATCTGCGGTTCCTCCTCGAATCCATCCGGCCCGAAATGCGGCAATACTTCTTCGAAGGCGAAAAAGACGGCGCGCCCTTCCCGCGCGACAAACGCGCCATCGTCTATCAGCGCGCAAAGAAGGAACTCGACAAGCGCCCCTTCGGCACGATGTTCGATGTCTACCAAGAGCAATACGAATGGCTGCACCATTCCCTTGCCCCCACCGCCCCCCTGCCCGTTGACCAGATGCGCGTGCAGGTCGGCCGCTATTCGGCCAGCCTTCTGAACATTTCCGCCATGAGTTACGGGGCGCTTTCGGCCAATGCGATCTGATCCTTGAACAAGGGCGCGCAGGCGGGCGGGTTCTTCCATGATACGGGCGAGGGTGGGGTGTCGCCCTATCACCGCGAACATGGCGGCGATCTGGTCTGGGAAATCGGCTCGGGCTATTTCGGCTGCCGCGCGGCGGATGGCGGGTTTGATCCGGGCAAGTTTGCCGAAAACGCCGCCGATCCGCAGATCAAGATGATCGAGGTGAAGCTGAGCCAAGGGGCGAAACCGGGCCATGGTGGCGTGCTGCCGGCGGCCAAGGTGACAGAAGAAATCGCCGCCATTCGCGGCGTGCCCATGGGGTAGGATTGCGCCTCCCCCGCCCGCCATTCGGCTTTTTCCACGCCGATCGAATTGATGCAGTTCATCGCCCGCTTGCGGGAGTTGTCGGGCGGCAAGCCTACCGGCTTCAAGCTCTGCATCGGCCATGAATGGGAGTTCATGGCGCTCTGCAAGGCGATGGTGGAATCTGGCATCACCCCCGATTTCATCGTGATCGACGGGAAAGAGGGCGGCACGGGGGCGGCACTCTTGGAATTCATGGACCATATCGGCATGCCCCTGCGCGACGGGCTGTCCTTTGCCCATAACGCGCTGATCAGCGCAGGCCTGCGCGACCGGGTGAAACTGGGGCCTCGGGCAAGATCACCTCGGCCTTTGACATGGCACGTGTCATGGCGCTGGGGGCCGATTGGTGCAACGCGGCGCGGGGGTTCATGTTTGCGGTGGGCTGTATTCAGGCGCAGTCCTGCCACACCGGGGAATGCCCCACAGGGGTGGCCACCCAAGACCCACTGCGCCAGCGCGCGCTGGTGGTCACGGACAAGGCCGAGCGGGTGAAGAATTTCCACCACAACACGCTGCACGCCCTGTCCGAACTGGTCGCCGCGGCGGGGCTCTCCCATCCGAACGAACTGCGGCCGCATCACTTTCAGCGCCGGGCGTCATCGGACAAGGTGATTTCCTTTGCCGAGCAATATGAACAGCTTGCCCCCGGCATCCTGTTGCAAAACCCCGCGGCAAGCCCCCGCTACGGCGCGGCGTCGTTTCTGGCGCAAAGCGCCAGCTTCGCGCGGGCGGGGTAAGGCCCGCGAAGAGTGTGCGGCACGCGCTCGATGAGCGATGCTCCTCGGTCCCGTTGGTCCCTCCTCGCGGGCATCAAAGCCCCAGCGCCACCTTGCGCCCCTCATGAAAGGCATAGGCCGCCAACCGGGGCGCCGCGCAATCGCCAATCCGGTGCGTGGTCTTGCCCGCAAACCCCTCAGGCCAAGGGTCGAAGCTGCGGTTGGTCGTGGCCATCACCAGACCGCTGGCGGGCAGCGTCTCTTCCTGCCCCGTCAGCATGTTCTTCACCGTCACCCCATTGCCATGCCACCGCGTCAGGCAATGTTCGGTCAGGAACCGCACCCCCAGTTGCGCCAACCGCCGCCGCGCCGCGCCATCGGCGGCGGTGCGGGCAATCTCCTTGCCGACAAAGGGCTCGGGCGTGACAATCACCACCTGATGCCCACGTTCGGCCAAGGTCCAGGCCGTGCCCACCCCGCGCCAGTTTGACCCCTCGTCATACAAGACCACTGCATCGCCCAGCCGCGCCTCGCGCCGCATCGCCGCCTCGGGCGACCAGACCCCGCCCAGATCAATTCCGGGCAGGCCGGCCAAATGCGGCTGCCAGCGCTGGAACCCCGTCTCATCGGGCAAGGACCCCGTTGCCAAGATCACCACATCCGCCGGATGGGCAGCAATCTCGGCCTCCTCCAGAAAGGTGTTCAGCCGCAAGCTCACGCCCAGCTTGTCAAACTGCCGCTCATACCACTCCATCAGATCCAGGATCTGCGCCCGACGCGGCTGCATCCCCGCCAACCGGAACTGCCCGCCGATCTGCGGCAGCGCCTCGACAATTT
>VGDH01000016.1 GCA_016869835.1 Alphaproteobacteria bacterium
TCAACCTGCACCTCGGACAGCCAGTACAAATCGCTCATGATCCCTCCCCACTTTGGGAGTATGAATCACGCCGCGAGCCCTCGCTCAAGCAGATTTATAGGTCCTGACCGTAATTTCCCGATGGCGAGCGGCGAGGAGCGCACCTGATGCCAGAAGCGAGCGGCACCAAAGCGCCGGTGAACCAGAGGCTTCGCATCGCGACGTTGCGGATTTTATTCATCTTGTGCCTGCCTCTGATCCTGTTTTCCCGCCCTGTCTGGATTGACGATCCCTGGCTGTACGAGCCTATGGAGGTTGTCGGTATCCTCCTGACAGTCATCGCCGTGCTTGGACGTTTCTGGGCTGTACTTTATATTGGCGGTCGAAAGAACAGCCATGTGTTTCAAGATGGCCCCTACTCGATCATGCGCCACCCTCTATATACCTTTTCAACAATCGGCGTAGCCGGGTTCGGTCTGATGCTGGGTTCATTGGTGCTGACGGTGGTGCTAACGTTGGTTTTCTTCGCGATCCTGTCTGTGACAGCGTCAAAGGAGGAAGGATACCTGCGCGCGCAGTTCGACAAGGCCTATGAGGACTATGCCGCACGAGTGCCTCGGATGGTTCCCAAGTTGGCCTTGTTCAAGACGTCGCCTGAGGTCACCTTTCGAGTTACCAGCCTGCGGGCCAACATGCAGGATGCGTTCGTTTTTCTGGGCCTGATCCCGATTGCAAATCTGCTGGTCGCGGCCAAGTCCAAAGATCTTTGGCCAACTTTTGTGATTTTCTGAGATGATCAGCGTCAGTCGTGACGTATTCGCCCTTGCCCAGACCTTTACCATCTCGCGGGGGTCAAAGACCCATGCCTATGTGCTGACGGTGCGCATCACGCGCGGGGGCATCACCGGTTGGGGCGAATGTGTGCCCTATGCCCGCTATGGCGAAACGCTGGACTCGGTAACGGCGCAGATCAACAGCCTGCCCGAGGGCATTTCACGGGCCGACCTGCAATCCGCGCTGCCCCCCGGTGCAGCCCGCAATGCGGTGGATTGCGCGCTGTGGGACTGGGAGGCAAAGGCGGCGGGCAAGCGGGTTTGGCAATTGGCTGGGCTGCCTGAGCCGGGGCCGAAAGAAGTGACCTATACCCTGTCGCTGGATACGCCTGATGCGATGCGGGCGATGGCCGCAGAGCACGCCCATCGGCCGGTTTTGAAGATCAAGCTTGGCACGCCCGATGACATGCCAAGGCTAGAGGCGGTGCGGGCGGGCGCTCCGGATGCGAAAATCATCATCGACGCCAACGAAGGCTGGACGCCCGAGGTTTACGCCGACCTTGCTCCGCATCTGGTGCGATTGGGCGTGGCCTTGGTGGAGCAGCCCCTGCCTGCGGGCGCCGATGACATGTTGGCCGAGATTGCCCGGCCCCTGCCTGTTTGTGCCGATGAAAGCTGTTTCGATGCGGCCAGCCTGCTCGCGCTGCAGGGCAAATATGACATGGTGAACCTGAAACTGGACAAGACCGGCGGGCTGACCGAGGCGCTGCGCACCCGCGACGCGGCGGCGCATCTGGGGTTCGGGTTGATGGTCGGCTGCATGGTCGGATCGTCCCTTGCCACGGCCCCTGCGGTTCTGGTCGCACAATCGGCCGAGGTTTCAGACCTTGACGGCCCGCTGCTTCTGCGGGAAGACCGCCCGCATCCGCTGCGCTATGACGCGCAAGGCGTGCATCCTTCCGACCCGCAGCTATGGGGATAGACCATGACCCGCACCGTATACCTGAATGGCGACTATCTGCCCGAGCATGAGGCCAAGGTATCGGTCTTTGACCGGGGGTTCCTTATGGCCGATGGGGTCTATGAGGTGACCTCGGTGCTGGATGGCAAGCTGATCGACTTTCAGGGCCATTGCGTCCGTCTGGCCCGGTCCTTGGGTGAGTTGGAGATGAAGAACCCCCATACCGAGGCCGAATGGCTGGAAATCCACCGTCAGATGGTGGCGCGCAATGGCATTGTCGACGGCATGATCTATCTGCAAGTCACCCGCGGCAATCCGGGCGACCGTGATTTCGCCTATCCTGGGCCAGAGACCGAGCCGACGGTGGTGCTCTTCACCCAGTCAAAGCCGGGCCTTGCCGACAATCCGGCGGCGAAAACCGGATGGAAGGTGATTTCCATCCCCGACATCCGCTGGGGCCGCCGCGATATCAAGACGGTGCAGCTGCTTTACCCGTCGATGGGCAAGATGGCCGCCAAGAAGGCGGGCGTGGATGATTCATGGTTTGTCGAGGACGGCGTGGTGACCGAGGGCACCTCGAACAACACCTATATCGTCAAGGGCAATCGCATCATCACCCGCCAACTGTCGCACGACATCCTGCACGGCATCACCCGCGCCGCCGTCTTGCGGTTTGCGGTTGAGGCGCAGATGGAAGTGGAAGAACGCCCCTTCACCATCGCCGAGGCGCAAGCGGCGGATGAGGCGTTCATCTCCAGCGCCAGCGCTTTTGTCATGCCGGTCGTCGAAGTCGACGGCAAAGCGGTTGGCACAGGCAAGCCGGGCCATGTCGTGGCCCGCCTGCGCGAGATCTATCTGGACGAAATGCGCAAGGCGGCGGTCTAAAGCCCCACCCTATAGCCCTGCAAGAACCTCAGCCAAGATCGGGGCCAGCCGCGCGGCCCAGGCCTGCTGCTGCGCCTCGGTGGCGATCAGGTCATTCCTGATTTCAATCAGCGTGTTGTGCCGCCCCGGCCCCAGCGCATGGCGGTCAATCGCATCGCCAGGCAGGTGGCCCGAATAGGGCTCATTGTCTCCGACGCACAGATCCGCCTCCGCCCGCAGCCGCGCGATCAGGGGCAGGGAAAACCGCGTGTCCAGATGCGAATGCAATACGCCGATATGCCAGGGGCGGGGGGCGCGGCCCTTCAGGCAGGGGGTAAAGGAATGGACTGCGATGATCACTGTATCGGCCCGCCGCGCCGCCAGCCGGGCATAGGCCGCATGATAGGGGCGATACAAGCGCTCCAGCCGCTCGTCCACCCCTGTCGCATCAATCGCCCGGTTCGCCGGAATGACCGTGCCGTCATAAAGCCGCATCACCAAGGTCGGATCATCTTCGCCCCGGTTGGGATCAATCACCAGCCGCGAGAAATCCGACAGGATGGCGGGGCTGTCCAAGGCCATGGCCAAGGCCCGCGTCACCCCCGCCGCCCCCACATCCCAGGCGATGTGACGGGCCATATCGGCAGGCGCGATTCCCAAAGACCCCCCACCAACCCAATCCGGCACCCGGCTTGAGGCATGATCGCAGGTCACCAGCCAGCGCCCCGGCCGATCCTCTCCAATGATCTGATAGGCCTCCTGCACGGCTGTCACCCTGTCTTTACCGATCCCGCCTAGCCTTCGACCGGAAAACGCCCGATCATGCAACAGGGCAAGCAAAAAGCTAGCGCTAACGGCTTGCCTCATGCGTGCCATGGGCATATGCCTCGGTAAACCCGCGGGTCGGCGCAGAACCGTCCGCACAGACCAAAAGGACAAGGCCGCCATGAGACGCCTGCGTAGTGTAAAGATCGTTGCCACTCTCGGCCCGGCCTCAAGCGACTATGCCACCATCCGCGCCCTGTTCGAGGCCGGCGCAGACGTGTTTCGCCTGAACATGAGCCATGGCACCCATGCCGACATTCAGGCCCGCCACGAAATCATCCGCAAGGTCGAGGCTGATCTGGGCCGCCCCATCGGGATTTTGGCCGATCTTCAGGGCCCGAAACTGCGCGTCGGCACCTTTGCCAAGGGCGAGGAAGAGCTGGTCGAAGGCGCCAAGTTCCGCATGGACCTTGCCGCCACGCCGGGGGATGCGACCCGCGTGCAGCTGCCGCACCCCGAGATTTTTGCCGCGCTTGAACCCGGCTCCAGCCTTTTGGTCAATGACGGCAAGATCCGCCTTTTGGTCGATGACTGCGGCAAGGATTTCGCGAATTGCACCGTGACCGTCGGCGGCACGATTTCCAACCGCAAGGGCGTGAATGTGCCTGACGTGCTGTTGCCCTTGGCGGCGCTGTCGGAAAAGGACCGGGGCGATCTGGAATTTGCCTGCGCGCTGGGCGTGGACTGGTTGGCGCTGTCTTTCGTGCAGCGTCCCGAGGATGTGATCGAGGCGCGCAGCCTGGCCAAGGGCCGCGCGGCGATCCTGTCGAAGGTCGAGAAACCGGCGGCGGTAAAGGCCTATGACGCCATCTTGCAGGTGTCGGACGGCATCATGGTGGCGCGCGGCGATCTGGGTGTGGAACTGCCCGTCACCTCGGTGCCGCCGATCCAGAAGCGGCTGGTGCGCGGCGCGCGCGCGGCGGCCAAGCCGGTGATCGTGGCCACGCAGATGCTGGAATCCATGATCGAAAGCCCGGTTCCGACCCGCGCTGAGGTTTCCGACGTGGCCACCGCCATTTATGAAGGCGCCGATGCCGTCATGCTTTCGGCCGAGTCGGCGGCTGGCAAATACCCGGTCGAAGCAGTGACTACGATGCACAATGTTGCCTTGTCGGTTGAAAAGGACCCGACCTATCGGCAGGTGATCGAGGCTTCCCGCGTTGTGCGGCGCGAGACCATCGCCGATGGCATCGTGGCCGCCGCCCGCGAGATTGCCGAGGCCACGAACATCAAGGCGATTGCCTGTTTCTCACAATCGGGGCAGACCGCAAGTCTTGTGGCCCGCGAACGGCCGCGTGTGCCGATCATCGCGCTGACGCCCTTGATGTCGACCGCGCGGCGTCTCGCCCTGACCTGGGGCGCGCATTGCGTGATCACCGAGCCGCAGGAACGCTTCAAGGGCGCGGTGATTTCGGCCGTCAAGGCGGCCCGCGCCGATGCCTTTGCCGGTGAAGAAGACATGATCGTCGTCACCGCCGGTGTGCCTTTCAACGTCAAGGGCACGACGAATATCCTGCGTGTGGCGCCTTGCGATGAGCGGTTGATTTCAAAGGTCGATCCTGAATAACTGATCTCGTGATCAGTGAATGGGGGCAGGCGATGGATACCGATCTGATGCTTGTTATGGGTCTTGCCATCTCGGTCCTTGCCATCCCCTCGCTCTTGTCGGCTTTTTCCGAAAGTCGCCCGCCCAGGGCTGCGGCGATCATGGTGCTGATCGGCGGCGTTCTGTTGGTAGTGGCCCTGTCGCAAAAGCCTTCGGGCTATACCTTTGCCGAAATTCCCGAGGTGGTGTTTTCGGTGATCAGGCGGTTTATCAACTGAACCCTTGCACCTTTCGCAAAGCCCCCCTATGAGGGCGGCTTCAATACCCTGCGGGGCCGGCCAATGTGGCATGCCGAGTCGCGCCTGTAACCATGGAGATGGAAATGCCCAAGATGAAGACGAAATCCGCTGCGAAAAAGCGGTTCTCCTTCACGGCCAATGGCCATGTGAAGGCAGGTGTGGCCGGCAAGCGCCACGGCATGATCAAGCGCTCGACGAAATTCATTCGTGACGCATCGGGGACCATGGTCCTGTGCGATGCCGACGAGAAGATCGTCAAGAAATACATGCCGTATAACCGCTAAGGAGGCCTGAGACATGTCCCGCGTCAAATCCGGCAAGGTTACCCACACCCGCCACCGCAAGGTGATCAAGGCGGCGTCGGGCTATTACGCCGCCCGTTCTACCAACTTCCGCACCGCAACGCAGGCCGTCGACAAGGCCAACCAGTACGCGACCCGCGACCGCAAGGCCCGCAAGCGTCAGTTCCGCGCCCTGTGGATCCAGCGTATCAACGCCGCCGTGCGTCTGTTCGATCTGGAAATGACCTACTCGCGTCTGATCGACGGTCTGAACAAGGCCGGCATCGTGGTGGACCGCAAGGTTCTGGCCGATCTGGCCGTGCACGAGCCCGAGGCGTTCAACGCCATCGCCGCGCAAGCCAAGGCCGCTCTGGCCTGATCTGGCTGACAGGTTTGAAACAGGCCCCGGTTTTCCGGGGCCTTTTTCATTGGCGCATCGGGTGGCGGAAGCAGGTCACCAGATGGTCATTCACCATGCCCACTGCCTACATGAAGGCATAGGTGATCGTCGGCCCGCAAAAAGTGAAACCCTCTTTCTTCAACGCCTTCGCCAGCGCCTGTGATTGCGCCGTCTGCGCCTCTGCCGAGGCCATGTCGGGCAGGTTGGTCACGATGGGCCGGTGGTCCACATGTTTCCAGATGAAGTTCGAAAACCCCTCCCGCGCTTCGATCCGCAAAAAGGCCTGCGCGCCGCGAATGGTCGCCTCGATCTTGCCGCGGTGGCGAATGATGCCGGGGTCTTGCATTAGCCGCAGCACCTCTCGCTCGCCCCAGGTCGCGATCACCGCCGGATCAAAGCCCTGAAACGCCGCCCGGAAGGTCTCGCGCCGCCGCAAGATAGTGATCCACGACAGCCCGGCCTGAAACGCCTCAAGCATCAGGCACTCCCACAGCGCACGCGGGTCATGTTCGGGCACGCCCCATTCGCTGTCATGATAGGCGACATAAAGCGGATCGGCTCCGCACCAGGGGCAGCGGTGAGGGTCAGGCATGGCGGCTCCGGAAACGATGCGCATTTGAGACAACTGCGCTCTTTTACGCGGTCTTTACCGCTGTGGCGACAGGGTGGCGCTCTATCCGGGGGGCGATATGCAGGCGAACCAGCGCAAACCGTTGATCGATGCCAGTGCGGGGCTTGCCAGTCCGCTGGGGGTGATGATCTCGCAGCAGGACCGTGACACCATGGCGATGGTGCGGGCCGCCATCGACGCCCGGCGCATGCGCCTGGCCTATCAGCCGGTGGTTCTGGCGCGCGAACCGGACCGGGTCGCCTTTCATGAAGGGCTGATTCGGGTGCTGGACCCGAACGGTCTTGTGATCCCGGCCAAGGATTTCATCGGGGCCGTTGAAAGCACCGAAATCGGGCGTGAGATTGACTGCATCGCGCTGGAACTTGGTCTTGGCGCCCTGGTGCGGCATCCCGCCACGCGGATCGCCATCAACATGTCGGCGCGCTCCATCGGCTATCCGCGCTGGATGCGGGTGCTGAAAAAGGGGCTGGCTGCCGATCCCACGGGGGGCGAACGGCTGATCCTGGAAATCACCGAAAGTTCGGCCAAGATGGTGCCGGAACTGGTGATCGCCTTCATGCAGGGCCTGCAGGCCGAGGGGGTGGCCTTTGCGTTGGATGACTTTGGTTCGGGCTATACCGCCATCCGTTACTTCAAGGATTTCTTCTTTGATATCCTCAAGATTGATGGCCAGTTCATTCGCAACATCCATCGCGATCCGGACAATGCCGCGCTGACGGCGGCGCTTTTGTCGATTGGTCGACATTGCCACATGTTCACCGTGGCAGGGGCGGTGGAAACCCCCGAAGAGGCGCAGTTCCTGATGAACATCGGGGTGGATTGTCTGCAAGGCCATCTGTTCGGCGCCGCGACGCTGAAGCCGGATTTCGGCCCGCGCCCGGTTGAGCGCGCATCGCAGGCGCTTCGCAAACGCGCCTGAAACCGCCGCTGCGTCACCTTGGCGTGCAAGCATGCTTGCTTTTGCATGTCGCTTTGCCTAGCCATGCTGCAAAGCGGCATCCCGTCGCTGGGCGAATGGAGGGGAAGTTCATGACCAATGTGGTAATCGTTGCAGCGGGTCGGACCGCAGTGGGCAGTTTCAACGGTTCTTTCGCGGCGACCCCGGCGCATGAACTGGGTGCAGCCGTGATCGAAGGCGTCGTTGCCCGCGCCGGCATCGACAAGGCCGAGGTCGAGGAAACCATTCTGGGCCAGGTGCTGACCGCCGGTCAGGGCCAGAACCCCGCCCGTCAGGCCGCCATCCGCGCCGGTCTGGCCAAGGAAGCCAGCGCCTGGGGCATCAACCAGGTTTGCGGCTCGGGTCTGCGGGCGGTTGCCCTGGGGGCGCAGCATGTCACCCTGGGTGACGCGAAGATCGTCATCGCCGGTGGGCAGGAAAACATGTCGCTGTCGCCCCATGTCGCGCATCTGCGTGCGGGCCAGAAGATGGGCGATCTGAACTTCATCGATTCGATGATCATGGACGGTCTGTGGGATGCCTTCAACGGCTATCACATGGGCCAGACCGCCGAGAATGTCGCAAACCAGTGGCAGATTTCGCGCGACATGCAGGATGAATTCGCCCTGGCCAGCCAGAACAAGGCCGAGGCGGCCCAGAAGGCTGGCAAGTTCAAGGATGAGATCATCGCCTTCACCGTGAAAACCCGCAAGGGCGACGTGGTGGTCGATGCCGATGAATACATCCGTCACGGCGCCACTCTGGACAGCATGCAGAAACTGCGCCCCGCCTTCACCAAGCACGGCTCGGTCACCGCAGGCAATGCCAGCGGCATCAATGATGGCGCGGCGGCGGTTCTTCTGATGACCGATAAAGAGGCCGAAAAGCGCGGGCTGAAGGTTCTCGCACGGATTGCCTCTTATGCCACCGCCGGGCTTGACCCGTCGATCATGGGCGTCGGCCCGATCCATGCCAGCCGCAAGGCGCTGGACAAGGCCGGCTGGAAAGTGGGCGATCTGGATCTGGTCGAGGCGAATGAGGCCTTTGCCGCCCAGGCTTGCGCCGTGAACAAGGACATGGGTTGGGATCCGGCCATCGTGAACGTCAATGGCGGTGCCATCGCCATTGGTCACCCGATCGGCGCTTCGGGCTGCCGCATCCTCAATACCTTGATCCATGAAATGGGCCGCCGGAATGCGAAAAAGGGTCTGGCGACCCTGTGCATCGGTGGTGGCATGGGGGTTGCCCTGACGCTAGAGCGGTAAAAACCCGCTGCAACCGCGAAATTTCGCCGCATATGCAAAAGGGACGCGCAATAAAGTTGCGCGTCCTTCTTCATTTCGGTAACAGGATTTCAAGGGCATACGCTGGCATACCTAAGAGGAGAAATCATGGCACGGGTAGCATTGGTCACGGGCGGGTCGCGCGGCATTGGCGCGGCGATTTCTGTCGCGTTGAAGGCGGCAGGCTACAAGGTGGCCGCAAATTATGCGGGCAATGACGAGGCATCCGCCGCGTTCACCAAGGAAACCGGGATGCCCACCTACAAATGGTCGGTCGCCGATTACGATGCCTGCGTGGCCGGCATTGCCAAGGTCGAGGCCGATCTTGGCCCGGTGGATGTGCTGGTAAACAACGCCGGCATCACCCGCGACGCCATGTTCCACAAGATGACCCCCGGCCAGTGGAAGGAAGTCATCGACACCAACCTGACCGGTCTTTTCAACATGACCCATCCGCTGTGGTCGGGCATGCGCGACCGCAAGTTCGGCCGCGTCATCAACATCTCCTCGATCAACGGGCAGAAGGGCCAGGCGGGCCAAGCGAACTATTCGGCTGCCAAATCAGGTGATCTGGGCTTTACCAAGGCCTTGGCGCAGGAAGGCGCACGCGCGGGCATTACCGTGAACGCCATTTGCCCCGGCTATATCGGCACGGAAATGGTTCGGGCGATTGATGAAAAGGTGCTGAACGAGCGCATCATCCCGCTGATTCCGGTGGGCCGTCTGGGCGAGCCGGAAGAGATCGCGCGCTGCGTCACCTTCCTGGCCGCCGATGATGCGGGCTTCATCACCGGCGCGACGATTTCGGCCAATGGCGGACAGTTCTTTGTCTGAGCAAGACCAGAACGTCTGAAAGCGCAGACCTTTCGAAAGCCCGGCCCGTTTGGCCGGGCTTTTTCATGGCCACCCTTGCGATTGCGCCGGGCTGCCCGTAACGCTGGCAGCAAGGCGGGGGCAGGAATGACACGGCAAAAGGCAACGACCATCGGGTTCACGGCAATCCTGATGTGGGCGCTTCTGGCGCTGATGACCATCGGATCCGCCCCGGTTCCGCCCTTTCTGCTGAACGCGCTGTGCTTTGGGATCGGTGGCGCGATCGGGCTTGTCTGGATCGCGTTCGGCGCGGGCTTTGGCGTGCTGCGACAGGTCTCGTGGAAGGTTTACGCGTTTGGAACGCTGGGCCTTTTTGGCTATCACGCGTTGTATTTCACGGCGTTCCGCATCGCGCCTTTTGCGGAAACCGGGCTGATTGCCTATCTCTGGCCACTGTTCATCGTGCTGCTCTCTGGCCTCTTGCCGGGCGAAAGGCTCCGGGCCTTGCATGTGATTGGCGCGCTGGCGGCCTTTGCCGGGGCAGGGTTCATCCTTATGGGACGGGGTGGAAGTGCCGGGGCGGTTCCGATCCTTGGGCTGGGGCTGGCCTTTCTCTGTGCGCTGACCTGGGCTGCCTATTCGGTTCTTTCTCGCCGCCTGGGCGATGTTCCGACAGAATCGGTTGTGGTCTATTGCCTGATGACCGCCGCCCTTTCGGTTCCGGCGCATCTGATCTGGGAGGTCACGGCCTGGCCCGAGGGCGGCTTGGGCTGGCTTTCGGTGATCGGGCTTGGCCTTGGCCCGGTGGGGGCCGCGTTCTTTACCTGGGACATCGGCATGAAGCGCGGCGACATCCAGCTTTTGGGCGTTGCGTCCTATGCCGCACCGCTTTTGTCCACCTTGGCACTGATTGCCGCGGGATTGGCAGATGCCAGCCCGGTTCTTGTGCTGGCGGCCCTTCTCATCACCGGCGGGGCGGCACTGGCCGCCCGCGCCAGCCTGAAATGACGGGTCACGCCCGCATGATCATGCCTGCGACAGGCGGCTGATCTCTTCCTTGATCTTCAGCTTCTGCTTTTTCCATTCCGCAATCTGTAGGTCACTCGACCCCGGCGCGCGTTGCGCTTTTTCCACCATCTCTGCCAGGTTCTCGTGCTTCTTCTTCAGTTCGGCGATATGGGAAGCGACGCTCATGGAAATCCTCCTGATGATGGTTCCGACAAGGCCAGTGCAGCACGAATCAGGGGTTCGTGTCACGAAGTCTTCACGGAAGACTCTTCGGCATATGGTCAAATTCCGCTGAATTCCGCCGACAGGCTTTCGCCGCTGCGCAGCACGGCGTGGGCGCGGGGGGTATAGCTTTCGCGATCACCATCATGGGCCGCGCCCTGATGCAGGACCAAGGGCGTCAAAAGCCGGAACGCGCCCTTGCCGCCTTTTCGCGCGCGCAACAGGATGCGAAGCGCCGCGCGCCCTTCGCGCGGTTGCAGGGGCAGGACTGAGGCCGAGCCGAGCTTGGTCCCCATCGCGGCAAGCACCTCAGGCAGCCCGTCGGCCCCGTAGATGAGCGTCAGCCAGCCGCCGGGGGCCAGGCGGCGTGCGGCGGCGGCCACCCAATCGCCCAAGGGGGTTTCAACCTGCAGCGCTGCCGCGCGGGAGGCAGTCGGAGAAGGCGTGCCGCCTGCGGGGTAATAGGGCGGGTTCGCGATGACATGGTCGAAATCGCGGCGCAAAGCTGCGGGCATTTGGGCAAGATCGCCGGTTTCGACCTGCATGGCAAAGCCGTTCTCGGCCGCGTTGCGCCGCGCCAGCGTGGCGTAGGCTGGCTGCACCTCCAACCCGGCAAGCTCCAGATCCGGCACCCGCGTGGCCAGACAAAGCGCCGCCGCTCCTGCGCCGCAGCCCAGATCCAGCACCCGCTCACCGGGGCGTGCGGGGCAGGCGGCGGCCAGAAGGACCGGATCTGTCGCGGCGCGATAGCCCTTTTTCGGCTGCCACAGATGCAGCCGCCCGCACAGGAAGGCATCGCGCGACAGCGCGTCCTCAGGGAAATCAGGGCTTTGCATCATAGCCTTCGTCGATGCCATTTGCCCGGATGACCGACCGCGCCTCTTCCCAATCGCGCTCACGCACCATCAACCGGCGCGGCAGGATGCCAAGGCTGCCTTCAAACACGCTCATGTGGACGTCCAGCACAAAGCTGTCTATATCCTCGCCCTCAAGAAGGGCTTGGGCAAAGGCGATCACGGTCGGGTCGGTTGTCTGAAGCAAGAGTTTCATGGCCCCAGTTTCGCGGCTGTGAAGCGGAAAGTCGAGACGAATGGGGATGTCCTTGGCTTACGTTCAAAAACCGCAGGACCGGCTGGCCGATCATCTGGCGGCGGATATGGCGGCGGTCAATCTGCTGATCCGTGAGCGGATGGCCTCGGAACATGCCCCCCGCATCCCGCAAGTGACCGCCCACCTGATCGAGGCGGGTGGCAAGCGGCTGCGCCCGATGCTGACCTTGGCGGCTGCGCGGCTGTGCGGCTATGACGGGCCCTATCATGTGCATCTGGCCGCAGCGGTAGAGTTCATTCACACCGCCACCCTGCTGCACGATGACGTTGTGGACGAAAGCGCTCAGCGCCGTGGGCGGCCGACGGCAAACCTTTTGTGGGACAATAAGTCGTCGGTTCTGGTGGGCGATTACCTTTTTGCCCGCGCCTTTCAGTTGATGACCGAGCCTGGCCAGATCCGTGTCTTGGGGATTTTGGCCAATGCCTCGGCCACGATTGCCGAGGGTGAGGTGTTGCAGTTGACCGCGGCGCAGGATCTGGCGACGACCGAAGACATCTATCTGAAGGTGGTGCGCGGCAAGACGGCGGCGCTGTTTTCGGCGGCGACTGAGGTGGGCGCTGTGGTGGCCGGTGCGGCCGAACCCGTGGTGCAAGCCCTGTTCACCTATGGCGATGCCCTGGGCATCGCCTTTCAGATTGCCGATGACCTTCTGGATTACACCGGCACCTCGACGGCGATCGGCAAGAATACCGGCGATGACTTCCGCGAACGCAAGCTGACCTTGCCGCTCATCAAGGCGGTGGCCAAGGCTGATGCCGAAGAGCGAGCCTTCTGGGTCCGGGTGATCGAGAAGGGCGACCAGCGCGACGGCGATCTCGATCAGGCGCTGGCCATCATGCACCGCCATGGTGCGCTTGAGGCCGCGCGGGCCGAGGCTTTGAAATGGGCCGCGATCGGGCGTGCGGCGCTGGTGAAGTTGCCAGACCATCCGCTGCGCCAGATGCTTGACGACCTGACCGCGTATGTGGTGGCGCGCATCGTCTGATCAGACGACCATCGGCGCGGCTTGAACCCACCACGTCGGACGGGCTGTGCGAATGGCCTTTGCCGCCGCTTCGGCCGTTCCAGCATCGGCAAAAAGGCCAAAGCAGGTGGCCCCCGATCCCGACATCCGCGCCAGATGGCAGCCCGGCTGCGCCGCAAGCGCCGCCTTGGCCTGCCCGATAACAGGCTCGGCCCCAAGGGCGGGGGCTTCCAGGTCATTGCGCTGAAGGGCCAGAAAGCCAGCCAGATCGGCCAGGCTGGCAAGGCGCGGCAGGGCATCGGGCATTGGTGCATTGTCCTTGCGCGTAAGTCCCTTGAATACCGCCGGGGTCGAGACATAAACGCGGGGGTTGACCAGCACCAGTTGTGCGGGCGGCAGGGCTTGGGGCAGTGGGCTTACCCGCTCGCCCACCCCTTGCATCCGCGCGCCATGCCCGGCAAGGCAGACCGGCACATCGGCTCCCAATGCCACAACCCGTTCGGCATCCGGCAAAGGCTGGCCCCACAGGCGCGACAAGGCCACCAGCGTGGCGGCTGCATCGGCAGACCCCCCGCCGATGCCCGAAGCGACAGGCAGCCGTTTGTCCAGCGTGATCGCGGCCCCCTCAGGCCGTTCAAAGGCCCGCGCGGCGCGCAGGACAAGATTGTCCTCGGCCGCCGTCAGCCCGGCGCTTTCCGCCCCCGTCAGCCGCAGCGACAGCCCTTCATCGGCTGTGCAGGTGATCAGATCGCCCAGATCGGCAAAGACCACCAGACTGTCAAGCAGGTGATAACCATCTGCCCTCTGGCCGATGACATGCAAGGAAAGGTTGATCTTGGCGCGCGCCAGCGCGGTTTGGGTCTTGGGTGTCACGGGGTGGCCTTGGCCTCAACCGGGGCAAGGGGCGGTGCGCCCTCTTCGGCCAGAACGGCATCCAGCCCGATCTCCAGCTTGCGGCGGATGCGCAGGGCATCCTTTTCCTCGGGGCCATAAGACAGCGCGCGGTGCCACTGGAACTCTGCCTCGCGCTTGCGGCCCACGGCCCAATAGACATCGCCCAGATGGTCGGTGACGATGGGATCCACCGGCTCCAGAAGCGAGGCCCGCTCCATCGGTTCCACCGCTTCCTCATAGCGGCCCAGACGGAAATAGGCCCAGGCCAGACTGTCGATGATGTAACCCGACCCCGGTTCGCGGGCGACGGCGCGTTCGATCATCGACAGGGCTTCTTCAAGGTTTTCGCCCCGGTCGACATAGCTGTAGCCAAGATAGTTCAGCACCTGCGGCTGATCGGGGTTCAGCCGCAGCGCCTCGCGCATGTCGGCCACGGTGCCTTCGAAATCGCCAAGGCGTTCGGCGCAGATGCCGCGGCTGAAGAATAGCGCCCAGTTCTCTGGGCGCGGGGTGCCCAGAAGGTCGATGGCGGTGGTATAGACCTCACGCGCCTCGGCAAAGCGCTCATCGCGGCGGTAGGCATCGGCAATGGCCACATGGGCGACCAGAAGGTCGGGTTTGGCACGGGCAAGACCCTGCAAGATTTCGATCGCCGCCTCGGTGCGCCCGGCTGATCGTGTCGCCTCGGCGCGGCCGATCTCGGCGATGTGGAAGGCCGGGCTCTCGGCCGGCACGGCGGCATAGACCTCGATGGCCAGATCATACTGGCCTTCTTCGTCCAGAAGGCCGGCAACCAGCAGCGCGGTGTCATCCTGATCGGGGCGCAGGGCCTGCGCAGCGCGGGCATAGATCAGCGTATGGGTGGCATCGCCCTCTTGGCCTAGGGCCATGGCCACGGTGTAGAACACCTCGGCCAGGCCCTCTCGGGCATTGGTCACGCTGTCAAACGGCACCGGCTCGCCCGCCGCAAGCCTGCGGCGCAGCTGTTCCAGTTCGGGGTCCGGCTCTCCGGTAAAGCTGGTCTCCAAGAGCGCTAGCGCATCGCCATTGCGTTCCAGCTGCGACAGGATGCGGGCATAGGCCAGAACGGCGCGGCGCAGCATGTGCAGCGCCCCGCGGTCCGGATCGGCAAGGATGCGGTCCGCGCCTTTGTAATCTCCGGCCGAGGCAAGGGCCAAAGCCTTGTGATACATGCCGAATGTCGTCATGCCCTGGGTGTCGGACAACTGGTCCAGCGTTGCTGTGGCTTCGGACATCCGGCCCAGCCCAACCTGGGCCCAGGCCGTGACCAGCACATCCAGAAGCGCGCCCTTGCCTGCACCTTCGGCGCTCATGTCAAGGACGCGTTCGTAATCCCCGGCCTCGATCGCCTCGACCAGAAGTGCCAGATAGCCGGCCTGCGAGGCGACCCCGGCCTCTTGCAGCACGCGCGCCATATTGGCGGCAGGGCCCAGTTCCCCGATGCCGATATTGGCGACAATTGCGCCTTCCAGCAGGCTGGGATTTTTCGGATCGCTTAGAAGCGCGCGGGCAAACCAGTCTGCCGCAGCCGCATGATCCGACCGGCCAGCGGCCGCGCGGGCGGCCAGAAACGCCCCGGCATCCCCTCCGGCTTCGACCGGCGCATCTTGCGCCAGCACCGGGCCATGTGGCCAAGCCAGCCCAAGAAGCAGCGCCAGCACCACCGGTCCGATCAGGGGGCGTGACGCCTTGGACAGGGGCATTGGCATAAGAGGGTTCCTCCTTGGATTGTCAAATAGCTAGTCATCCCGCGCAACAAAGGCAATGTGGGCCGGGGCATTGTTGCCCCGACCTGCATCAATTTGTCAGGTTTTGTGCCGTCCACCGATCACATGTTCGGGTAGTTGGGCCCGCCGCCGCCCATCGGCGTCGTCCAGGTGATGTTCTGGCTGGGATCCTTGATATCGCAGGTCTTGCAATGCACGCAGTTCTGGAAATTGATCTGGAACCGCGGCTCTTTGCCCTCTTCGGCAATCACCTCGTAAACCCCCGCCGGGCAATAGCGCTGCGCGGGTTCGGCGTATTCTGCCAGGTTGACCATGATCGGGACCGAGGGGTCTTTCAGCTTCAGATGCGCGGGCTGCGCTTCGTCGTGGTTGGTAAAGCTGAAGGCGACGTTGGTCAGCCGGTCAAAGGACAGAACGCCATCGGGTTTGGGATAGTCGATCGGCGCGAAATCCTTGGCCTTACCGGTCGCCTTGGCGTCGTTCTTGCAATGTTTCAGCGTGCCAAGGATCGTCAGGCCAAAGGTATTGGCCCACATATCCGCCCCGCCCAGCGTGAGGCTGGCGATCAGGCCGTATTTCGACCACAGCGGTTTCACGTTGCGGACCTTTTTCAAGTCCTTGCCGATCGGGCCAGTCCGAACGGCGGTTTCGTAGTCATTCAGCTCGTCACTGGCGCAGCCTGCGGCAATCGCCTTGGCGGCGGCCTCAGCCGCGGCTATGCCCGAAAGCATCGCGTTGTGGTTGCCCTTGATGCGCGGCACGTTCACCAGACCCGCCGAACAGCCCAGCAAAGCCACCCCCGGCGCGACCATCTTCGGGATGGACTGCCAGCCGCCCTCGCTGATGGCCCGCGCGCCGTAAGCCACGCGCTTGCCGCCCTTCAACAGCTCCGCCACCATCGGGTGATGCTTGAAGCGCTGGAATTCCATGTAAGGATAGAGGTGGGGGTTTTCATAGTTCAGGTGAACCACGAAGCCGACGTAAACCTGATTATTCTCAATGTGATAGATGAAGGACCCGCCGCCCGCATTTGACCCCAAGGGCCAGCCCATGGTGTGGGTCACGGTGCCAAGACGGTGCTTGGCCGGATCAATCTCCCAGATCTCCTTCATGCCGATGCCGAACTTCTGCGGGCATTTGCCGGCCGACAGGTCATACTTGGCGATCACCTCTTTCGACAGGCTGCCGCGCACGCCTTCGCCAAGGAACACATATTTCCCGGCCAGCACCATGCCCGGCTCATAGGACGGCCCCGGCGTGCCATCGGAATTGCGGCCAAACTCGCCCGCGACCACGCCGCGCACTTCGCCGTTGTCGCCATAGACGACCTCGGAACAGGCCATGCCGGGGAAAATCTCAACCCCCAACTCCTCGGCTTGGGTCCCAAGCCAGCGGCAGACATTCGCCATCGACACGATGTAATTGCCGTGGTTGTTCATCAGGGGCGGCATCGGCCAGTTCGGGATGCGCATTTGTCCCGCCGGCCCAAGGACATAGAAATTGTCCTCCTGCACCTCGGTCTTGATCGGCGCACCCTTTTCGCGCCAGTCGGGGATCAGCGCATCCAGGCCCGACGGGTCAAGAACGGCACCCGACAGGATATGCGCCCCAACTTCGGATCCCTTTTCCAGAACCACCACCGAAAGCTCAGGGTTGATCTGCTTCAACCGGATCGCCGCCGACAGGCCAGACGGCCCCGCGCCCACGATCACAACGTCATATTCCATCGTTTCGCGCACGATTTCGGTCATGGCTTGCTCTCCGGTCCCCGGTTTCTTCGCTGCGCCCGTGTTTGCCCTTTGGGCCGGCCAAGGTCAACACTGACGCAACATCATGTTTGCGCATTACCGCATGAGGGAAACTTTCTGTCGCCCCCGCTTGGCCTGCCCCGACGCCTTCATGCCCAATCGCGCCATTGCCTCTTGCATTTGCCGCGCCTTCGGGGTCTGGTTATGTAATAGGTTTTGCAAGGTCATGGTCCGCACCCGGCCCGTGGCCTTGTCATTTATGTGAAAAGGCCCATGGAAAAGATCCCGATGACCCGTGCCGGCTTCGTCGCTATGGACGAAGAGTTGAAGCAACTGAAAAGCGTGGAACGCCCCGCTATCATCCGCGCCATTGCCGAGGCGCGCGAGCATGGCGATTTGTCCGAAAACGCCGAATACCATTCGGCGCGCGAAAAGCAGAGCTTCATCGAAGGCCGGATCAAAGAGCTTGAGGGCATGTTGTCGCTGGCCGAGGTGATTGATCCGACCCGCCTTTCGGGGGCCATCAAGTTCGGCGCCACCATCACCATCGTCGATGAGGACAGCGACGAGGAAAAGACCTATCAGATCGTCGGCGAAACCGAGGCCGATATCGAGGCGGGCAAGCTCAACATCCGTTCGCCCCTGGCGCGCGCCCTGATCGGCAAGGACGAGGGCGACTCGGTCGAGGTCAAGACCCCCGGCGGCAATCGCAGTTACGAAATCCTTTCGATCCGATATATCTAGGCCGTGCAGCGGTTGGCCCTTATGGGCCCTGAGTTCCACCGACCAGACCAGCGAGTGCCGATGCCTGACAAGGACATCCACCACCCCAAAGACCCCGATCCGCGGCCCGTGGACCTTGGGCTTCATTCGGCCCGCGGGGTCGAGCCGCGGCTGAGTTCCACCGAATGGGTGGCGATTGGCCTGTGCCTGGTCTGGGTCCTGTCGGTGGCGGCCTATATCTGGAAGGCACCGCCCGATGCGGCACCACTGGGTCTGGTGCTGACGCTTCTGGTGGTGTTTCTGCCCTTGGCCCTGATCTGGGCGGCGGCCGTCACCTTGCGGTCGGTGAGCAGCCTGCGGCAAGAGGCGGCGCGGCTGCAGGCCACGGTGGACGCCATGCGCAGCGCCTATCTGGCGGGGCAGCAGGGCGGGATCAAGCCGTCGGTCGAACGCAAGATCAACGAGATCGCCCAGACCGCGCGGCAGACCGAAACCGCGCTGGCCACCTTTACCTCGCGGCGCGATAGCGCCTTGGTGCAGCCTTCGGCCGACCGCAAGGCGGCCATGGCCATGCCGCAGCCCGATCCGGCGGCCGAGCAGCCCGCGCTGGCGCTTGGCACCCCGGCAGAGGCCCTGCGCCCGCCGCTGTCGAACGCCGATTTCATCCGTGCCTTGCAGTTTCCCGAAAACCCTGACGACAAGGAAGGTTTCCGCGCGTTGCGGGTCGCGCTGGAAGATCGCAATGTAGCCAAGCTTATCCGCGCGGCGCAGGATGTGCTGACGCTGCTAAGCCAGGAGGGCATCTACATGGATGACCTCAAGCCTGATCGCGCCCGGCCCGAAATCTGGCGTCGCTTTGCCATGGGCGAACGCGGCCGGGGTATTGCGGCGCTGGGCGGGGTGCGCGACCGCGCCGCTTTGGCGCTGGCCGCCGGGCGTCTGCGCGAGGATGCCATTTTCAAGGATGCCGTGCACCATTTCCTGCGCAGCTTTGACAGGGTGTTTCTCGATTTTGAAAAGGCCGCAAGCGACAGCGACCTGACCGATCTGGCCGAAACCCGCACGGTGCGGGCCTTCATGCTTTTGGGCCGGGTGACCGGGATTTTCGACTAGGATCGCGCGAGGGCCCGCCGCCCTGCGAGGACCCTCACCCCCCCATGGGAACGGATAGAGGGCGGCTTTGCCAGGACATCCGGGCGGGTTGCTCAAACCGGTTTGACCATGGTCACGGCCGCGTCAAAACCAAAGACATGGCGCAAGGGGCCAAGGGGCACCGTCTTGACCGCCATGTAGCCCAGCCGCTCGTAAAGCGCGCGCGCGCGCCAGTTGGTGTCGATCACGTCCAGCCGCACATAGCCATAGCCGCGCACCCGTGCCTCGTCCTCGATCGCGGCCATCAGGGCCGCGCCGACGCCAAGCCCTCGCGCGGCGGGGGCCACGCAGATACCATCCAGCAGAAAGCGGTCATTGTCCACCTCGCGCGACAAAAGCGCCAGAAGCGGCAGTCGCCAGGTCAGCCCTGCCAGTCCGTAGATCGCCCGCATGTCCGCCCATGTGCCGCCCGCAAAATTGCCCTGCGGCGTCTTGAACCCGGCCAGACCCAGAAGAGCGCCGCTCTCATCGCAGGCCACCAGTGCGTGATCGTCCCGCATCACCCGGTGCAGGAAAGCATGGGCGCGCGCATCGGGGCCGATGACCCGGCCCAGCTTGCCACCAAAGGCCTGCCAGTAAATCTCGGCCGCCTGATCGCGCAGCGCGGGCGGCAGGCCAAGCGAGATCTGTACCCGACCGCTCATCGCGCTGCTGCCTCTAGTGCCGCGCCGTGGCCGGCGCCCAGGATCCAGCCTTCCTCGGTCGTCACCGCCCCCCCCGGCGTTGCCAGAAGCGGCGCGATCTGACCGGCCTGCGACAGCCGCCAAAGCGCGCGCGACAAAAGCCGCACCTGCGCCTCGTCCTTGATCGGGGCGGGGTCGGCCGCCACGGCCCGCGCCAGAAGCGAGGGGTAGACCTCGGCCAGAACCACCGCTGTATCCGGGGTGTCAAAGGGCCAGACCGCCACGCCGTTCCCTGCCGCCAGTCGTTGGATCATCGGCTGGCCGACCAGCCCCTGACCGCCTCCCGCGCCAGTGGTGTACAGTTTCCACACGGGCTGGGCGCGCGGCACAAGGGTTTCCACCTGCCGCCGTTCGGCAAGGCCAAGGGCGGGGTAGTCCACCGCCTTTGTCTCGGGCAGGGCAGGCAAGGCCAGGCTGCGCGGGCGGCCCCAGAAGGGGCCTGCGCTGCCCAGCCGGGCGTTGATCCGTGCCGCCGTTTCAAAGCGGGTGTTGCGGTTGTCCGGTCCGTCGATCAGGTTCTGCGCCAGCCAGCTCCAGACCGCGTGGGCCTGAGGAACCCCGGTCAATCGGGCGGCAAATCCTGCCGGATAGCCCATCGGAAAATCAAAGCCGATCAAGAGCCTGCCGCGCGTGTCCCCTATGGTTGCAGTCAGATGACTTTCGGCCTCGCTGCGGCTGCGGAAATAGCGTGTCTGGGTGCCGCTGGCATCGCTGATCCCCAGCCAGATCGCATTGGCCGATGGCCGCGCGGGGGAAAGCGACCCCGACGCCGACCAATCGGCCACGATCACCTGGTCGAATGGCCTCATGCCCTGCCCCCGCGCAAGGCCGCTTCGGCCCGGGCGAGATCTTCGGGCGTGTTGAGGTTTTCAAACCCGGCGCTTTGGGAAAAGCACGCCTCGGCCGCGCCATGGGCGGCCACGAAATCCATCACCTTGGGCTTGGCGCCCGATCCCAGAAACGCCGCCAAAGGCTGGGCAAGGCCGACGGGCCAAAGCCCATAGGTCGGATGCAGCCGCCCTCCCGCCTGCGCCACGGCCAGACCTTCGGCGGCGTTTTCAGCCGCAAGGCAAAGGCGCGGGCAAAGATCGCCGGGCAGAAAAGGGCCATCCACAGGGGCCGAGAGAACCGCCGTCGCCCCCAAGGGTGCTGCCCAACGCAGCGCTGCGAGAACCCCGGCAAGCGGCCCCGCCCCCAGCGCATCGGGCAAGATTGGCAGGCCAAAGCGCGCAAAGCGCGCCGGATCGCCATTGGCAGAAAGCGCAAGGCGTTCAACCTGCGGTTTCAGCCGGGCAATCACATGGGCCAGCAGGGGCTGACCGGCCAAGGCCATAAGCGCCTTGTCCTGCCCGCCCATGCGCCGGCCCTGTCCGCCGGTAAGGATTACCCCAAAGATCCGCATCCCGCCCTTTCCCTTGGCTCAGAAAAGCCGTAAGCCCAAGCCACCCGTTCGACAAGCGGATTGGCCCCGGATTGCCCAAGCCCATCTCACAGACCCGCAAGGCGTTTTTCAAGGGCGCCGCCCATGCGCTGTCCTTCTTTGTGGTCATCGTGCCCTTTGCCATGCTTTTTGGCGTCTTGTCGGCCGAGGCGGGGCTTGGCCCATGGGAGACGCAGATCTTTTTCGTCGCGGTCTTTGCCGGGGCCAGCCAGCTTGCCGCGCTGCAACTGATGCAGGATCAGGCCCCGGTTCTGGTGATCCTGGCCACGGGCCTTGCGGTGAACCTGCGGATGATGATGTCTTCGGTCGCGCTGACGCCGCATCTGGGGGCCGCGCCCTTGGGCATCCGCGCCACCATCGCCTATTTCCCTGTGGATCAAAGATTTGCCTTGTCGCTGGCCGAGTTCGACAAGAACCGCAGCCAGAGCGTGGCCGAAAAGGTGGCCTATTTCTTCGGAACCGTGACGCCGATCACGGCGGTCTGGAACGTGTCAACGGCGGTCGGGGCGCATCTGGGCCGGGCAGTGCCCGACAGTTGGGGGCTGGATTTCGCCATGCCCATCACCTTTGTCGGCATGACGGCGGCGATGCTTACCACGTTGCCGCACGCGGTGGCGATGGCGGTTTCCGTTGCGGTGACGCTGGCCCTTTGGGCCATGCCCTATGGCACCGGGCTTCTGGTCGGGGCGGCGGCGGGCATGGCGGCAGGGGCGATCACCGAAGCCTGGAGAGCGCGGGCATGATCGACCGTCCGACCTTCTGGCTGGTGGTGGTGGTGCTGGGGGGCGGCACTTATCTGATCCGGCTGTCGTTTCTGGGACTTCTGGGCAACCGCCCCTTGCCGCTGTGGCTGGTGCGGGCACTGCGCTATACGGCGGTGGCCGTTTTGCCCGCGTTGGTGGCCCCGGCGATCCTTTGGCCGCCCGCAACAGAAGATGCGCCCGATCCGGTGCGGCTTGGCGCGATTGCGGTCACGGTTCTGGCCGGGGTGCTGACGCGCAACATGATTGCAGCGATCGGCGCCGGGGGGGCGGCCTTCTATCTTTTGCCCATGGTGCTGGCTGCCACCTGAGACGCTTTCGGCGCTAGTTCTCGCTCACGCGAATCGTCGGTTCCACCGCGACCGGATCAATCAGCAGCACGCCGTGATTGTCATCGGCATCATCATCGGTGATGACGCGGGTCGTTACACCTGGCAGGGCGCCGAACTGATCGGACAGCCGGTTGGGGAAAAAGGTCACGTTCAGGCTTTCAAAGCCCGGAACATCGCGCAGGATGGCCGAGATCGAATTGGCGCAATGGGCCTTGGGCACTGCGCCGCGCGCCTTGGCCCGGGCAATGACCATCTCGGCCACCATCGGTGACACCGGAACGGTCTGCTCGATCACCCGATAGGTCTCTCGCGCGTGATAGTCGATGTAGAAGGCCACCATCCGGTCTGACATGCCGTGGTGCATGTCGCCACGCTCGGGCAGGCGGGGGTGGTTGAAGCTGCCGGCTGGGTCGAACAGCACGCGCTCCGATCCGCTGATGAGAAGGCCCGAATGGGCGCCCGAGCCGCTTTGGTTGTTCACAACGGTAAACAGGGTCACCGAAGGCGGGCCATCGGGCATATAGCGCGCTGCCAGAATGGCGCTGTCGGGCGCATCGGGGGCCGAACTTGTCCCGCCTGCACCGCAGGCCGACAAAAGGACCAATCCCAGAAGGGCAAGCACGTTGCGCATCATGGCGACAGGTCCGTCCGTGGCTGGGAACTTGGCAAGAAACAGGGATCAGGCGTTGACGAGCGCCATGAAGATCAGGATGCCGATCGAGATCGCAGCAGTCCAGATGCTGAACTTGATGAACCCGGCAAAGGTCTTTTCATGTTCACGGATATCCATCGAACCGTGCTTGTGTTCAGCCATTTGAAAGCTCCTTCCTGTCGCGTTTGCCTGCCTTTAGCCGATTCACGCCCCGCTGTCACGAGGGGAGGTGTCTTTCGGGCCGCTCTTTCGGACCGGCCCCGAAGGATCAGCTTTCGAGTGCCGAGATCATCTCGACCCGCGTGGCATGACGGCCGCCCTCGAACCGGGCGGTGACAAAGGCCGTCACGATTTCAAGCGCCAGCGCGTCCCCAAGAATCCGCGCGCCCAAGGACAGCATGTTGGCGTCGTTGTGTTCGCGGATCATCCGTGCCGAAAAGGTGTCGCTGCACACGCCACAGCGGATGCCCTTGACCTTGTTTGCCGCCATCATGATGCCCTGACCTGTCCCGCACAGGATGATCCCCAGCGCGCAATCGCCCGAGGCCACCCGCCGCGCTGCGGCTTCGCCGTGCTGGGGGTAGGGGGTGCTTTCGCTGGTCGTCGGGCCGATATCCACCGGCTCAAAGCCAAGCGTGGCAAGATGGGCGGCAATGGTCTGGCGCAGGCCAATGGCGGCGTGGTCACTGGACAGGACGATGCGGGTTTTGGCAGTCACGGCGGGGCCCCTTGGATGCGTGGTCATTGGCCCGCCATAGGCGCGAGAGGGCCGCGCCTGTCAAGCCGCCTTAGCTTTGGTCTCATGCCGAGCCGTCGCCCGCCTCGCCCCCCTCCAGCCGGGAGCAAGGTGAAAGCCGATCCGCCGCGCCGGGATTTCCGGGGCCACCTTTGGCACGGTCCGCAAGATCACCGAAAGCTGGCTGACGTGCTGCACAAGCTGGGTCTTCATCCCCTCTTCGTCGCGGCCATAGAAGGTGATGATGTCGGGATCGTAATAGCCAAGGCCCTCGATGCTGACCACACCGGCGTCTGATCCGGCAAAGCCCATGGCCACCTCTTCTTCGGCGTTCAGTTGCGCCTCGAAGTTGCGGATATACTGCACCATCCGCTCATAGGCCCAGCGTGCGGGGCTTTTCTCCTCGGGCTCAAGCCCGGGTACAAAGGCTTCGGTCAGCTCGGCGGCGGCCTCGGCCCGGTCGTGGTCCAGCCCGGCGGGCAGGCCGCTGGCGCGGCGCACCGCCTCGGCAAGCTTTGCCTCGGCCTCGCGGTCCATGTCACTCATCCGCGCCTCCTTTTCTGTCCCACCCGCAAAGGGTGATTGCCGTCAAGCGTCACATCGCCTGCCACTGCCAGGCCCCATCCGGCGCCAGCGAACGGCAAACCTGCCCGCGACGCAAGAGGCAGTTCAGATGCGCCACCGCCTCGACCAGCGCCAGCCCGTATTCCCCCTCGCCGATCGGGCGTTTGTAAAGCGCAGGAAAACAGCCTGCCGCCGTCTGGGGACTGCGCAGATGCGCGCGCAGTCGCCTTCAGCCATTCGGTCAAAGGGTCGGCCTCGGGCTCGGTCGGGTAGACGCCGATATTGGGCGAGATGCCTGACAAAAGCTGATCGCCGCCGATCACCAGCGCATCCTCTTCGCTCCACAAGGTGATGTGATCGGGCGCATGGCCCTGGCCCAGGCGCACCCGCCAGCGCCGCCCGGCGAGCGTCAGGGTCTGGCCCTCATCAACCCGGGTAAAGCCAAGCGGCATGGGCGCGACCACATCGGCAAAGTTGAAGGGCCTCTCCGTGGCGCGTTTGGCCAGTATTTCGGCGGGCATCCCGGCGCGGGTGTAGAAGTGCATCGACTGGGCCGAGGGCCGGTCCTGCACATCAAGCGTCAGCATCCGGGCATAAAGCCAGGCGTTGCGGGTGGTCAAAAGCGCGGCCCCCCGGTCCTGGAACCAGCCGACAAGGCCCACATGGTCGGGGTGATGATGGGTCAGCAAAACCCGCGCGACCGGCTTGCCCGCAAGCGGGCCCGCCAAGGCCGCTGTCCAGATCTCGCGGCTTTTTCGGCTGTTCATGCCGGTGTCGATCAGCGTCCAGCCGTCGCTGTCCGCCAAGGCATAGACATTGACATGATCCAGGGCCATCGGCAGCGGCAGCTGCAGCCAGAGGATGCCTTCGGCCACCTCGACCGCCGCGCCAGGGTCGGGCGGGGTCTCGAACGGAAAGCACAGGCTCACGCCTGCAAGACCTCGGGCGTCAGGGCATAAAGCCCGGCGGCCCCTTCCTGCACCTGGGCCAGAGCGGCCGCATAATCGGGCATCAGCCGGCGGATATAGACCCGCGCCAGATCGGCCCGCGCGGGCGCGGCCATGGCGGCCCTCAGGTGGAAATGCCCGCCCAGAACCCGTGCGAAGGCGCGCAGATAAGGCGCGGCGCCCGCGTTGCGATCCTCGGCCCCTTGGGCCAGCAAGACATCGGTCCCCTCGCGCAGGGCCTCGGCCGCGTTCCAGACCGGCGTGGCCAGATCAGGCCAGCGGCCGCGCGCCGCCTCGGCGCCTGCCTCGATCTCGTCGATCAGCCGAAAGACGGCCTCGCCCCCGTCCATCATCTTGCGCCCTACCAGATCCATCGCCTGAATTCCGTTGGTGCCTTCATAGATCGTCGTTACCCGCACGTCGCGCAGAAACTGCGCCGCGCCGGTGTCCTCGATGAACCCCATGCCGCCCTGCACCTGCACGCCAATCTGCGCCACCAGATTGCCCACCTCGGTGCCGTAAGACTTCGCAATCGGCGTCAAAAGCGCGGCGCGGGCCTGCCATGTGGGGTCGGCCGTGGCCGTTCCCATGTCGATGGCCACCGCACAGGCCAGCGCAATGGCACGGGCGGCAAAGGTTTCAGCCTTCATCTCGGCCAACATGCGGCGCACATCGGCATGGTCGATGATTGCCGTCGCACCAAAAGGAGTCCGGCCCTGCTTGCGCTCGATCGCATGGGCCAGCGCCTGCTGAAACGCCGCCTCGGCGATCGAAACGCCCTGCACCCCGACGCCCAGCCTGGCATTGTTCATCATGGTGAACATCGCCGCCAACCCCTTGTGCGGCGCGCCAATCAGCCAACCCTTCGCGCGCTCATACTGCATGACCGCGGTCGGAGAGCCGTTCAGCCCCAGCTTGTGTTCAAGGCTGACCACCTTGACGCCATTGCGCGCACCGAGTTTTCCCGCCGCATCGGGAATGATCTTGGGCACCATGAACAGGCTGATCCCGCGCGACCCTTCCACCGCGTCGGGCAAGCGGGCCAGAACCAGATGGCAGACGTTCTCGGTGAAATCATTGTCGGCCCAGGAGATATAGATCTTCTGCCCGCTGATCGCATAGGTGCGATCGCCCAAAGGCTCGGCCTTGGTGCGCAAGGCCCCCACATCGCTGCCGGCCTGCGGTTCGGTCAGGTTCATGGTGGCGCACCAGTCACCTGAAATCATGCGCGGAATGTAGAGCGCCTTGATCTCGTCGCTGGCGTGATGTTCCAGGGCCTCGATCTGGCCTTGCGTCATCAACGGGTTCATTTGCAGCGCCATGCAGGCCGACCCCAGCATCTCGTTGACGCATGAGGTCAGCGCCATCGGCAGGCCCATGCCGCCATGCGCGGGACTTGCCGCCATGCCCACCCAGCCCCCGGCAGTGATCGCGCGGTAGCCCTCGGCAAAGCCGGGCGAGGTGCGCACCCGATCGCCGTCAAGCCGGGCCGGATGGGTATCGCCCACCCGGTTCAAGGGGGCGAGCGTTTCTTCACTCAGCCGCCCGGCCTCGGCCAGAATGGCTGTCACCGTCTCGGGGCTGGCCTCGGCAAAACGCGGGGTGGCGGCCACATCGGCAAAGCCTGCGACATGGTCCAGCACGAAATGCAATTCGGTCAGGGGGGCGCGGTAGGGCATGAAAACCTCGGCTCGGGCAGGCCAGCTTCTTGGCAAAAGGGTTTGGGGCGGGTATGGCGCCTTCGGATAGCCTAGCTGCCGCGCCCTTTCTCGCAACCCCAACGCTGCGTCACGCATGACCCGGACCGAAACGCTTCTTCCTGATGCCCCGGGCCTTGCCCGCGCCGTCCAGATCCTGCGGACGGGCGGGCTTGTCGCCTTTCCGACCGAAACGGTCTATGGCTTGGGCGGGGATGCACGCAACAGCCGCGCCGTGGCCGGGATTTACGAGGCCAAGGGTCGCCCCCGTTTCAACCCGCTGATCGTGCATGTCGCCGATCTGGCGATGGCCGAAACCTTTGCCGTATTTGACAGCCGCGCCCGCGCGCTGGCCGCGGCCTTCTGGCCCGGCCCTCTGACGCTGGTGCTGACCTTGCGCCCCGATACCGGCCTGTCGCCGCTGGTGAGGGCTGAACTGGATACGGTCGCGATCCGCGTCCCGGCCCATCCCGTGGCGCAGGCGCTGATCCGCGCCTATTGCGGCCCTTTGGCTGCGCCTTCTGCCAATCCGTCGGGCAGGGTTTCGCCAACCCGGGCCGAGCATGTCGCACAAGGGCTTTCGGGCCGTATCGCCGCCATCCTGGATGGCGGCCCCTGCGCTGTCGGGGTGGAATCGACTATCCTTGGCCTTGCCGGTGAGGCCAAACTCTTGCGTCCCGGCGGGGTGGCGATGGAAGAGATCGAGGCGCGCATCGGCCCCGTCGCCCTGCATCAACCGGGCGAGGCGCTGACCGCGCCGGGCCAGTTGGCCAGCCATTACGCCCCCGCTGCCGCCTTGTCGCTGAACTGCGGGCCAGAGCCGGATGCGGTGCATCTTGGCTTTGGTCCCGGTGCGGAAGGCATTGCACGCGTCACGCTGAACCTGTCACCCGCAGGCAGTCTGACCGAGGCGGCGGCCAATCTGTTTCACATGCTGCGCGAGGCGGACCGGCTTGCAGGGCCGAAGGGCCGCATCACCGCCGCCCCGATCCCCGATCACGGGATTGGCCGGGCGATCAATGACCGCCTTGCCCGCGCCGCAGCCCCTCGGCCAAGCGATGGATCCGCCTAAGGCGCTTTTCGCCTTCGGGATCAAATCTTTTCTTCGGGAATGCGCGCGGTTGTTGCCCGCTCAGCCGCCGGTGGCCTCACCCATGGTAAAGCACATCACGCCGCGCGCCTGCAGCCGCGCGCAGGCCAGATCGGCCTCGCGCTGGGTCAGGCCCAGCACATTGCCGGTAAAGCCCTGATTGCCGCGCACCACCTTGCGCAAGCCATGGCCGAGCGTCGGCCCTTCGGCCAGGACGGTCTTGGTCAGGAAACGGTCGGCCTCATTATGGCTGTTGAACTGGCCGATCATCACGCCGTAATGCCGCCCGCCCGAGGTGGACAGGGTTACCACTTCGGTCGCGGTCACCTCTTCCGCCTCGGCGACCGCTTCGGCGCTGGCGTCATCATAGATTGGCGCCTTGCGCTTTTCGGGACGCGGCGCCACGGCGACAAGGGCCACATTGGTGGTGACCGCCGGGGCGGCCGTCACGGATAGGGCTGCGGCTTGGCCTTCCAGACTGTCAGCCGGGGGCGGGGTGCCTGCGGCCTCGGCCAAGGCGCCGGCGATGCTGTCCTGCATGGCGGCAACGACCTCTTCGGCCGCCTCGCCATGTTCGGGGCGTGCTTGCGGGCGGGGCGATGATTTGATTGCCAGCTGCAGCCGGATCGTCTTGGCCGCGCCGCCTTCAACCTCGGGCAGGGCCTCATCGGCACCATTGCTGGCCACCAAAGCCTCGTCATCGGCAGGAGAAATCTTGGTCGGCGGCTGTTCCTGCACATTCTTGCCCGCCTTGCGGAAGCCAAGATTCAGCAGATCGGCCATCTTCGCATTGCGATCGGCGGTGGATTTGCCGCCGAAAACAGTGGCGATGATCCGCACTCCGCCGCGCTCGGCGCTGCCGGTCAGGTTGAAACCCGCCGCGTCGGTATAGCCGGTCTTGATACCGTCGGCACCCTTGTAGGCGTCCAGGAAACGGCGGTTCGTGTTGTTGACCTGGGCGATGCCTGCATCGGTCGAGCGGCGCGAAAAGATGTTGTAGTATTGGGGGAAATCGTAAAACAGATGCCGCCCCAGAACCGACATGTCGCGCGGGGTGGACAAATGCCCCTTGGCCGTCAGGCCGTGGGCATTCTTGAAGGTGGTGTCCTTCATGCCCAAGGCGCGCGCGGCCTTGGTCATGCGCGCGGCGAATTTTTCGTGGTTGCCGCTGATATGGTCGCCAATCGCGGCTGCAGCGTCATTAGCCGATTTCACCGCTGCGGCCCGGATCAGATAGCGCAGCTGGATCTTCTGCCCCGCCTTAAGCCCCAGACGCGACGGCGGCTGCGCGGCCGCATATTTCGAGACCGTGATCATGGTATCCAGCGACAGCCGACCGCGCTCGATCTCTTCAAAGGCGATGTAAAGCGTCATCATCTTTGTCAGCGAGGCCGGATGCGCCCGGGTTTCGCTGTTTTCCGAATAAAGCGTTTCACCCGTGCGGGCGTCCATCACATGGGCCGCATAGGGTGCCGCGTTGGCAGGCTGCGGGCCAGAACAGGCCGCAATCAGCGAAAACGCTGTCAGAATAGCGAAATCACGGACATACTGCCCAAGACGGAGCGTCGTTGCCTTGCCGATCATGTTCTGCCTCAATGCCCCCTTTTGGCGGGAGCTTATCTTTTGTCAGGATGAGAGTAGCACGGGTTTCCAAACCGGAAAACCCCTTAGTTTCAATGACTTTCGCAAAGTTTCTCATGGTTGCATTTTGCACGCATCGCGTGCGTCACCACTAGGTATTGTGGTGCTTGGCCAGTTTCTCCACCAGATCGGGCAGGGGAGAGAGGTCGGCCATCTCGTGAAAGCGGCGGTGCCCGATGGGGGGCTCAGCCTGTTCCAAGGCCCATGTGAGCCCATGGGGCACATGCACCCCCCAGCCTCCGGCCGCCAGCATGGGCAGCACGTCGGATTTGAGCGAATTGCCCACCATCACGCCCTGATCGGCCCCGGTGCCATGGCGGGCAAAGGCAGCGCTATAGACCCCGGGGGTCTTGTCCGACACGATTTCGACCCCATCGAACAGATCGCCCAGCCCCGATTGCGCAAGTTTGCGTTCCTGATCCAGAAGATCGCCCTTGGTGATCAAGACCACGCGGTATTCGGCCGCAAGGGCGGTGACCGTCGCACGGGCATGGGGCAAAAGCTCGACCGGGTGTTCCAGCATCTCCCACCCCGCCGCAAGGATCTCGCCGATCACCGATGCCGGAACCCGGCCTTGGGAAACCTCGATGGCGGTTTCGATCATCGACAGGGTGAAGCCTTTGACGCCAAAACCATAATGGCCCAGATTGCGTCGCTCGGCCGCCAGCAGGCGGTCGTGCAGATGGTCGGGTGGCGAATGGTCGGCCAAAAGCGTGGTGAACCGGTCCTGGGTCAGCCGAAAGAAGGTTTCATTGTGCCAAAGCGTGTCATCGGCATCAAACCCGATCGTGGTCAGCATGGGGATCTCCTTCGCTGCACAGAGTTTGCGGGAAGGGGGCCTTTGCGCAAGCCGGAAATCCGCTATATTACGCTGCGAGACATTTGCGTGCGAATCCCAAGGTGAGGCCTCCGTGGCAGTAACGCCCTTTACCCTGTCTGACAAAGATGGCGGGTCCGGTGACACCGGCCCGGATTTCGGGCTATTGACCAAGACTAAGACGCGCACCCAGCGCCCGCCGCTTTATAAGGTGATGCTGTTGAACGACGATTACACACCGATGGAATTCGTCGTGCATATCCTTGAGCGGTTTTTCGGCCTCAATCACGCGCAGGCCTTTGAAATCATGCTGACGGTGCACAAGAAAGGGCTCGCGGTGGTGGGTGTGTTCTCGTATGAGATCGCCGAAACCAAGGTGGCCCAGGTGATGGATTTCGCCCGCCGCCACCAGCATCCGCTGCAATGCACGATGGAAAAGGAGTAGGCCGCAAGGCCGCACCAGACCATGCGATCTGCCCGTTTGGAAATGGCGCTGGCAAGCGGTGCCTTCGTCTTGCCGCCCCTTGGCGACATCGTGGTTCTGTCGCCGCAGGCCGGGGATGATCTGTCGGCGCTGCCCAAGGCCCGTGTCGTGGTGCTGACCGGGTTCAAGCCGGATTTCGATCATTTTCAGGCGCAAGGTTTTCGGATGGACGGCGGTCAGCCCTTGGCCGCGGTGGTTTGCCTGCCCCGCGCAAGGGCCGAGGCGCTGGCGCTGATTGCCCAAGCGTCGGGCCTTCTGCCCGCAGGCGCGCCGATCCTTCTGGATGGGCAAAAGACCGACGGGATCGACTCGATGCTGAAACTGGCCCGCGCCGCTGGCTTTGCGCCGGGCGAGGTGATCTCGAAAGCCCACGGCAAGGCGGCTGTGCTTCAAGCCGGGCCGCAGCCCGAAGGCTGGGCCGCCACCCCGCGCCAGATCGAAGGCGGTTTTGTCACCCTGCCGGGCGTGTTTTCCGCCGATGCGCCGGATCGCGGATCGGTCCTTCTGGCGGCGGCGCTGCCCGACAGGCTTTATGGCCGCGTGGCCGATCTTGGGGCGGGGTGGGGCTATCTGGCCCGCGCGATCCTTGTTCGCGCAGATGTCACATCGCTGGATCTGGTCGAGGCCGACCGCGCCGCGCTGGATTGCGCACGCGCCAATGTCACCGATCCCCGCGCCCGCTTTCATTGGGCTGACGCCACCCGTTTCAAGCCTGCCCAGCCCTGGGATGCGGTGGTGATGAACCCGCCCTTCCACATCAGCCGCGCCGCCGATCCCGAACTGGGCGCGGCCTTTCTGCGCGCCGCCCATCGCAGCCTTTTGCCGGGTGGCACGCTTTGGCTGGTGGCAAACCGCCATCTGCCCTATAATCGCATCCTGACTCCGCTGTTTCGCACGGTCGAGGAGATCGGCGGCGACGCCGTGTTCCGCCTGACCCGCGCCGCCCATCCGATCCGGGCGCGTTGAGCCAATCGAAAGGTTTTCCCATGTCCTTTTCCATCACCGGCAAGACCGCCATCGTGACCGGCGCGGCCAATGGCATCGGTCTGGCCATTGCCCGGCATTTTGTCGACAAGGGCGCGAATGTGATGTTTGCCGACATGGATGAGGCGCGTCTGGCCGATGAGATCGGCGAAGAGGCGCGCGGCGATGCGCCGGTGCGGATGTTCGCGGGCGATCTGCGCCAGAAGCTTACCATCGCAAACCTGCTTTCGGCCACGATCGACGCCTTTGACCGCGTGGATATCCTTGTCAATGCAAGCCGCATGATGCGTGTCTCTGACCCTTTGAAGGTTGAGGAAGACGCGGTTGAAGAGATGCTGCAGCAAAACCTGATGACCAGCCTTCGGCTAAGCCAGATGACCGCCAAGCGGATGATCAAACAGGCCGAGGCCTTGGGCGAGACTGACGGTCCGCGCCCGCCCGCGGGCAGCATCATCAACCTGTCCTCGATTGCCGCGACCCGGACCCAGACCTGCCTTCTGGGCTATTCCATCGCCTGCGCGGCGGTCGATCAGATGACACGGTCCTTGGCTGTGGCCTTGGCCCCGCAGGGCATCCGCGTCAATGCGCTTGCCTTCGGTTCGGTGCTGTCAGGCAGCCTGCAGGCGGCGCTGAAGGAAGAGCCTGACTGGCGCGCCGTGATCGAAGCGGGCACCCCCCTGGGCCGCATCGCCCCTGCGACCGATCTGGTTGAAACGGTGCAATATCTGGCGTCAGATGCCTCGGCCTTCATGACCGGCCAGATCCTGACGGTGGACGGCGGGCGCAGCCTGATTGATCCGGTGGCGGCCCCGGCCCATTAAGGCGACCTGACCCGCGCCAATCGAGCGCCCTCCGGGCTCACTCGGGATAGCGGGCATTGCACTGGGCGATCACACCTTCGGCCGCCTTGGCCAGCGAGGCACGCTTGGCCTGCAGGCTTTGCAGCTTGGCCGCCTCGGCGTTCAAATCCAGCGCCACCTCCTTGTGGACCGTCACCGGAACCCGGTCAAAACACATCTGGCGTTCCGGCTCTGGCACGGCCTCGGTCGGGCGCGGGGTACAGTCGATCCAGCGCGCTTCGTACTCGGTCACGGTTTCAAAGCCATAGCCGCGCGCCAGATTGCCTTCGGTTTCACGGATCAGCCGGTCAACCACCTGCAAATCGCGTGTGCCGGAGCTGATGCACTGTTCTTGTGGGGTGCCGCAGGCGGCAAGGGCCAGAAGGGACAGAAGGATCAGCCGTTTCATCAACGCGACTCGCAATTGGCAAAGAGGTCAGACCGACTATAGCGCGCAGCCCGCCCGCTATGCCATATCATCCGCGTTGAGCCTTTGCCCGCCGAGTGCTAGGCATGTCCGACATCCGCCACAGAGAGCCCTGATGACCGACGATTTCTCCGCCAAAAAGGCAAGCGCCGCCGCCTGGTTCCGTTCCCTGCGCGACCGGATCGTCGCCGCCTTCGAAGAGCTTGAGGCCCGCGCTACCCCCGCAGGCCAGACCCCGGTGACCTTTGAGGTCAGCCCGACCACCCGCGCCGATGATGGCGGTGGCGGCATCATGTCGGTCTTGCGCGGCGGGCGCGTGTTTGAAAAGGTGGGCGTTAATTGGTCCGAGGTGCATGGAGCCTTGGGCGAGCGTGCGCAAAAGGCGATGACCGCGCGCGGTGTGCCGGGGATGGCCGATGATCCACGCTTCTGGGCCAGCGGCATTTCGCTGGTGGCTCATATGGTCAACCCCCATACTCCGGCCGTTCACATGAACACCCGCATGTTCTGGACGCCGGGGGCTTCGTGGTTTGGCGGTGGGGCGGATCTGAACCCCTGCATCGAATACCCCGAGGACACAGCGCATTTCCACGCCCAGATGCAAGCCGCCTGCGACGCCCATGATCCGGCCTATTACACCCGCTTCAAGGCTTGGGCCGATGAATATTTCTTCGTGCCCCATCGGGGCCGGGCGCGTGGTGTCGGCGGCATCTTCTATGACGATCTGAACACCGGGAACTGGGAGGCCGATTTCGCCTTTACCAAAGCCGTCGGCGCGGCTTTCCTGCCCGCTTTCCTTCCGGTCACCGAACGGCGGCTGAACACCCCGTGGAGCGAGGCGGACCGCGAAACCCAGCTGATCCACCGTGGGCTTTATGCCGAATACAACCTGGTCTACGACCGTGGCACCAAATTCGGCCTGGAAACCGGCCATGATGCCAATGCCGTCCTGATGAGCCTGCCGCCGGTGGCCAAATGGACCTGACCGCGCCTGTCCGGGGGGCGGCGTCATGGCCGATATCGTGATCAAGGCCGCCTATGCCTCGGTGGTGGAAGATGACGAAGAAGGGCTGCTCTTCGTCGGCTTTGCCGAGGGTGAGGCCGAGGATGAGGCCTATGCGCTGTTTCGTCAGCCCCTTGCCGGGGGGGCGGTGTGGTTCGAGGTGACCGACGAAAGCTTTGGCGCCGAGGATGCCGTTTCGGCGGTGGTCGCCGGGCCAAAGGGGCTTGAGATCAGCCTGCGCCCTGAATTGGCAGGCCGATTTGGTTGGGCGGGATCGGTGGCAATCCGGATCCGGCCTGAGGCCGAGGGCCGCGATGAGGCCTTTGCCGCGTTGGCTGCGATGCTGGGGCCGGTGTTCCGTCTGGCTTGATCTGACCTTAGATCTGCCCTGGCGACAGGGGCAGCGCCCGATCCGCGCTTGCTAGCGGTTCGTCCGGATCAGACGGCCCAGCCGTTTCATGCCCTCGTCGATCTGGGCCTCATTGGCGCAGGAAAACGACAGGCGCAGCGTGTTGCCGTTCGACCCGTCGGCATAAAACGCCCGCCCCGGCACGAAGGCCACGCGTTCGGTTTTCAGCGATTGCGCCAAGAGATCCGCTCCATCCATGCCCGCAGGCAGCGTGACCCAGACGAACATCCCGCCCTCGGTTTTGGTCCACTCCACGCCTTCCGGCATTTCCCGCGCCAAGGCCGCCAGCAGGTGATCGCGCCGCGCCATATAGGTGGCGCGGAGTTTCGCGACATGGGGGGCAAAGATTGTGGAGGCGACCTTGTGCGTCACAATCTGGTTGACGGTGGAAGAATGGAGGTCGGCGGCCTGTTTCATCAGCACCAAGCGGCTGATGATCTCAGATGCCGCGCAGATCCAGCCGACCCGCAGGCCGGGGGCCAGCGATTTGGAGAACGACCCGCAGTAAAGCGTCCGGCAGGCCTCAATCGAACCCTTGCGCGCAATCTCCAGCGCCAAGATCGGCGGGATCGGCTCGCCGTCAAAGCGCAGGGTCTGATAGGCGGCGTCCTCGATGATGGCGATATCGGCCTGATCGGCCAGATCAATGACGGCCTCACGCGCCGCGCGGTCCAGCGTCTCGCCCGTCGGGTTGGCGAAATCGACCGACAGATAGGCAAATTTCACCCGGCCCCCGGCCTCAGCCGCCTTTGTCGCGAAATCGGCGGCGGAACGGTTGCCCTTGGGGTCCAGCCGGTCATAGGTCGGCTCATAGGCGTTAAAGGCCCCCAAAGCGCCAAGATAGGTCGGCCAGCCAACCAGCGCGGTATCTTTGGGCGACAGCATCAGCTTGCCCAGATAGTCCAGTACCTGTTGTGAGCCCTAGGTGATCAGGATGTTTTTCGGCCCGCAAGGCACGCCGATCTTGGCCATCTCGCCAGCGATCCATTCGCGCAGGGGCTTGTAGCCTTCAGAAACCGAATATTGCAGCGCGACGCTGGCTTGGGTGGTCAGCGCATCCGAAAAGGCGTCCTTGAACGCCTCGGCCGGAAAGAGGGCCGGGTCAGGGATGCCGCCTGCAAAGGAAATGATGTCGGGCTGGTCCAAAAGCTTCAAAAGCTCGCGGATTTCGGATGCCTTCATCCGGCTTGACCGCGTCGCCAGCACATTGTTCCAGTCCATCGCGCGTTTCTCTCTCCTCTGGGCCGGCGGCAACTTCGCGCCCCGGATGGGGTAAGTCAATATCCACAGCCGATACGCCCCGACTGCCCGTCGGGCAAAGGACAGGCGCTTGCAGGAACGCTGTCTCGGCGGCGGATCGCCCCTTGCGCCTTTTAGCCCCGGCGCACGGTCTCGATCATCAGCGCCACGTTGTCGGGGTTGGCATCCGGGGTGATGCCGTGGCCAAGGTTGAAGATATGCGGGC
>VGDH01000017.1 GCA_016869835.1 Alphaproteobacteria bacterium
CGCCTCGATCTGGCCCTTGTCGACGGCTTGCAGACCGGCGCGGAAGATCTCGGCCAGAAAGGCGGAATAGGCCAGCATCAGGGCGATCACGGCGCGGTAGAGAAGCGGGAAATCGCGGGTCCTGAGTGGCGTCAGCCCCAAAGGCTCCAACACCTGATTGACCAGCCAGACCATGCCGGGGCCCAGCACGAAGGCGACATAAAGAAGCAGCACGATGATCGGGATCCCGCGCATCACCTCGATGTAAAGCCGGGCAATCTGGCGCAGGATCAGGCTGCGCGACAGGGACATCACGGCAAGCCCAAGGCTCATGACGCAGGCCCCAAGATAGGCCACCACGGCCACGCCGATTGTGATCCAGATGCCTTTGGACAGGGCGGACAGGGCGGCGGCATAGACCTCGGTCGTGGCCACTTCCCAAAAGAGGTAGGCCCCGGCAAGGGCCAGGATCACCAGCCACCAGGGAAAATCGTCATCGGGTCTGGAGGAGGGGCCCATCGCGGAAAACGGCGGCCCCGCCCCAAGGCGTGGGGCCGCATCTGACGATTATTCGCCCATCTTGTATTCGACGAACCACTTCTGGTTCAGCGCATCCAGCGTGCCATCGGCCTTCATCGAGGCAATGGCGGCATTGATCGGTGCCACAAGTTCAGACCCTTTGGGGAAGATGAAGCCGAAATCCTCGGAAGCAAGCGGCTCACCAATGATCTTCAGCCCACCGTTCGACGCCTGCACATAGCCATTGGCCGCCGTGCTGTCGGACAGGGTCAGATCCACATCGCCCGCCTTCAGCGCCTCAAGCCCGGCACCAAAGGTTTCGAACTTGATGACGCGGGGGTTTTCTTCGTTGCCGTCCAGAATGTTGTATACGGCGGCATAGAAGGGCGAGGTGCCGGGCTGGGCAGACACCAGTAGCTCGGGGATGGCGGCGAAAGAGGCGGCATCGGTAAAGCGCGCCTCGTCGCCGCGCACGATCATCAGCATTTCAGACCGCATGTAGGGGTCGGAGAAATCGACCTTTTCCTTGCGTTCATCCTTGATGGTGATGCCGGTCATGCCGACATCGAACTGGCCTTCCGATACGGCCGGGATCATCGCATCCCATGAGGTATTCTCATATTTCACGGTGATGTTGATGCGCTTGGCGATCTCGGCCATGGCGTCATATTCCCAACCCACGGCAGCGCCGGATTTGTCCAGAAACTGCAAGGGCGGATAGGCGTTTTCGGTGACCACAACCACTTCCTTGCCGTCAAGGTTCGGCAGGTCCTGGGCCATGGCGGCGGGGGCGAGAAGCGTGAGGCCCATGAGGGCGGCAGCAAGCTTCATGTGTGAACTCCCTGTCACGAGGTGATGGGTGACTATGGCAGGGCTGCCGCGAAAGGTGCAAGGGGGCAGCGTCTGGTTTGCGTCGGGTTTGCGTCGGGTTTGCGTCTGGCATCCGTCGTGACGCGGTTTTCGCGCAAAGGGTCAGATAAGTCGGTCAGACTGCGAAAATTCGCACAGTCATTCCGCGCCGGTTGACCCCAAGGCGCGGTTGCGGGAATCGTCCGCCCGGCCCATGGTCCGGGCAACGAAGCGGAGAGGCGACATGACCCGGATGCCCACCTGTTTCATCAGCCACGGCGGCGGCCCCTGGCCCTGGATGCCCGACTGGCGCGCGATGTTCAAAAACCTTGAAGCGTCCTTCGTGCAGATGGTGAAAGACCTGCCGGAACGGCCCAAGGCCATTCTGATGATCTCGGGCCATTGGGAGGACGACAGTTTCGCCGTCATGACCTCGGCCAACCCGCCGATGGTTTACGACTATCACGGCTTTCCGCCCGAGACCTTCCAGATCACATACCCCGCCCCCGGCGCGCCCGATCTGGCGCGGCGCGCGGCCGATCTGATCGCGGCGGCCGGGCTGCCGGTGCGGCTGGATGCGAAACAAGGGTTCGACCACGGCTGCTTTGTGCCGGCCTTCATGATGTATCCCGATGCCTCGGGGCCGGTGTTCCAGATTTCCCTGCAGAAGGGTTACGATCCGGCGCGGCATGTGGAACTGGGCCGGGCCTGGGCGCCCTTGCGCGATGAGGGCGTGCTGATCGTTGGATCGGGGTTAAGCTATCATAACCTGCGGCTGTTCGGGCCGGGGGCCAAGGTGCCGTCAGAGGCTTTTGATGCCTGGCTGGGCGAGGTGATGGCGAAACCGGCGGCAGAGCGCACGGCAGAGCTGATCGATTGGGAAAAGGCACCCTATGCAAGGGTGTGCCATGCGCAGGAAGATCACTTTGCCCCGATCTGGGCGGTGATTGGCGCGGCAGAAAGCGAACCCGCGCGGCGGGTCTGCCACGACAAAGGCCTGTTTGGCGGCGTGACCGCCTCAAGCTACCGGATGGGATAGGCCGCAGACCGGGCAGTCGGGGCGCTTCTTCGCCCCGATCACCCGGGCATCAGAGTAAAGCGCGTCAAAGATCATCAGGCGTCCGCGCAGGGGGGTGCCCGCGCCGGTGAGGTGCTTGATCGCCTCCATGGCCATCATGGACCCGATGATGCCGGGCAAGGGGGCGGCGACGCCCGCCTCGGCACAGGTGGGGACCATGCCGGGCAGCGGGCGTTCGGGGAACACACATTCATAGCAGGGGCCGCCGCGGGCGGGGTCATAGAGGCTGATCTGGCCTTCCCATTGGGTGATGGCGGCGGAAATCAGCGGCTTTTCTGCCGCGACGCACAGCCGGTTCACCAGATAGCGGGTGTCGAAATTGTCGGTGCCGTCCAGGATCAGGTCATAGTCGGCGATCAGGCTGGCGGTGGCGTCGTCAAGCCGCCGCTGATAGGGGCGCACCTCGATAAAGGGGTTGAGGGCGCGCATTGCGATCTCGGCCGATTGCACCTTGGGCAGGCCGATGCGGGCGTCCGCATGGATGATCTGGCGTTGCAGGTTGGAGCCTTCGACGCGGTCCTCGTCGATCACGCCGATGGTGCCCACCCCTGCAGCGGCCAGATAGAGGAGCGCGGGCGAGCCAAGGCCCCCCGCCCCCACCACCAGCACCCGCGCCGATTTCAGCCGCTGCTGCCCAGGCCCGCCGATTTCGCGCAAGAGGATATGGCGGGCATAGCGGTCAAGCTCTGCCGGGCGGAAGGGTGCGTCTGCGGCGATGGGGGCAACCGGGGCGACCCGCGCTCTTAACCGCGAGAGCCCCAGAACATAGGCGGCAACCACCCCGGCCAACCCGCCGACAACCGCCCAAACCCGGGCATCCCCGCCCAGGGCGCTGCGCAAACCATTGCCCTCGGGCAGCAGAAGATGCGCCAGCATCACCGCAGCCCAAAGCCCGGCCAAGGCGACAAGCCTCCGGCGAGGGGCCACATCCATGACCCAGCCCAAGGCCCAAATCCCTGCGCCCAAGCCCAGAACCAGCATCACCGCACCCCGGTGGAGCCAAAGCCCCCCTGCCCGCGCGGCGTGTCATCCAGATTGTCGACCACGGCAAACCCCGCCTGCACCACCGGCGCCACGACGCATTGCGCAATCCGGTCACCGTGATGCACCACATAGGGCGCCGCCCCCAAATTGACCAAAGCCACCCCCAAAGGCCCGCGATAATCGCTGTCGATGGTGCCGGGCGTATTGGGAAGCGTGATGCCATGCTTCAACGCAAGGCCAGATCGAGGCCTGATCTGCATCTCATACCCCGCCGGAATGGCCACTCGCAGCCCGGTCGGCACAATCGCCCGCTCCATCGGCTGCAAGACAAACCCCGCCGCCCGCATCTCGACGGGCAGATTGGCGCAGATGTCGGCCCCGGCACTGCCCGCCGTCTGATAGCTTGGCAAGGGGACCGCAGGGTCTGCCCAATCCTCACGAAGCACGCTTATCTCGACTGCCATTCATCTGTTCCCAAATATCCCCGCCGGAGGCGCACAGAAGCCCCAGACGATCCCGCCAAACCAGCCCGCGCAACCCGGAATTTGACACAAATTCCGGCCAAAATTCTTTCTTCAAGAATTTTGCAGCGCATCGGCGATGCGCTGGGCCAGTTTCTTGGCCACCTGGTCCTTGGCCATGCGCGGCCAATGTTCAGCCCCCGTATCGGAAATCAGCACCACGGCATTTTCCGTCCCGCCCATGATGTCGGTCGCGGGGGACACGTCATTGGCGACGATCCAGTCGCAGCCTTTGCGGGCGCGTTTGGCTGTTGCATGGTCGACCACATGTTCGGTTTCGGCGGCAAAGCCCACCATGAGGCGCGGGCGCTGCGGCCCCTTGGACAGGGTCGCCAGAATGTCGGGGTTTTCCGCGAATTCCAGCGCCGGGGCCTTGCCCGATCCGTCTTTCTTCATCTTCTGCACGCCCTCGTTGGTCACGCGCCAATCGGCCACGGCGGCGGCCATGACGGCGGCGGCGGCGGGAAGGGCGGCCTCGACCGCCTCCAGCATCTGCCGCGCAGTTTCCACCTTGACCACCGTCACGCCGTAAGGTGGCGGCACGGTGGCGGGGCCAGTGACAAAAGTCACCCTCGCCCCCAGATCGCGCAGCGCGGCGGCAATCGCTGTGCCTTGCGCGCCGGACGAGCGGTTGGCGATATAGCGCACCGGGTCGATGGGTTCATGCGTGGGGCCAGAGGTGACCAGCACATGACGGCCCTGCAAAGGGCCCTCCGCCAGCGCCGCGGTGATCGCGGCAAAGATCGCCTCGGGTTCGGCCATGCGACCGGGGCCGAACTCGCCGCAGGCCATTTCGCCCTGATCGGGGCCGACAAAGCGCACCCCATCGGCGGTGAGCGTCGCCAGATTGCGCTGGGTCGCCGGGTGCTGCCACATCCGCACATTCATTGCCGGGGCCATCAGCACAGGCGTGTCGGTCGCCAGCAGGAGGTTGGAGGCCAGATCCTCGGCCCGGCCGGTGGCGAGTTTCGCCATCAGGTCGGCGGTCGCGGGGGCCACGACCAGAAGGTCGGCCACGCGGGAAAGTTGGATATGGCCCATCTCGGCCTCATCCGTCAGGTCAAAGAGCGCCTGATGCACCTTTTCGCCCGCGAGCGCCGCAACCGAAAGCGGCGTGACAAACTCGGCCCCTGCCCGTGTCAGAACCGGGGTCACGGCGGCGCCTGCGCTTTTCAAAAGCCGGATCAGCAGCAGCGACTTATAGGCGGCAATCCCGCCGCCGATGATGAGAAGGATGCGTTTTCCGGCCAGCATGGCGGGCTCCGTTCAGGGTTGGCCCACGTTAGGCGGGTGCGGCGGCAAACTCAACCGCCCCCGGAGGCGGTGCCGGTCAGCGCCGCGCAGGGGTCGTCGCGCGGGATGGCGGGGGTGGCAAGCCAGAGGTCGAAGGGCGGGGCAGCGGGGGCTGCCTCTTCGAACTGGGCGATGGTGAGGAGGCTGAGATCGGGGGCGACCCGAGCCAGCGGCACCGCCAGGCCCTGATCGCGGCGGGCATGGCCGTTGCCGGTGATGACGGCGACCGGGCCGCCGGTTTCGGCCAGGGCCTGCACCGCGGCGCGGGCCAGCATCGCATCGCGCAGGCGCTGGATCTCGACCATGGCGGGCAGAAGTTCGGGCGGCAGCGCGTTGCAATGGGCGGTGGCCTGTTCAGCCTCGCGCGCGGCCTGATCTTCGGGCGGCAGGGGGTCGAAGAGCCCGTAGGCGGCGGCATCTGCGCCGAAAACGGCGCCGGGGCCTTCCTTCATCGCGAAGCGGGCCAGGGCGCGGGGCACCTCGGCGCCGTAGACTCCCGCCGAGGGGGCGGCGGCGAAGATCGGGTAATACATCGCGAAATCGGGCCAGCCAGCGGCTTCCCAGCCCAAGATCTGCCCCAGGCTGGCCTGATCGGGCAGCGGGACGAGCATCTTCTGCGCCGCCTCGGGGGTCAGCATTTCAAAGACCAGCGCCTTTGGGGCAAGGGTTGCCACGGCGCGGGCCTGATGGGCGTGGTGAGTGGGGTTGTCGTGCAATTCGCCCAGGATCACCACCTGGGCCGCGCCGAAGGTTTCGGCACGGTCCAGCGCCTGCGGGGTGATTTCAGCGGCAAGCGCGGGGCCGGTGGCCCAAAGCGCCAGGGCGGCGAGGACTTTCATCACAGGAAGTCATGGACCCCGTGCGCCTTGTCTTCCAGATGGCGGCGCAGCTTGCCATAGGCGGCGGCCTCAAGCTGGCGGATGCGTTCCTTGGACAGGCCCATTTCAGCGCCCAGGCTTTCCAGCGTGCGCGGTTCATCGCGCAACCGGCGTTCGGCGACGATGTAGCGTTCGCGTTCGTTCAGGCCAGCCATGGCCTTGGCGAGCCAGCCGCGGAGCGCCGCGTGGTCATGGGCCACTTCAACCGCCTCAGCGGCCTGCACGGCGTCATCTTCCAGAACCTCGATCCATTCGCGCCCCTCGTCATCCGAGGCTTGTGGGGCGTTAAGCGAGGCGTCCATGCCGGCCAGACGGCCTTCCATCATCTCAACCTCGGCCAGCGTCACGCCGACCTCGTTGGCGACACGTTCGCGCAGCTGGGCGCTGTCGAGTTCCTCGCCCGCTGCCGCCGCTTCGCGCGAGAGTTTGGCCTGCACGCGGCGCAGGTTGAAGAAGAGCGCTTTTTGCCCCGAGGTCGAGCCGGTGCGCACCATGGACCAGTTGCGCATCACATAGTCCTGGATCGAAGCCTTGATCCACCAGACGGCATAGGTGGAAAAGCGCACGCCGCGGTCGGGGTCGAACTTTTCAGCCGCCTTCATCAGGCCAAGCGAGGCCTCTTGGATGAGGTCATTCATTGGCGCGCCGTAGCGGCGGAATTTCGCGGCCATGGAAATGGCAAGCCGCATATAGGCCGTCACCAGACGGTGGAGCGCGGCGGTGTCGCGGTGGTCGCGCCAGGCGCGGGCGAGGGCCGCCTCGGTCTCGGCGTCAAGAAGTTCTGCGGCGCGCGCTTGGCGCGACAGGGTTTGATCGGTATATCCGTCTAGGGCCATCTGCGCCTCCCAAGTTTTCTTTTCCCTGATGTTGACAATCTTACGGATCGAACCAGTGATCGGATCACCGCTACTTATGGGCTTGCCCAGATTTTCCCTGATCGTCGGGGGCGCCCGTTCGGGCAAGTCGCGGCTGGCCGAACGGTTGGCGGCGCGATTGGCGGCGGCCACCGGATTGCCGCGCGCCTATATCGCCACGGCAGAGATCTGGGACGAGGAGATGCGGGCACGGATTGACCGGCATATCGCCGACCGAGGCGAGGGTTGGGTGACCGAGGAGGCGCCGCGCAATGTGCCCGGCGCCTTGGCGCGGGCCGAAGGCGTGGTGCTGATCGACTGCGCAACCTTGTGGCTGACCAATGTGATGCTGGGGGGTGGCGACATCGAGGCCGAAACGGCGGCGCTGTTGGCCGCGATTGCCGCCTATCCCGGCCCGGTGATCGTGGTGTCGAATGAGGTCGGCTGGGGCATTGTGCCGGACAACAAGCTGTCGCGCGATTTCCGCGACGCGCAGGGGCGGCTGAACCAGCGGCTGGCCGAGGCGGCCGATCTGGTGGCGGGTGTGATGGCCGGGTTGCCCGTGGTCTTGAAGGGCCAGATGCCGGTGCTCGCATGAGCCGGATCTGGTTGGTGCGCCATGGGCCGACCCATGCCAAGGGGATGGTGGGTTGGACCGATCTTCCCGCCGATCTGTCGGACGGCGCGGCACTGGCCCGGCTGAACGCGCATCTGCCGCCGGTGCCGGTGATCTCGTCCGATCTGACGCGGGCCGTTGCGACGGCGGATGCGTTGGCGGCGCGCCCGCGCCTGCCCCATGATGCCGACTGGCGCGAGTTGCATTTCGGCGCTTGGGAGATGCGGAGCTATACCGAGGTCGAGGCGGAAAGCCCCGACGATATCCGCGCATTCTGGGAGACGCCGGGCGAGATCAGCCCGCCCGGCGGCGAAAGCTGGAACGCCATCTGCAACCGGATTGACCGGGCGATCGGGCGGCTTGCCCACCTGCCCGAGGTGATTGTCGTGGCCCATTTCGGCGCGATTGTCGCCGCCATTCAGCGCGCGGGCGGGCTGACGGCCACGCAAGCCTTTGGCCACAAGATCGACAATCTGTCGGTGACCTGTCTGGAATTCGGCCCGGCCCCGCGCATCCTTAAGGTCAATCACATCCCGTGATGGGCGGGCGCACAAATCGGAACTGGTCGGGCGCTGCGCGCTGTGCTCGACTGCGGGCAAAGGAGAGCTGTGATGACCTATGATCTTGTGATCGGCGACCGCGCCTATTCGTCGTGGTCCCTGCGCGGATGGCTGTTGTTCGATGCCTTTGACCTGCCGGTCAAGCTGCATGTCGCGCGGCTTTACACCGATGAATTGCCCCGGTTGCTGAAACAGTTCCATCCCGGCAAGACAGCCCCCACCATGCGCACGCCCGATGGCGTGGTGGTGCCGGAAACCATCGCCATTGCAGAGGAATTGGCCAGCCGCCACCCCGAGGCCGGGATCTGGCCCGCAGACCCCAAGGCGCGGGCGGTGGCGCGGGTGCTGGCTGCTGAAATGCATGCAGGGTTCACCGCATTGCGCAGCCATTGCCCGATGAACCTGCGCGTGAGTTATGAGGACTGCGCGCCGCCGCAAGCGGTGCTGGACGATCTGGCGCGGCTGGAGGTGATCTGGGACTGGGCGCGCGCCGAGACGGGGGCAAAGGTCTGGCTGGCAGGGGATTATTCGGCGGCGGATGCGTTTTTTGCACCCGTCGCGACGCGGATCGCGACCTATAACCTGTCGGTGTCGGACCGCGCGATGGATTATGTGCAGGCGCATCTGGCGCATCCGTCGTTCCGGCGCTGGCGCGCGATGGGGTTGGTGAACGGGGCGGATCAGGAGTTTTACCGCCGCCCCTATTCACGGCGGCCCTGGCCCGGCCCGGTGCCGATGGCCGCCCGCGCGGTTGAGGGGGTGGCGGCGGAAAACACCACCTGCCCCTATTCGGGCCGGCCTGTGACCCATGTGCTGGAGATGGAGGGCCGCCGCTTTGGCTTTTGCAACGCCTTTTGTCGCGACAAGACCGTGGCTGACCCCGAGGCTTGGCCCGCCTTCATGGCCTTGGTCTGAGGCAGGGCTTTCGGCGGGCTCATCGCTCGGTTACCGTCGCTCTTCGCGCAGGTCCCGCCTGCGTTAACCACCCGCGTTAACCAATTGCTCACCCCCCTCGCCTAACCGTTAACCATTGAAGCGGAGGCAGGATGGTCGCGCGGGCCTTTACGGTGGCATTCGAAGGGGTCGAGGCGCGGCCGGTCGAGGTGCAATGCGCGCTGTCGCCGGGGATGCCGGCCTTTCACCTTGTGGGTCTGCCCGACAAGGCGGTGAGCGAGGCGAAGGAACGGGTGCGCGCGGCGTTGAGTGCCTTGTCCATTGCACTGCAGGCCAAACGGATCACGGTGAACCTGTCGCCGACCGATCTGCCGAAAGAGGGCAGCCATTTCGATCTGCCGATTGCACTGGCGCTGCTGGCCGAATTGGAGATGGTCCCGAAAGATGAGGTGGAGGCCACCATTGCGCTGGGCGAACTGGCGCTGGACGGGCGGCTTATTCCAGTGATTGGCGCGCTGCCGGCGGCGATGTGCGCGGCCGAGGAGGAAAAGGCGCTGTTGTGCCCCAAAGCCTGCGGGGCCGAGGCGGCCTGGGTCGGGGCGACGCAGGTGCTGGCGGCGGCCTCATTGCAAGAGGTCTTGCGCCATTTCACCAATCAGTCGGTGCTGAGCCCAGCCGAGGCGGGCGAGGTTCTGGCCGACAGCTGCGGGCGCGATCTCCGCGACGTGAAGGGGCAGGAGCGGGCGAAACGGGCGCTGGAGATTGCGGCGGCGGGGCGGCACCATGTGCTGATGGTGGGCACGCCGGGGTCGGGCAAGTCGATGCTGGCGGCACGGCTGCCCTCGATCCTGCCGCCCCTGACGGCGGTGGAGGCGCTGGAAACCTCGATGATCCATTCGCTGGCGGGGCTGTTGTCGGAAGGCGGGATTTCGCGGTCAAGGCCGTTTCGCGAGCCGCATCACACGGCATCGATGGCGGCCATCGTGGGCGGCGGCAAGGGGGCGAAACCGGGAGAGATTTGGCTGGCCCACAAAGGGGTGCTGTTTCTGGATGAGTTTCCGGAGTTTCCGCGTGCGGTGCTGGAAACGCTGCGCCAGCCGATCGAGACGGGCGACGTGGTGGTGGCGCGGGCCAATGCCCATATCCGCTATCCGGCGCAGTTCCTCTTGGTGGCGGCGGCAAACCCCTGCAAATGCGGGTATATGACCGACCCGGCGCGCGCCTGTGCGCGGGTGCCGGTCTGCGGCGAGGAATATCTGGGGCGGATCTCGGGGCCGATGATGGACCGGTTCGACCTGCGGGTTGAGGTGCCGCCGGTGGCCTATGGCGATCTGGACCTGCCCGCCTCGGGCGAGACATCGGCCACGGTGGCGGCGCGGGTGGCGGCGGCCCGGGCGCGGCAGGCCGCGCGGTTTCAGGGCCATGCCAGCGCGCGGGTCAATGCCGATCTGGAGGGCAGCCTTTTGGAGGCCACCGCCAGCCCAGATGCAGAGGGGCGCGCACTGTTGGCGCGGGTGGCGGAACGGTTTGGCCTCTCGGCGCGGGGCTATCACCGGGTCTTGCGGGTGGCGCGGACGATTGCCGATCTCGATGGCAGCGCGGCGGTGCGCCATCCGCATATCGCCGAAGCGGTGAGTTTCCGGCTGACGGTGGGGGCCAAGGGGTGAAACTCGTCGTCGCCTGCGGCGCTCCTCGGGGGGCCGACGAGCCGCCGACGGCGGACGAGGAGGGCGTCAGAGGCCGCGCTTGGCCTCGATCACCTGCCAGATCTTCTCGGCGGTGTTGGTGCCGTCAAACCGCTCCAACTCCTGAATGCCGGTGGGCGAGGTGACATTTATCTCGGTCAGCCAATCGCCAATCACGTCGATGCCGACAAAGACCTGGCCTTTTTCTTTCAAAACTGGGCCGATGCGCGCGCAGATCTCAAGATCTCGCGGGGTCAGGCCCACTTTTTCAGGCCGCCCGCCCGCATGCATGTTGGACCGGGTTTCCCCCTCCTGTGGCACGCGGTTGATCGCCCCCACAGGTTCGCCATCCACCAAGATCACCCGCTTGTCGCCCTTGGAGACATCGGGCAGGAATTTCTGCACGATCATCGGCTCGCGGCTCATCCCGGTGAAGAGCTCGTGCAGAGAGGCAAGGTTGCGGTCGTTGGGGTCCAACCGGAACACGCCCGCCCCGCCATTGCCGTAAAGCGGTTTGAGGATGATGTCGCCATGCCGCGCCTTGAAGGCGCGAATTGTCGCCAGATCGCGGGCGATGGCGGTGGGCGGGGTCAGATCGGGGACGCGCAGGACCAGAAGCTTCTCAGGGCTGTTGCGCACCCAGAACGGGTCATTCACCACCAGCGTCTTGGGGTGGATCATCTCGAGAAGATGGGTGGTGGTGATATAGCCCATGTCAAAGGGCGGGTCCTGGCGCAGCCAGACCACGTCGAACTCGCCCAGGTCAACCTCGGTCTCGGGGCCATAGCTCACATGGTTGCCCTGCTCGCGCCGCAACTCGATCGGGAACCCCCGCGCCATGACACGGCCTTCGACAAAGGCCAGCTTGTCGGGCGTGTAGAAAAACAGCGAATGTCCCCGCGCCTGCGCCTCAAGCCCGATCCGGAATGTCGAATCGCCGTTGATGTTGACCGATCCGATCGGATCCATCTGCAAGGCTACTTTCAGGCCCATCACGCGCTCCATTGCTTGAACGCGCCCTTTGTGGCCCAGGACTGCCAGAGTTGCAAACCCTCAGGCGGCGTAGGCGTTTTCCAAAATCTCGATGCGGCCCTGCCCGTCGACCAGCGCCACGTCGATCCGGCAAGGCGTCAGCTGACCGGCCGGTTCATTGCCGATGAATTCCGAGGCCGCGCCATAAATGCGCGCCATCTGCCGTTCGGTCAGATGTTCGGCGGCCATGGCGTGGGTCTTGCTTTGCTTGACCTCGATGAAGATGACCTCGGCCCCGTCGCGGGCGACAAGATCAATCTCGCCGGATTGGCCGCGCCAGCGCCGGGCGCAGATCGGGCGGCCTGAACGGGTGTAGAACTATTCCACCAGCCCCTCGGCCGCGAGACCCGCGTGATAGGATTGCGACCCGCTCATGGTTTTGTCCGCTGCAATGCCATCTGATACACCTCACGCCGGGGCAGATCGAAGGCTTCGGCCACCGCCGCCGCCGCATCCTTCACCGACATCTCTTCCAAAGCCCTGTACAAAGCCGCCCCGATCGTTGCCGCATCCACCGCCACTGCCGCGCCGCGCCCGATCACAAGCACGATTTCGCCCTTGAGATCACGATCCGCAATCGCCTGCCGTACCTCAGCAAGACTGCCACGGATCACCTCTTCGAATCGCTTTGTCAGTTCACGGCAGAGCGCCATGGTGCGCCCGTCTCCCAGAATCTCGCAGCAATCTTGCAACATCTGGTTAATGCGCTTTGGGCTTTCATAAAGCACCAGCGTTGCCTCGATGGCGGCAAGCTCTTGCAGAAAGCTGCGGCGGGCCGATTTCTGGCTGGGCGGAAATCCTGCAAAGACAAAGCGGTCGGTCGGCAGGCCCGCGACCATCAGTGCGCAAAGCGCGGCCGAGGGGCCGGGGGCGGCGGTGACCTTTTGCCCGACCGCGATCACCGCCCGCGCCAGGGGAAAGCCGGGATCGGAGACCATCGGCGTGCCGGCCTCGGAGGCATAGGCCACCGACTTGCCTTCGGCGATGGCCTGCACCAGGCGCGGGCTGGTCTGGGCCTCGTTATGGTCGTGGCAGGCCACCAGCGGGCGGTTGCCGAGGGCGATGCCGTGGATCTCCATCAGATGGCGGAGCGTGCGGGTGTCTTCGGCCGCCAGAACATCGGCCGAGGCCAGCACATCCAGCGCCCTGAGCGTGATGTCGCGGGCCGCGCCAATCGGGGTCGCGACCAGGTAAAGCCCTGGGGCCAGCGGGGTTACCTCATGCACCGTCTTGCCGCCTGCCATGGGCTCTTCCCCTCCTCTTTGCGTTTACTTCCCCGGGCGAAGGCCTTAGGTTCTGCCCGCGTGTACCAATCTCTTCTCGTGGGGAATTACCAGATGTTGTCTGTTTTGCGCCGGGCCCGCAAGTCGCTGGGCCATCTTGCCGTTGTTGCGGCGACCCTTGTGCTGGCGGCTTGCGTGCCGGGGGGCGGTCTTTCCCCATCGGGCGGGTCGGGCAGCGGTGCGATTCAGGTGGCCTTGCTGGTGCCGGGCGGGTCGGGTCAGGCCAGTGACGAGCTTTTGGCCAAGAGCTTTGAGAACGCCGCCCGCATGGCGATGAACGATCTGCGCAATGTAGAGATCGACCTGCGGGTCTATAACACGGCCGCCTCTCCCGCGCAGGCGGCGGCGCAGGCTCAAAAGGCCGTGGCCGAGGGTGCGCAGGTCATTCTGGGCCCGGTCTTTGCACAAGAGGCCAATGCCGCCGGGGTGGCCGTGGCGGCCTCGGGCGTGAGTGTGCTGTCGTTCTCGAACAACACCGACATCGCGGGCAACAATGTCTTTGTGCTGGGGCCGACCTTTGACAATACGGCCACGCGGCTGGCCAGCTATGCCGTGCGGCAGGGCAAGGGCCAGATCATGATCGTGCAAGACCGCAACACCGCCGGATCGATCGGCCGGGCCGCGATCGAGCGCGGGGTGCGTGCGGCGGGCGGTTCGGTGGTGTCGGTCGGCAATTACGAATTCTCGCAGAACGGCGTGGTTTCGGCCGCCCCGGCGCTGGTGCGGACCGCGCGCGAGACGGGGGCACAGGCCGTCTTTCTGACCGCTGACAGTTCGGGTGCCTTGCCGCTGATCTCTCAGCTTTTGGTCGACAATGGACTGTCCTCGGCCAATACCCAGTTCATCGGGCTGACGCGCTGGGACATTCCCACCGCGACGCTGGGCCTGCCCGGCGTGCAGGGCGGCTGGTTCGCGCTGCCTGATCCTGCCCTTTTTGCCCAGTTCCAGAACCGCTATAGCGCCGCCTATTCCGAACCGCCGCATCCGATTGCGGGGCTGGCCTATGATGGCATTGCCGCCGTCGGCGCCCTGAGCCGGTCAAGCCTGCGCGGCCCCTTGCCGCGCGATGCCTTGACCCAGTCGGCCGGTTTTGTCGGCGTGAACGGCATTTTCCGGCTGCGTGAGGATGGCCAGAACGAGCGCGGCCTTGCCATTGCCCAGATCCGCGGCGGGCAGGCCACCATCATCGATTCTGCCCCCCGCAGCTTTGCCGGGCCGGGGCTGTGATCTGACGCGCCGGGATGTCACGGGATGAGCCTATTGCCTGCCCCAGAAGTTCCGGTAACCGAAGGTCTTGTTGCGCCCGAGGGCCTGATCGACGCGGCGGCGCTGACCGCCGCCATCATCGCAGAACTTGCCACAGCTGACGGCGCCGACCCCCGCGCGGCTCGCGCCTGTGCCGTGCGCCAGATGTCAGCAGCCAAGGCCCGCGCCAATGCCGCCCTTGAGGCGGCCTTTGGCGCAGAGCCGCTGAAGGCGCGGGCGCTGGTCAGCGCTCAGGCGGCCTTGACCGATGGGCTGGTGCAGACGGCGCTGGCCGTTGCCCAGCATCTGCATCCGCGGCCGAACCCGACCGAGGCCGAGCGGATCGCGGTGCTGGCCGTGGGCGGTTATGGCCGGGCCGAGATGGCGCCGCATTCTGACGTGGATCTGTTGTTCCTGACGCCGTGGAAGATCACCCCCTGGGCCGAGGCGGTGATTGAATCCATGCTGTACATGCTGTGGGATCTGAAGCTGAAGGTCGGCCATTCCAGCCGCACCGTGGCCGATTGCCTGCGGCTTGGCCGCGATGACATCACCATCCGCACGGCGCTGTTGGAGCATCGGTTCATCTGCGGCCATGCGCCGCTTGAGACCGAGCTGAGCGACCGGCTTTGGGGCGAGTTGTTCAAAGCTACGGGGCGCGAGTTCATCGAGGCGAAGCTGGCCGAGCGGGCCGAGCGGCACAAGCGCCAAGGCGGGCAGCGCTATGTGCTGGAGCCGAATGTCAAAGAGGCCAAGGGGGGTCTGCGCGATTTACAGACGCTGTATTGGATTGGCAAATATCTGCACCGGGTGCCCTCCTCGGCGGGGTTGGTGGCGGCGGGGCTGTTGACGGGCGAGGAATATGCCCAGTTCGAGCGGGCCGAGAATTTCCTGTGGGCCGCGCGGTGCCATTTGCATTACATTGCCAAGCGCCCGGTGGATCAGTTGACCTTTGACATGCAGGTAGAGGTGGCCGCGCGGATGGGATATCGCGACGGGCAGGGCCGCCGCGCGGTTGAGCATTTCATGCAGGATTATTTCCGCCACGCCACCCGTGTGGGCGAATTGACCCGCGTGTTCCTGACCGAGTTGGAGGCCCGTCACGCCAAGCCTGAGGCGCGGCTGATGGGGTTTTTCAGCCGCAAATCGGTGGCCAAGGGCTATAAGCTGGTGCAGGGGCGGCTGGACATTGCCGATCCGGGAAAATTCTTGTCGGACAAGCTGAACCTGTTGCGCGCCTTTGAAGAGGCTCTGCGGTCGGGCTATCTTTTGCATCCCAATATCATGCGGGTGATCGCAGCGAACCTGCATCTGATCGACGACGGGATGCGCGACGACCCAGAGGCGCAGCGCATCTTTCTGGATCTGATGCTGAAGCACGGCAATCCTGAGCGCGCGCTAAGGCGGATGAACGAGCTTGGGGTCTTGTCGGCCTTTATCCCCGAGTTCGAAAACATCGTCGCGATGATGCAGTTCAACGTCTATCACCACTATACGGTGGACGAGCATATCATCCAGACCATCTCGACCCTGGCGCAGATCGAGCGGGGCGAGTTGGTAGAGGATTTGCCGCTGTCGTCGTCGATCCTGAAAGAGGGGGTCAGTCGGCGGGTGCTGTATGTCGCGCTTTTGCTGCATGACATTGGCAAGGGGCGGCCCGAGGATCATTCGATCATCGGCGCGCAGATGGCGCGGCGGATTGCGCCGCGGCTGGGGCTGGATGAGGAAGAAAGCGAAACGGTCGAATGGCTGGTGCGCTATCATTTGCTGATGTCGGACATGGCGCAGAAGCGCGATATTGGCGACCCGCGCACATTGCGGGATTTTGCCAAGGTGGTGAAAACCAAGAAGCGGCTGGACCTGTTGACGGTGCTGACGGTCTGCGACATTCGCGGGGTGGGGCCGAACACCTGGAACAACTGGAAGGCCATGCTGTTGCGCCAGCTCCATGGGCTGACGACCGAGGCGCTGGAAGGCGGGCTGGAGAGCATCAACCGCGAAAAGCGCGAGGATGAGGCCAAGGCCGCCTTGCGCGCCCGACTGGTGGATTGGACGGATGCGGCGATCCGTGCCGAATTGGCGCGCCATTATGCGCCCTATTGGCAGGGGCTGACGACCGATACCCAAGAGGTCTTTGCCCGCCTGCTGCAAGGGTTGAATGACACCGAAATCCGCATCGACCTGCACCCCGAGCCTGCGCGCGATGCCACCCGGGCAGCCTTTGCGCTGGCCGATCATCCGGGCATTTTCAGCCGTCTGGCCGGGGCTTTGGCTTTGGTGGGCGCAAACGTGGTGGACGCCAAGACCTATACATCCAAGGACGGTTACGCCACGCCGGTGTTCTGGATTCAGGACGGTGACAGCAAGCCCTATGACGTAGAGCGCCTGCCGCGCCTGACCCAGATGATCGACAAGACGCTGAAGGGCGAGGTGGTGGCGCGCGACGCGCTGGCGGGCCGGGACAAGGTGAAGAAGCGGGAAAAGGAGTTCCGCTTTCCCACCCATATCACCTTCGACAATGAAGGGTCCGATATCTATACCATCATCGAGGTCGATACCCGCGACCGGCCGGGCCTTTTGTATGACCTGACCCGGACGCTTGCCGTCAACAACATGCAGATTTCCAGTGCGGTGATTGCCACCTATGGCGCGCAGGTGGTGGACACGTTTTATGTGAAAGACATGTTCGGTCTGAAACTGCACGCGAAGAACCGTCAGGAAGCACTGGAGAAGAAATTGCGGCAGGCCATCACCGAAGGCGCGGAAAGGGCCAGCGCATGAGCGGCGCGGCGCGGATGATCCGCAACATCATGACCCTGGGGATCTGGACACTGGTGTCACGCGGGGCCGGGCTGGCGCGCGATCTGATGATGGCGAATTATCTGGGCGCGGGGGCTGTGGCCGATGCCTTTAACGTGGCCTTTTCGCTGCCCAACATGTTCCGCCGGTTTTTCGCCGAGGGGGCCTTCAATCAGGCCTTCGTGCCGATCTATGCCAAGAAGCTGGAAGCGGGCGAGGATGCCGAGACCTTTGCGCAGGATGCCTTTGCCGGCCTGTCGGCCATATTGCTGGCGCTGGTGCTGATTGGCACGGTGGCGATGCCGTTTCTGGTCTGGGCCATGGCCTCGGGCTTTGTCGGCGATGCGCGGTTTGATCTGGCGGTGACCTATGGCCGGATCACCTTCTGCTATATCTTCTTCATCTCGCTTTTCGCCATGCTGGCGGGGGTCTTGAACGCCCATGGCCGCTTTGCCGAAGCGGGGTTTGTGCCGGTTTTGATGAACCTTGTGTTCATTGCCGCCATGTGGCTGGCCGCGGTGGCAGGTTGGGATATGGGTCTGACGCTGGCCTGGACCGTGCCGATCACGGGGGTGGCGCAACTGGCGTTTACTTGGGCGGCGGCGGCGCGCATCGGGTTCGTGCCGCGCCTGCGGATGCCGCATCTGACGCCGGATCTGAAGCGGCTTCTCATCACCGCCGGGCCTGCGATGCTGGCCGGGGGCGTGGTGCAAGTGAACCTTCTGGTGTCGCGGCAGGTCGCCTCGGGGACCGAGGGCGCGATTTCCTGGCTGGTTTATGCGGACCGCTTGTATCAACTCCCCTTGGGGGTTGTGGCGATTGCGGTCGGAACGGTCCTTTTGCCCGAACTGTCGCGCCGTCTGCGCGCGGGTGATGCGGCGGGGGGGCAGGATGCGTTCAACCGGGGGACCGAGTTCGCGCTGGTCTTGACGCTGCCTTCGGCCATGGGGCTGATGGTGCTGTCGCATCCGATTATCGAGGTCTTGTATCAGCGCGGGGCCTTTGGCGCGGTGGATACGGCCAATACGGCGCTGGCCTTGGCGATCTATGCCGCAGGGCTGCCGGCCTTTGTGCTGCAAAAGGTGATGCAGCCCTTGTATTTCGCCCGCGAAGATACCCGCAGCCCGTTTCGCTATGCCGTCTGGTCGATGGTGACCAATGCGGTGCTGGCGGTGGGGCTGATGCCCTTCATCGGCTTTGCCGCCGCAGCCCTGGCCACCACGCTTTCGGCCTGGCTCATGGTGGGGCAATTGTGGTGGGGCGCGCGCCGGATGGGGCCGGAGGCGCAGTTTGACGACCGGCTGATGTCGCGCCTGCCCTTGGTGCTGATGGCCTGCGGGGCGATGGTTCTGGTGGTCTGGGCCGGGGCGCTCTTGTTGCAGCCTTGGCTGCAAGCGGCGGGCTGGCGCTATCCGGCGCTGGCGGTGCTGGTGGGCCTTGGGATTGCCGCCTATTTCGGCAGCGGCTTTGCGCTGAAGGCGTTTCGCTGGTCCGAGCTGAAGGGGCTACGCCGTCAGCGGTGACGCAGGCGGTGCATCAACCGGCCAATCCCGCCGGGCACCACAAGAATGGTCATCGCAAAGCCCGCGACAAAGCCTGCAAGGTCGGCGATCCATTCCTGACCGCCGCCGAACAACAGGCCAAACAGCAGCTGCGCGGCCAGAAGAAAGCCGATCATCGTGAAGGCGCGGTATTCGCGTCCCGATCCGGCAAGCCGCAGCCACATCAGGTAAGTGAAGGCACCGACCAACCCGTAATCGCCGGGATAGGCCCCGAACAGCGGCTGAGGCCCGGCCCAAAAGCCATAGGCGAAGGCTCCGGCAATCGTGGCGGCAAAGAACACCGCCAGAACCGCCCAAAAGCGCAAGACCTCGCCCACAAACTTGCCCAGCGCCAGAAGGATGACCACGGCAAAGACCGTATGGGTCAGATTGCCGTGCACAAAGGCATAGCCGACAAACCGCGCCAGATGCTCGGGCGGGAACTGGCCGAGCGACAAAATCTCGCGCCACAGGTCTGGCACAAAGGCCAGCCGGGTGATGGCATCCAACCGCCAGCCCACCGCATCAGGACCGCCCGCCACCCCAGAGGCACCCAGTTGCAGAACAATTTCCATCGCGATCATTGGCAGGGCCAGAACCCAGACCACCGGGGGCAAGGGGTTAAGCGGGGCGGCAGTATGATCTTGCATCTATCTCTCCTCGGGGCTTCATTGACGCCCCTGCCCCACAGCGATAAGCCGATGCGGCACAAGTTTCCAGATGGAGTTCCCGATGTCCGAGCCGGTCCAAACGCCTCAGACCCAGTTCAAGCCCCGCATCTTCTCGGGCATCCAGCCTTCGGGCGGGTTGACCCTTGGCAATTACCTTGGCGCGCTGAAACGCTTTGTCGAAAAGCAGGATGAGGGGATCGAGACGATCTATTGCCTTGTCGATCTGCATGCGATCACCGTATGGCAAGACCCCGAAAAGCTGCGCCAGCAAACCCGCGAGGGGGCGGCAGCTTTTATCGCAGCGGGGATTGATCCGGCGCGGTCGGTGCTGTTCAACCAAAGCCAGGTGACGGCCCATGCGGAACTGGCATGGATCTTCAACTGCGTGGCGCGCATGGGCTGGATGGGACGGATGACCCAGTGGAAGGACAAGGCGGGCAAGAATGCCGAGGCGGCATCCTTGGGCCTTTTCGCCTATCCCGCGCTGATGGCTGCCGACATTCTGGCCTATCACGCCACCATGGTCCCGGTGGGCGAAGATCAGAAACAGCATCTGGAACTGACCCGCGACATCGCGATCAAGTTCAACAATGACTTCAAGGTGGATTTCTTCCCGGTGGTCGAGCCCTTGATCGAAGGGGCGGCGACCCGCGTGATGAGCTTGCGCGATGGCACAAAGAAGATGTCGAAATCCGACCCATCCGATCAAAGCCGCATCAACCTAACCGACACGGCCGACCAGATCGCTTCCAAGATCCGCAAGGCGAAGACCGACCCCGAGCCCCTGCCCGACACGGTGGAGGGGCTGAAGGACCGCCCCGATGCGCGCAATCTGGTGAACATCTATGCCGCCTTGGCCGGGCATACGGTGGAACAGGTGATCGCCGATTTCGCGGGCGCGCAGTTTGGCACCTTCAAACCGGCGCTGGCCGATCTGGCGGTGGCGAAACTCGCCCCCATCACGACGGAAATGAACCGCTTGATGAAGGACCCCGCCGAGATTGACCGCATTCTGGGCCAGGGGGGCGAACGTGCCGAGGCAATCGCCCGGCCGATCGTCGATCAGGTCTATGACATCGTGGGCATGATCCGCTCGCGGCGCTGAGCATCACGAAGCTGTTGCATTGCGCGCCCATAAAGGCGCCGAGGTCCTTTCCCCGGCCTCGTCTTCTGCCTTCTGCGTCGCCGTTCCCCAGCGGCGGCGCATCTTTATCCCCCTAATCGGCCCCTTGCGGTTCATCTTGGCCCAAATACCCCGGGGGGTGCGGGGGGCTGGCCCCCCGCTTCCACATCGGCCCCCTTTCCCTTCCCCGTCCATCCTGATTAACTCCGGCCAAATTCGGGAGGACCACCATGGCATCGGGCATCAATATCCGCACCTTCTTCGAGGGCAAATGGCATGAGGGCAATATTCCCGTCTTGCGGGCGGCCGATCATGGGTCCTGGCTTGGCTCCACCGTGTTCGATGGCGCGCGCTATTTCGACGGTCTCGCGCCGGATCTGGCGCTGCATTGCGCGCGGGTGAACCGGTCGGCCGAGGCTATGCTGCTGACGCCCACCCATGCAGCACAAGACATCGAAGGCATTGTGCGCGACGGGCTGAAATCCTATCGCGCCGATCAGGCGCTTTACATCCGCCCGATGTACTGGGGGCTGGAAGATGATGGCTATGGGCTTGGTCCACACCGCGACTACACGGGCTTTGCGGTGTGCCTGGAGGAAATTTCGATGTCTGCGCCCGAGAATTCGGTGACGCTGACCACCACCTCGTTCCGCCGCCCGGTCTTGGCCGACAATGTCTGCAATGCCAAGGCGGGCTGCCTTTATCCCAACAATTACCGCATGATCGCCGAGGCTCGCAAAAAGGGGTTCAGCAACGCCCTTGTGGCCGATGCCATGGGCAATGTGGCCGAAAGCGCCACGGCCAATGTCTTTATCGTCAAGGATGGCGTGGCCTTCACCCCCATTGCCAATGGCACCTTCCTTGCCGGGATCACCCGTGCGCGTCACATCGCCAACCTGCGCGCCGATGGCGTCGAGGTGGTGGAAAAGGTCATCACCTTTGACGAGGTACATGCGGCCGACGAGGTGTTCCTGACCGGGAATTTCAACAAGGTCACCCGCGTCACCCGCTTTGACGAGACCCTGTACAAGACCCATGCCATGGCGACCCGGGCGCGGGCGCTTTATTGGGATTGGGCGGCCTCGAACCGCTAGGATTACGGCCCCGGAAAATGGCATTTTCCGGCCCGGAGTTTTGCAAAAACTCCGGCCGTCTTCGACGGCTTGCCAGAATCCGCCCCTTGGGCAATACTCGACCTGAAGGGGAGAGATTATGCGCAAGTTCCTCGTGGTGCTGGATGACAGCCGCGAATGTCTTAACGCGATGCGGTTTGCCGCCCTGCGGGCGGCTCATACCGGGGGGGGCGTGCAGATTCTGTCCATCATCCGCCCCGAAGAGGTTCAGGGCTGGATCGGGGTGACCGACCTGATGCGCGCCGAGGCGCGCGAGCGGATCGAGGCGCATTTCGAGGTCTTTGCCAAATGGATGCGCGACAAGAAGGGGGTGAACCCGGAACTCGTGATCCGCGAGGGCGACCCGGCAACCGAGATCTTGGCGCAGGTGCGCGAGGACCCCGAGATTGGCGTTCTGGTCCTTGGCGCGGGCACCGACAAATCCGGCCCAGGCCCCTTGGTCACCCAGATGTCGCGCAATTCGGGCAACCTGCCCATTCCGATCACCATTGTTCCGGGCGAGATGAGCAAGGAACGGCTGGAAAGCATCACCTGAGCCGGGCCTGCGCAGCGGCCAAGGTTTCCGCTGCTTTCGTTGCCCAGACCCTCTGGCGCAACATCGCTGCTGCCATGCGTATGGCACATGGGCTGGGGGCGAAATTGCAATGCTGCATTGCGGCAAGTTCTGTTAGGCTGCGGGATGAGGGAAGGCAACCGAAGGATGTTGCCATGACGTTCAGCCCCAACACCCCCTCTGGCAGGATGCGCTCCGATGCCGTTACGCGGGGGGGGGCTCAAGCCCCTGTTTTTCCGATGCAAACCTGCCGAAAGGCGCGATGGCCGCGGCCGCCCGTGAGGCGCTGGAGCGGATGTATGGCTATTTCGGCCCGCCAGAGGAACCCGCAGCGCCCCCCGGTGAGGTGCCGAGGAAACCTTGACTCTAGCCCCCTCGGGGCGCATATCCGACATGAACTGTCGGAGATACCAGAGATGTTCATCCAGACCGAATCCACGCCGAACCCCGCGACGCTGAAATTCCTGCCGGGCCAGACCGTGCTGGAGATGGGCACCGCCGATTTTCCAAGCGCCGAGGCGGGGGGCAAGTCGCCCTTGGCCGCGCGCATCTTTGCGGTCTCGGGCGTGACGGGGGTGTTCTTTGGCACCGATTTCGTGACGGTGACCAAGGCCGAGGCGGTGGATTGGGGCCATATCAAGCCCGCGATTCTGGGCGCGATCATGGAGCATTACCAGTCCGGCGCCCCGGTGATCGAGGGCGAACAGGCGGCTGCCCATCAGGCGCATGACGGCCCCGACAGCGATATCGTGCGTCAGATCAAGGAACTCCTCGACACGCGCGTGCGCCCGGCCGTGGCGCAGGATGGCGGCGACATCACCTTCCACGGCTTTGACCGGGGGATCGTCTATCTGCACATGAAGGGGGCCTGCGCCGGTTGCCCGTCTTCGACGCTGACCTTGAAGATGGGGATAGAGAACCTGTTGCGCCATTACATCCCGGAAGTGACCGAGGTGCGCCCGGTTGCGGCCTGAGATCATGGCCGAGACGGTTCTGGCCTTTGACACATCGGCGGCGCATTGCGCCGCCGCTTTGCTTTTGCCCGATGGTGGTGTGCTGGCGCATCTGGAGCCGATGGAGAAGGGCCAGGCCGAGCGGTTGATGCCGCTTTTGGAGGGGCTTCTGGCGGACGCAGGGCTTGGCTGGGCCGATGTCACGCGGCTTGCCGTGGGCACCGGGCCGGGAAACTTCACAGGGGTGCGGATTGCGGTGGCCGCCGCGCGGGGGCTGGCGCTGGGTCTTGGAATTCCGGCGCTGGGAGTAACGCGGCTGGAGGCGCTGGCCTTTGGCCTGCCGCGCCCGATCACGGTGATCGAGGATGCGCGGCGCGGCGAGGTCTATGTGCAGGGCTTTGGCACGGATGACACCGAGGCGGCGGTGCTGGATGCCTCGGACCTTGCCCATGTGGTGGCGACGCCCCATGTCACCGGCAGTGCCGCCGGGCCTGCGGCCGTGCCCCCTGCGATGCCCCTGACCGAAGCCATGGCCCGAATAGCCGCCAGCCGCCCCCTGCCCCAGCCGCGCCCGGCGCCGTTTTACCTGCGCGGGGCCGATGCCGCCCCGCCAAGCGATCCGCCGCCGGTGATCCTGCCATGACGTCGGGCCTTTTGCTGGGTCCTGCCGGGATGGCGGCGCTGCATGGGCTGTGCTTTGCCACGCCACGGCCCTGGACAGAGGCGGAATTCGCCGATCTGCTGGCCAGCCCCCTGACCTTTGCCCTTGGCGATGCAGCGGGCCTTCTGGTTGGGCGCGTGGTGGCGGGCGAGGCCGAGCTTTTGACGCTTGCCGTGCATCCCGACCAGCGCCGGGCCGGGCGGGGCCGCGCGCTTGTGGCCAGGTTTCTGGCCGAGGCACGGGTGCGCGGGGCCGAATCGGCCTTTCTGGAAGTGGCTGCCGAAAACTGTGCCGCGACAGCGCTTTACGCCGCCTGCGGCTTTGTTCCGGCCGGGCGGCGGCGCGGCTATTACCACCACCCCGACGGCCGCGCCGAAGATGCGCTGATCTTGGTCAGATCCTTGACCTGACCAAGATCATACCAATTGCCGATGCTTTGGTCAGGTTTCAGGCGAAACCCGGCGTCACATTGGCAGTTCACAGATTCCTGTTGACCGGTTGTGCGGCTTTCAACCTAAACTGATGCCGATCCCCTGAGGACGGGCCGCTGCGGCCCCAGAAAAGGGGGCGACACAGATCATAACCGGGAGAAAACCGATGACCCTGATGAAACACCTGCTTGGCGCTGCCGCGACCCTTTCCCTGACCGCAGGGGCGGCCATGGCCGAGCCTGCCATCATCTTTGACCTTGGCGGCAAGTTCGACAAATCCTTCAACGAGGCGGCCTTCAACGGGGCTGAGCGCTGGAAGGCCGAAACCGGCGGCACCTACAAGGAGCTGGAGATGCAGGACGAGGCCCAGCGCGAGCAGGCGCTGCGTCGTCTGGCCGAAGCCGGTTCGAACCCCGTCGTCATGACCGGCTTTGCCTTTGGTGACGTGTTGGCCAAAGTGGCCCCGGATTTCCCCGACACCAAGTTTGCGATCATCGACATGGTGGTGGATCAGCCGAACGTCAAATCGGTGGTCTTCAACGAGCATGAGGGCAGCTATCTGGTCGGCATGATGGCCGCCTTAGCGTCGAAGTCGGGCACCGTTGGCTTTATCGGCGGCATGGACATTCCGCTGATCCGCAAGTTCGGCTGCGGCTATGCCCAGGGCGTCAAGTCCGTGAACCCCGATGCGACTGTGGTTCTGAACATGACCGGCACCACCCCGGCCGCCTGGAATGACCCGGTGAAGGGGGCGGAACTGGCCACGGCCCAGAAGGCCCAGGGCGCCGACGTGATCTATGCGGCCGCCGGCGGCACCGGGATTGGTGTTCTGCAGACCGCTGCCGACGAAGGCATCCTGTCGATCGGCGTGGACAGCAACCAGAACTACATGCACCCCGGCAAGGTTCTGACCTCGATGCTGAAGCGCGTGGATAATGCGGTTTATGAAGCCTTCAAGGAAGGTGAGGCGCTGACCCCCGGCATCAACGTGATGGGTCTGGCCAATGACGGTGTGGGCTATGCCATGGACGAGCACAACGCCGCCCTCGTGACCCCGGAAATGCAGGCCGCGGTTGATGAGGCTGCCGCCAAGATCAAATCGGGCGAGTTGGTCGTGCATGACTACATGTCGGACAATATCTGCCCGGCTGCCACATTCTAAGTACGTCTGACTTGCATCCGTGCCGCGCCTGACCCATCAGGCGCGGCATATTTTGCCAAGGGCCAGTTACCGAAGCCGCGCCACAGCGGACGGGCCTTGCTTTTCCACACGGGGGAGAGATGCGCATGGGCGACGCCCAATACGCGATTGAGCTGAAAGGCATTTCCAAGGCCTTCGGCCCGGTTCAGGCCAACAAGGACATCAACATTGCCGTGCCGAAAGGCACCATCCACGGCATCATCGGGGAAAATGGTGCGGGCAAGTCGACGCTGATGTCGATCCTCTACGGGTTTTACAAGGCCGATGCCGGGCAGATCTTTGTGGATGGCCGGTTGACCACCATCCCCGACAGCCAAAGCGCCATTCGCGCCGGCATTGGCATGGTGTTCCAGCATTTCAAGCTGGTGCAGAATTTCACGGTTCTGGAAAACGTGATCCTGGGGGCCGAGGATGGCCCGATGCTGAACACCTCCTTGTCGCGGGCGCGGAAGGTGCTGGCGGATCTGGCGCGGGAATATGAGTTGGACGTGGACCCCGACGCGCTGATCGAGGATCTGTCGGTTGGTCACCAGCAGCGGGTGGAAATCCTCAAGGCGCTCTATCGGCAGGCCGATATCCTGATCTTGGACGAGCCGACCGGGGTTTTGACCCCGGATGAGGCGGATCATTTGTTCCGTATCCTCAAAGGGTTGAAGGAACAGGGCAAGACGGTGATCCTGATCACCCACAAGCTGCGCGAGATCATGGAGGCGACCGACAATGTCAGCGTGATGCGGCGCGGCACCATGGTGGCCACGGTCAAGACCGCCGAGACCAGCCCCGAGGCGCTGGCCGAGTTGATGGTGGGCCGCAAGGTGCTTTTGGAGGTGGCCAAAGAGCCCGCCAAGCCGGGCGATGTGGTCTTGTCGGTCAAGGATCTGAAGGCTCGCGACGAGCATGGGGTAGAGCGGCTGAAGGGCATCAGCTTTGACATCCGCGCCGGAGAGATCCTGGGGATTGCCGGGGTGGCAGGCAATGGCCAGTCAGAGCTTTTGGCCGCCCTTGGCGGCATGATGCGGGCAAGCGGGCGCGTCACGATGAACGGGGCCGAGTTGCCCCTTTCGGGCAAGGGGGCCGACGGCCAGTCGCGCCGCGCCGCAGGCATCGCCCATGTGCCCGAGGACCGCCACCACCACGGGCTGATCCTGGATTTCGCGGCCTGGGAAAACGTGGCCTTGGGCTATCACAACGACCCGGCCTATCAGAAGAACGCGCTGTTCATGGACAATGCCGCGCTGATCGCCGACACTGAGCGGAAGATGACGACCTTTGACGTGCGCCCGCCGATCCCGTCCTTACCCGCCAAGTCGTTTTCTGGCGGCAACCAGCAAAAGATCGTGGTCGCCCGCGAGATGGAGCGCAAGCCCGCGCTTCTCTTGATCGGCCAGCCGACGCGCGGGGTGGATATTGGGGCGATTGAATTCATCCACCAGCAGATCGTCGCCTTGCGCGATGCGGGGACGGCGGTGTTGCTCGTCTCGGTGGAGTTGGACGAAATCCTGAGCCTGTCGGACCGCATCGCGGTGATGTTCGACGGCCAGATCATGGGCGAACGCCTGCCTGGCGCCACCAATGAGCGGGAATTGGGCCTCTTGATGGCCGGGATGAACGGGGAGGCCGCCTGATGGAGCGTTTGCCGAAATGGGCCGATATCGTGCTGGTGCCGCTGGTCAGCCTGCTTTTGGCGGCGATCATCTCGGCGCTGGTGATCCTGGCGATTGGCCAGGACCCGATGGAGGCGTTGAACGTTATGGTGACGGGCGCCTTGGGGTCGGCCTATGGCTGGGGCTATACGCTTTACTACACCACCAGTTTCATCTTCACCGGGCTTGCGGTGACGATTGCCTTTCATGCCGGGCTTTTCAACATCGGCGGTGAGGGGCAGGCGCAGCTGGGCGGGCTGGGCGTCGCCTTGGCCTGCCTGTTCCTGCCCTGGCCGCACTGGTCGCTGGCCCTCATCGGTGCGGCCATGGCGGCCGCCCTCTTCGGGGCCGCCTGGGCCGCCATTCCGGCCTATCTTCAGGCCAGACGCGGCAGCCATATCGTCATCACCACGATCATGTTCAACTACATCGCGGCCTCCTTGATGGTGTTCATGCTGGTCGACGTATTGCGCCCCGAAGGCCAGATGGACCCGGCCACCGCAAGTTTCCCCGAAGCAACCAACCTGCCCACGCTGAATGACCTGCCCCTCTTCAACCTGGTCTTCACCAAGGATGTGCCGGCCAATATCACCTTCCTGTTCGCGCTTGCGGCGGCGGTGCTGGTCTGGGCCATCCTGTGGCGCACGCGGCTGGGCTATCAGATCCGCGCCTTTGGCAAGCCCGGCGCGGCGGCGCAATATGCCGGGATCAACGGCTTTCGCATCACCATGATCGCCATGCCTCTGTCGGGCGGTCTGGCCGGGATGATGGCGATCAACAACGTGATGGGCGAGGCGGAACGGCTGTTGCAGAACTCGGCCTCGGGCGCAGGGTTCATCGGGATCGCGGTGGCGCTGATGGGGCGCAACCACCCGCTGGGCGTGGTGCTGGCGGCGGTGCTTTTCGGCTTTCTGTTCCAGGGCGGGGCCGAACTGGGCCTGTGGACCAAGATCCCGATCGAACTCAGGATCGTGGTCTGGGGTCTGGTGATCCTGTTCACCGGGGCACTGGATCACATGGTGCGGATGATGCTAGCCCGGGTCTTTGCCCTGTTCCGCAACCCCGCCGCCGCGAATGGAGCCGCGTAATGGATTACGCAACGCTTCTGCAGCTTTTGGATTCAACCCTGCGCCTGGGCACGCCCCTCCTTCTCGCCTGCCTCGCCGGGCTTTATTCCGAACGCGCGGGCATCTTCGACATCGGGCTTGAGGGCAAGATTCTGATGGCCGCTATGAGCGCGGGCGCGGTCGCCGCGCTGACCGGGTCGGTCTGGATCGGGCTTATGGCGGCGATTGCGGGGGCGATGCTGTTTGCCATCCTGCATGGCATCGCCTCGATCACCTTCCGCGGCAATCAGCTGATCTCGGGCGTGGCGCTGAACTTTCTGGCCTCGGGCATCACGGTGCTGACAGCTCAGGCGCTTTTCGGCCAGGGCGGGCGCACACCACCCCTGTCGGGCGAAGCCCGCTTCAACCCGATCACCCTGCCCTTTGCCGAGACGCTGAAGGATGTCCCCTTGATTGGCCCCTTGTATTACGAGGTGATCTCGGGCCATTCCTTCCTGGTCTATCTGGCGCTGGCCTGCGTCCCCTTCACATGGTGGCTTCTTTACCGCACCCGCTTTGGCCTGCGGCTGCGCGCCGTGGGGGAAAACCCGGCCTCGGTCGATACGGCCGGCATTTCGGTCAAGGGATTGCGCTTTGCCGCCGTGATGATCACCGGCGTCCTCTGCGGCCTTGCCGGGGCCTATATGGCCACCGCGCTGCAGGCAGGCTTTGGCCGCGAGATGACGGCCGGGCGCGGCTATATCGCGCTGGCGGCGCTGATCTTTGCCAAATGGCGGCCCTGGCAGGCGCTGGGTGCCACCATGCTCTTCGGCTTCTTCCAGGCGCTCGCCCTGCGCCCCGATGTGGTCGAAGGCGTGGTGGGCCAGAAAGTGCCGGTCTCGATGCTGGACGCGCTGCCCTATGTGCTGACCGTCATCGTGCTTGCAGGCTTCATCGGCAAGGCCATCCCGCCCCGCGCCGGCGGCGAGCCCTATGTCAAGGAACGCTAGCGCCTTCAATGTGGCCCAAATATCCCACAGGGGGTCCGTGGGATGTGAAATCCCTCGGTCCTGCGCTCAAAACCGGGAGATTCGATGTCAGACCTTGTGACCACCGTGCAGGCCCGCGCCGGAACCGAACCGGTTCGGCTGGGGCTTATCCTTGGCTCGGGGCTGGGCCATCTGGCCCATGCGGTTCAGGGCGTGGCGATCCCCTACGCCGACCTGCCGGGCTTTCCGCATGTCGGGGTTTCGGGGCATAATCCGAACCTGCATATCGGCACTTTGGAAGGGGTGCGCGTCGCGGTTTGTGGCGCGCGCGAGCATTACTATGAAAACGGCAACCCCGCCGCGATGCGCCCGGCATTGGAGCTTCTTCAGGCGCTTGGGGCCGATCATCTGATCGCCACCAATGCGGCCGGGTCCTTGCGCCCCGACATCCGGCCGGGGGATCTGATGCTGCTCAACGATCACATCAATTTCTCGGGCCTGAACCCGCTGATCGGCGAGAAAACCGATGCGCGTTTCGTGCCGATGACCACGGCCCATGACCCCGATCTGCGCGCCGCCCTGCGCGCCGCGGCCGAAGCCGAAGGGCTGGCGCTGCCCGAAGGCGTCTATGCCTGGTATTCCGGCCCCTCATTCGAGACCCCGGCCGAGATCCGCGCCATCAAGATCCTGGGCGGCGATGCGGTGGGCATGTCCACCGTGCCCGAGGGGATCCTTGCGCGGTTCCTGGGCCTGAAGGTTGCCGCCATCTCGACCATCACCAACATAGCCGCCGGGATGTCGGATGAACAGATCAGCCATGAGCATACCAAGGCCATGGCGCCCTTGGGCGCGGTCAAGCTGGAGCGCATCCTGCGCGCCTATCTGCGCGGATCGGCCGCCCGCCCCTGACCCCCGTTTGCCCCCAGGCGCCTCCCCTCCCCCTTGTGGGGAGGGGCTGGGGGTGGGGGTCAACCCGACCGGCACGAGGTCCAGTCGCAAGGCCCATCGCAAGGCCCCGTAGCAAAGCCCCCGTCATCTGGCGTTACCCGCCAGCCCGATCTGGATTTGACAAGCCCGGAAAACGGGCGCAAGTCTTGGACAACAGGCCCCTTTCCGACACACCCTATGTTCCAGCTGTACCTCCCCATCGCCGAGGTCTCGGTCAACGCCTTCCTGCTTCTCGGGATCGGCGGGATCGTGGGATTCCTGTCGGGCATGTTCGGCGTCGGCGGCGGGTTTCTCATCACGCCCTTCCTGTTGTTCATCGGCATCTCGCCCGGTGTCGCGGTGGCCACCGGGGCCAATCAGGTGGTGGCCTCGTCGATTTCCGGGGTTCTGGCGCAGCTGAAGCGCAAGGCGGTCGATTTCCGCATGGGCGCGGTGCTTTTGGTGGGTGGGCTTTTCGGGTCATGGGTCGGGGTCCAGGTGTTTTCCTGGATGTCGGATCTTGGTCAGGTCGATCTTTTCGTGCAGCTGTCCTATGTGCTGTTTCTGGGGCTGATCGGCGCGATGATGTTTGCCGAAAGCGCCCGCGCGCTGTTGCGCGCCCGCCGTCATGGCGGAGCCGCCCCGATCAGGCGCGCCCATGTCCACACCTGGGTGCATGGGCTGCCCTTCAAGATGAAGTTCCGCGCCTCGGGGCTTTATATCTCGGTGCTGCCGCCCTTGGGCGTTGGCGCTCTTGTCGGGTTTCTGGCCGGGATCATGGGGGTTGGCGGCGGGTTTATCCTGGTGCCGGCGATGATCTATGTGCTGGGGATGCCGACCAAGGTGGTGATCGGCACCTCGCTGTTCCAGATCATCTTTGTCACTGGCTTTACCACGGTCGTCCATGCGGTGAACAGCCATACCGTCGACATGATGCTCGCACTTCTGCTGATCATCGGCGGGGTGATCGGGGCGCAGTTCGGCACACTGGTCGGCACCCGGCTCAAGGCCGAGCAGTTGCGCATCCTGCTGGCGGTGCTGGTGCTGGCGGTAGCGATCAAGATCGCGCTGGATCTGCTTTTGCACCCGACCGAGCTTTACTCGCTGACCCCGCTGGTGCTGCCGTGACGGGCCTGCCCGCCCGCGCGGCGCGGGCCTTTGCGCTTGCCGCCCTTTTTGGCCTTGTCGCCCTTGTCACAGGGGCCGGTGCCGGACCAAGCGCGGCGCAGGGCGAACAGATCGTTTCGGGCCTGTCGCAAAGCCGGGTTGCCATCACCGCGAATTTCGACGGTTCGGAAATCCTGATCTATGGTGCGGTAAAGCGTGAGGCCCCGGCGCCTGAGGGCGGCCCGCTTGAGGTGATCATCACGGTGGAGGGGCCCTCGACCCCGTTGGTCATCCGCCGCAAGGAGCGGGTGGCAGGCATCTGGGTGAACACCGCCGCGATTACCGTGGATGCCGCGCCCTCGTTCTATGCCGTGGCCACCACCGGCCCGATTGACGACATCCTGTCGGACACCGACGACCTGCGCTATCGCATCACCCTGCCCCATGCGATCCGCGCCATCGGCAGCAGCGCCGAAGCGGCAGGGGCCGAAGGGTTCGTCGAGGCGCTGGAGCGCATCCGCACCAATGCCGACGTCTACCGCCTGTTGCAGGGCCAGGTGCAACTGGTCGAGGAAACCCTGTTTCGCACCGATGTGATCCTGCCCGCCAACCTGATCGAGGGCGATTACAAGGTGCGCATGTTCATCACCCGCGAGGGCCGGGTGATCGACCAGATGGAACGCGTGATCGGCGTGCGCAAGACCGGGCTTGAGCGCACGCTTTACGTCATGGCGCATGAACAGCCCTTCCTTTACGGCCTGCTTTCGTTGGTCATGGCCGCCGTCGCAGGCTGGGCCGCCTCGGCCGGGTTCCGGCTGATCCGGCGTTAAGCGGGCGGGCCGCGCGGCACCATCGGCGCCCAAATGACTCTTGCAACGGTGGCGGTGAATATCACTTTAGGCTTCCGCGTTGACCGGACTTTCTGCCTATGCAACGATTCCCGACATTCGCTGGAGAGCAGCCATGGCCCAAAAGACCGAAATTGAATGGACCGACGCGACGTGAAACCCGGTTGGAGGCTGCACCAAAGTCGGGCCGGGTTGTGATAACTGCTATGCCGAGCGGTTCGCGGAACGCTGGCGCGGCGTGCCGGGCCGGGCCACCCTTACGAGTTCGGCTTTGACTTGCGGATATGGGCGAGAAGCACCATGTCACGCCGCTGACGATGCGACGGGGGCCGATGCTTCCAAGCATGGGGCCAGCGTTCTGACACCCCCGTCAGGCGGCACTGCTGACTGCGGGTCCGTGTGCCGCGATACGCGGCAATAGACTGAAACTTCACGGTGTCGGCCCGTCACTCGGACCAATGGCGTTCCGGGCCTCCATAAGCCGCGAAGAACATCGCCGCTTTTTTGGCACCTCCCTCCATTCGCCCGGAAAACAGTCCCCCGGACTGTTTTCTTGCCCGGCTCAGACCCGGAGAATGCGGTTCTCTTTGCGCAGCTGTTCGTTCTCAAGCCAAAGCTCGGCATCCTGGGCGGGCACCTTGGCTTCCTCTGAAACCGCCCGAACCCACTTGCCGAGCGTCGAAAGCCCGATCCCCAAATCAGGCGCAACCTGACGCCGTGTCAGGCCAATGGTGAGCGCGATGCGAACCACATCGCGTTTGAACTCGTCGCTGTGTACCGCGGCCATATCCGATCTCCTTGACGGCGAGTATCGCTCTCAAAAGACCGGAACAAAACCGGTGCAGGTCCATCCGCGATACGAAGCAGAAACCTCCTTACCACCTGCTCTAGACAGGACCACATGCCAAGGGAAAGCCGGGCGCAGAGTACATTCTGGGCTATGGTAAGCGGCTTGCGAAGAAGCGTAGGCTGTAGCATGGGCGTTCACTTAGGCTTTAACGGGGCGGTAAACACACCCCGGTTCGATCTGCTCGCCCTTTATCGCCACTGGCCACCCGCCCTTAACGCGCCAACTGCAACACGAAACGCGCATCAAATTCGCCTTGAAAACCGTCTTGCTGCAAGCTTTGCTGTCAGATTTTGCCAACTCTGGTGGCGAGCCACATCCCCCAAGCTTATCCACAGAAGATTTCGCGAGATTTCGCTTTACAGGCTTTCGCCTTCGCCCCACTATATCTAGTAAGTTCTCGTCAGGCAGACGCAGATCTTTGCCGGACGCTCAGCCAGTTGTGGGAGTTGGTCCACAAAGGGCCTTATGATGGGGCAGGCATGTCGGTTTCAGAAGATTTCCTTACGCTGGATGACCTGCATCCGATCGACATCGTCGAGGATCTTGCCGCCTATCACGATTGGGAATTCGACCGCGTCACCGATGACCAGATCGCAATGGCGGTCGAAGGCCAGTGGCGCACCTATTCGCTGACGCTGGCCTGGTCGGCACAGGACGAGACGCTGCGGCTGATCTGCACCTTTGAAATGGAACCGCCCGAGGACCGGCTGCCGGCCATTCATGACCTGCTTAATCGCTGCAATGACATGGTCTGGACCGGGGCCTTTACCTATTGGGCCGAGCAAAAGCTGATGGTCTGGCGCTATGGCCTCTGTCTGGCCGGTGGCCAGGTGGCCGGGGCTGAACAGATCGACCGACTGATCTCGTCGGCGGTGCTGGCGGCCGAACAGTTCTACCCGGCGTTCCAGCTGGCCGTCTGGGGTGACCGCAGCCCGGCCGAGGCGATGAAGGTTGCCATTGCCGAGGCCTACGGTCGGGCCTAACCTCTGCCCCGAACAAGGGGGATTTCCATGGCATTGGATGACGTGGCCCGTGATGGGCTGGTGCTTTTGGGCTGCGGCAAGATGGGCTCGGCGCTGTTGGCGGGATGGCTCGAGGCGGGGCTGCTGCCGGGGTCGATCTGGGTTCTGGAACCGAACCCGACCGAATGGCTGAAGGGCACCGGCGTGCATCTGAACGCGGGGGTCCCGCCGGCCCCGGCCGTGGCGCTCTTGGCGGTCAAGCCGCAGATGATGGGTGCCGCCCTGCCTGCGCTGCAGGCGCTGGGCAATGGGCGCACGCTGATGGTGTCGATCGCGGCAGGCACTTCGATTGCCACGTTTGAGAGCGTCTTTGGGCCCCGCACGCCGATTGTGCGCACCATGCCCAACACGCCCGCGATGGTGGGCCGGGGCATCACCGGCATCTGCGGCAATGCCCATGCCGGGGCGGCAGGTCTGGCGCTTGCCCGAGCGCTGATGCAGGCAGTGGGCGAGGTGGTGGAGCTGGACGGCGAACACCAGATCGACGCGGTGACGGCGGTGTCCGGGTCGGGTCCGGCCTATGTGTTCCACCTGATCGAAGCGATGGCGGCAGGCGGCGTGGCGCAGGGGCTGGCGCCGGATGTGGCGATGAAACTGGCGCGTGCCACGGTGTGCGGGGCGGGGGAACTGGCCTGGCGCTCGCCCGAGACCGCCAGCCAATTGCGCATCAATGTCACCTCACCAAGCGGCACAACGGCCGCCGCGCTTTCGGTGCTGATGGACGAAACCACGGGCTTTCCGCCCTTGCTGGAGAAGGCAATCAAGGCCGCCGCCGACCGGGGCCGGGAGTTGGGCAAATGACGATCACCAACGACGATTTCGCCAAGGTCGATATCCGCGTCGGCCGTATCACCCGCGCCGAACCCTTCCCCGAGGCGCGGAAGCCCGCGATCAAACTTTGGGTCGATTTCGGCCCCGAGATCGGCGAGAAACGCTCTTCGGCCCAGATCACCCGGCACTACACGCCCGAGGGGCTTGTCGGGCGGCACGTTCTGGGGGTGGTCAACTTTCCACCCCGCCAGATCGGTCCCGTGATGTCCGAGGTGCTGATCCTTGGCCTGCCCGATGAGGCGGGCGAGGTGGTGCTGATCGGGCCAGGGCATGAGTTGCCTCTGGGCGGAAAGATGTTCTGATTAAGCTTCTCATCACCCGCCCGCTGCCCGATGCCGTGATGCAGGCCGCCCGCGCCCGGTTTGAGGTGACCGCGCGCGAAAGCACCCTGCCCCTGACGGCCGAGGAATTGCGCGCCTCGTTGCGCGACTTTGACCTTGTGCTGCCGACACTGGGCGATCTTTACGCGGCCGAGGTCTTTGCCGATGTGGCCAAGCCCCGCGCGCGGCTCTTGGCCAACTTCGGCGTGGGCTTCAACCATATCGACGTGACAACGGCCCGCGCCGCCGGGCTGGCCGTGTCGAACACGCCGGGCGCCGTGACCGATGCCACCGCCGACATCGCGCTGACGCTGATCCTGATGACCGCGCGGCGGGCCGGCGAGGGCGAGCGCCTGGTGCGTGCAGGGCGATGGCAGGGCTGGCACCCGACCCAGATGCTGGGGCTGCATGTCGGCGGAAAGACGCTGGGCATCATCGGCATGGGCCGCATCGGCAAGGCGATTGCGCGCCGCGCCCACCATGGGTTCGGGATGGAGATCAGCTATTACAACCGCTCAAAGGCCGAACCCGGCCTTCCCGCCCGCGCCATTCCGCTGGATGAGGCCATGGGTGCCGATGTGGTCGTCATCGCCGTGCCGGGCGGCCCCACGACGCGCCACCTTATCAACGCCGAAAGACTGGCGCAGATGAAACCGGGCGGGATCCTTGTCAACATCGCGCGCGGCGATGTGGTGGACGAGGCGGCGCTGGTCGAGACCCTGCAACAGGGCCGCATCGGCGGCGCCGGGCTTGATGTCTACGAACACGAACCCCGCATCCATCCGGCCCTTCTGCAGATGGAAAACGTCACCCTCCTACCCCACCTTGGCACGGCAGCGCTCGAAGTCCGCACCGCCATGGGCCTGATGGCCGTGGACAACCTCATCGCCCATGCCGAAGGGCGCCCCCTGCCCAATCCGGTCTAGTTCCATGGTGTTCATCTTGGCAAAAATACCCCCCGCGGAGCGTCCGACATTGGCGGCGGAAGCCTCCGGCGGGAGTATATGTGTGAGTTTATACAGAGTTAGTACATTGATTATCAACGATTTTACATTCGTTTTTTCTTGCGATTGGTCTGTTTTTGCGAGATTCTGCACACAAGTTGCACAGCGCTGCTTTTGGATTGCGAGCGGCTTGCACAGGAATCGCACATGGCCACCATCAACA
>VGDH01000018.1 GCA_016869835.1 Alphaproteobacteria bacterium
GAACATGTTCGCGCGACTCAAGGACTGGCGCAGGGTCGCGACGCGCTACGATCGATGCCCGATCCTGTTCCTCTCGGCATGCGCCCTCGCCGCTATCGGCATTTACTGGTTATGAGTCTGGACCGTAGTACGTTCGTACAAGATGGGGTGCAAAAGGCCGTCGAGCAAGCCCTAGAAACACCAAGACTCGCGCAAGAAATGCTGCGGCTGCAAACGAGCCTTGCGAAGGCTTGCGCAATAATCTATCGCTGCGCACTAACCGCCTGAAATTAACTTTCCCGAGGACTGCGATGAGCTTCCGCCTTCAACCCACGCCCCCTGCCCGTCCGAACCGCTGCCAGCTTTTTGGCCCCGGCTCGCGCCCGGCCTTGTTTGAAAAGATGGCGGCATCTGCGGCGGATGTGATCAATCTTGATCTGGAAGATTCGGTTGCGCCCAGTGACAAGGACGCCGCGCGGGCCAATATCATCACCGCGATCAACACGCTGGATTGGGGCAAGAAGACGCTTTCGGTGCGCATCAACGGGCTGGACACCCCCTATTGGTATCGCGACGTGGTGGACCTTCTTGAACAGGCCGGGCCGCGGCTGGATCAGATCATGATCCCCAAGGTCGGCTGCGCCGCCGATGTCTATGCGGTTGACGCGCTGGTGACGGCGATTGAACGCGCCAAAGGCCGGACCAAGCCGATCAGCTTTGAAGTCATCATCGAATCCGCGGCCGGCATCGCCCATGTCGAGGAAATCGCGGCCTCAAGCCCCCGCTTACAGGCCATGAGCCTTGGTGCGGCGGATTTTGCGGCCTCCATGGGGATGCAGACCACCGGCATCGGCGGCACGCAGGAAAGCTATTACATGCTGCGCGAGGGCGCAAAGCATTGGTCCGACCCTTGGCATTGGGCGCAGGCCGCCATCGTCGCCGCCTGCCGCACCCATGGCGTCCTGCCGGTGGATGGGCCATTTGGCGATTTCAGCGATGACGAGGGCTTCCGCGCCCAGGCCCTGCGGTCGGCCACGCTTGGCATGGTTGGCAAATGGGCGATCCACCCCAAGCAGGTCGCCTTGGCCAATGAGGTCTTTACCCCTTCGGACGCCGCCGTCGCCGACGCCCGCGCCATTCTGGCCGCGATGGAAGAGGCCAAGGCCAATGGTCAGGGCGCCACGACTTATAAGGGCAAGCTGATCGACATCGCCTCGATGAAACAGGCCGAGGTGATCGTGAAGCAATACGAACTGATCATGGGCGCCTGAGGAATCGTTGACAGAACGCCCGCTGATTAGGCAGGTTTGGTGATAGCGCGTCATGCCCTTGGGCAGGATGCAACAGGAATACCCGCGCGGGGGCTGGGAGAGGAGGCCCGAACCCGCATCCTCGGGAGGAGATGCACGCCCCTTGGCCCCGGCCATGGGGCGTTGCTGTTTTGGGCGCAATTTCAGATAACCCATTGCATCAGAAATGGAAATTTCGAGATACTTCGCCACCTCTCCCTGATTTGCTACCGCATGGAGCAAATGATTATGGGGGGAACCATGCGGTATTTGATCTGGACAGCCCTATGCCTGATTGGCGCGGTTGGGGGTGTGGTTCTGGTGGGCATGGCTTTGCCCGCCGCTCGGGAGGGCCGGGCCGAAACGGTGATCGACGCGCCCCCTGCCCGCATTCTGGCCGTCATCGCCGATGTCGAAGCGCAGGCGAGTTGGCGGGAGGGCATCGCGCAAGTCACCCGCAACGCCGAGGGTTGGGTCGAGGTGACGGCGCGGGGCGAAGAGATCCGCTTTGTCGCCGAGAAGATGACCGAGGCCCTGATCCGCCTGCGGTTCGTGTCAGACGCGGGCTATACGGGTTCATGGGAGGCGGTGATGACGCCCGAGGGCTCTGGCACCAGGATCACGGTCGTCGAACGTGCCGAGGTGCCCTCGCCGATTGGCAGAATTCTGGCGCGGCTGTTCTTTGATCCCGAAGCCTTTGCCACCACATATCTTGCAGCCTTGAAAGCCCGTGTGGAGGACTGAGCCATGACCACAAAGCCAAGGAAACCCACCGACCGGCGCAAGAGGTTCGGTGCCGCCAAGCCGCCGCATGTGGTGATGCTGCACGCCGATTTAGCCGGGGTGAAGGCGGGCAATACCATGCTGATTTCCTCGCCGGGCGAGATTGCCAACTACCTGTCCCGCATTCCGCCGGGCGAGACGCGGACCATGGACCGGCTGCGCAATGAGTTGGCCCGCAAGGCGGGGGCGAATGCGATGTGCCCGGTGACCACGGCCATCTATCTGCGCGTGGTGGCCGAGGTGGCGCTGACCGATCTGGCCGAAGGCAGGCGGCTGGACGAGGTGGTGCCCTTCTGGCGCGTGGTCACACCCGACAGCAAGGTGGCCAAGAAACTCTCTTGCGGGCCGGATCATGTGGCGCATCTGATCGCGCTGGATCAGGGCCAGCCGGCAGGATAGGGCCGAACGCCTCGGGGCGAGTTGCATCTTGCCCCGGTTCTGGCCATATAGGGGCGGTCCATCTGAAGGGTGCCCGATGAACTATCTGGATTTTGAAAAGCCGCTCGCCGAGATCGAAGGCAAGGCCGAAGAGCTGCGCGCGCTTGCCCGCGTCAATCCGGCGATGGACATCACCAAAGAGGCCGAAGCGCTGGACAAGAAGTCCGACACGCTGCTGAAGGATCTTTATAAGTCCTTGACCCCATGGCAGAAATGTCAGGTTGCCCGCCACCCGGAACGGCCCCATTCGAAAGACTATATCGAAGGGCTCTTCACCGAATTCACCCTGCTTGCCGGTGACCGCAGCTTTGCCGATGACCATGCGGTGATGGGCGGGCTGGCGCGGTTCAACGATCAGCCGGTCATCGTGATTGGCCATGAAAAGGGCGATGACACCAAATCCCGCATCGAGCGGAATTTCGGCATGGCGCGGCCCGAAGGCTATCGCAAGGCCGTGCGGCTGATGGATATGGCCGACCGCTTTAACCTGCCGGTCATCACGCTGATCGACACCCCCGGCGCCTATCCCGGCAAGGGCGCGGAAGAGCGTGGTCAGGCCGAGGCGATTGCCCGGTCCACCGCGAAATGCCTTGAGATTGGCGTGCCGCTTTTGTCCGTCGTGGTGGGCGAAGGCGGATCGGGCGGCGCGGTGGCTTTTGCCACGGCAAACCGCATCGCCATGCTGGAACACTCGGTCTATTCGGTGATTTCGCCCGAAGGCTGCGCGTCGATCCTGTGGAAAGACGCCGAAAAGATGCGCGAGGCCGCCGAGGCGCTGCGCCTGACGGCGCAAGACCTGCAAAAGCTGGGGGTCATCGACCGCATCATCAAGGAACCCGTCGGCGGCGCCCAGCGCGGGCGTGGCGATACCGTGGCCGCCGTGGGCAAGGCGATCGAGGCGATGCTGGCGGAAATGGCCGGCAAGAAACGCGCCGAAATCATCAAGGACCGCCGCCAGAAGTTCCTTTCGATGGGGTCAAAGGGGCTTGCCGCGTGAACACCTAGCTGATCGTGCTGATTGCTGGCATTCTGGAAACCGGCTGGGCGATGGGGCTGAAATACTCCGAAGGCTTCACCCGCCCCATCCCCTCGATCCTGACCATGGTGCTGACGCTGGCGTCGTTTTGGATGCTGTCAGTCGCCCTGAAAACGCTACCGGTTGGCACGGCCTATGCGGTCTGGGTGGGGATCGGGGCCTTGGGAACCGCGATTGCGGCGGTGTTCTTGTTTGCCGAGCCTGTCAACACGCTGCGGGTGGCGGGGGTCTTGCTGATCCTTGCCTGTGTCATTGCACTGAAGCTGGCCTCCGGCTACCACCAACCAAGATGGGCACGACCCGCGCGCTCGCGGTCATATTCTGCGCCATCAATCTCGCCGTTTGCAGCCTCTTGAAGCATCTGGCCGACCGTCGGCAGACCTCCCGACTGATCCCCCGCTGTCCAAAGGGCAGAGCGCTGCAAAGCGCGGGCACATTGGCTATAAACCTCGGCGAGCCTTATCACAATCACGGTGCGTGGGTGCTTGCCATCGCGCTCAAAACGCCCACAAAGGCCGGCATCTGCTGTCAGCCGCGCCGTGCCGTTGACGCGTACTGATGTGGTCGAGCCGGGCACCATGAAATACAGGCTAACGCGGCCGTCGCGCACGATGTTGCGCAGGCTGTCGATCCGCTCATTGCCTTTCCAGTCAGGCATCAACAGGGTCTCGTCATCCTCGATCATAACCACGGGCCCCTGATCACCGCGCGGGCTGCCGTCAGTACCTTCTGGTCCTACCGTGGACAGGATGCAAAACCGCGAGGCCATGATGAAGGCTCGATAAGCGGGCGTCAGCCGTGCGGCTTGCTTGCGCAGGGCAGGCGAACCAGGCGTGCCATAATGGCTGTGCAGCGCGTCAAGATCGGTGATCCAGTCCATTACCCCCCTAAACCCCGCCTCGGACATCAGCGTGTTGGACGAAGTTTCCACCACCGTCTCCAGCCGCTCCATGAAATCGGCCACGGGCAGGCCGGGTTCGATGCGGGGCAGGAACTCGACCACCGCCAGACCCGGTTTGCGCAGGATGGAACGCTTGGGCCAGAACACACCCACATTGGTGCCCACCGGAACGCAGGGCTGGCCCAGCTGTTCATACAGCAATCCCGTACCCACCTTGTAAGGCTTCGCCACCCCAGGTGCCACGCGGGTGCCCTGCGGATAGATGATCAGCTGGCCGGGAAATTCGGTGCCTGCCATCACATCGGCCTTCATCTTGGCAATCGCCGCCCCCCGCTTGCCCCGGTTCACCGGCACACAGCCGATGCGGCGGGCGTATTGGCCCAGAAACGGGGTCCACATCAACTCGCGCTTCATGATGAACTTGCCACGCGGCACGGCGCTGTAGATCAGGATGATATCGAGAAAACTCTGGTGTTTGGCCGCGATCACCACCTCGTCGCTGGGTGGCGCGCCGCGCACCTCGGTCCTGAGCCCGCACAGCAGACGCAGCGAGAAGATCACCCATTGGCAATAGACATGGCAGGCCTTGACGGCGGCATTGCGGGAAAACAGCGCAAAGGGCGCAAAGGCAATCGCAACCACCGCCATGGCCAGATACATCTGGATGATGAAGATCAGCGACAAGACCCAACGAAGGGGCAGCATTAGGTCAACTCCCGTAAGGTGCGAAGGGCGGCGGCGCGGGTGGCCACAAAGGCGACAAGCGCGGCAAGGGGGGGCAGGACAAAGGGCCACAACCAGCCCGCCCCCTGAAAGCCAAGCCCGGTCAGAAAACCGCCCGCCGGTTGGGCCGCAGGCAGCAAGATCACGCCAACAAGCCCGGCAATCGCCCCGGCAGCCGAACCGGTCAGGGCGCGCAGGGTAAAGCGGCGCACGAAGGCACGGGCGATATAGGCATCACGCGCGCCGACAAGCCGCAAGACCTTGATCACCTGCGCAGTGGCCGCAAGCGAGGCATTGGCGGCCAGCGTGATCATCGCCGCCATCGCCGCTCCGATCAGACCGATCGACAAAAGCCCCAAAAGCCGCAGCCGGGCGGCCGCCTCGGCCATCGGTTCACGCCAGCGCGTGTGGTCATCAAGCACAGCGCCGGGGGCCTCGGCCGCCAGACGCTGGCGCAGACCCGTGCCGTCATAGCCGCTGCCATCCTCGACCACTTCGATCAGCCGTGGCAGGGGCACGGTTTCGACCGGCAGATCGGGGCCGAACCATGGCTCCAACAGCGCACGGCTTTCCTCATCGGTCAGGGCGCGGGCGCTTTCGATGCCCGGCGTGGTGGCCAGAACCCCCAGCACCGCCGTCAATTGCAGCTCGATCTGGTCTTCGGGCGCCGAAAGGCGCACGGTGGCCGTGCGCTCCAATGCAGCCGACCAGCGGTCGGCCAGACAGCCCGAGGCCAGCGAGAGCGCCAGCGCAAAGACCGCCAGAAAGGTCATGGCCCCGGCAGTGAATGAGGTCAGCCAGGCCGTATGGCCCGAAGGCGGCACGACCGCATCGGCGGGCTCTGCCGGAACCAGACGGGCAAGAACCGAAGCAAGGACCGCTTTCACAGATCTGCCCCCGAAAGCTGCACCCGGCGTTTGGCAATCCGCAGGACGCGCGCAGGCACCTGCGATTTCGCCTGCCGGATCAGGTTCAGATCATGGGTCGCCACCAGCACCGTCTTGCCCATCTTGTTCAACTCGACCAACAGCGTCAGCAGGCGCAGCGACATCTCCCAGTCCAGGTTGCCCGTCGGTTCATCGGCCAGGATCACATCCGGCCCCATGATGATGGCACGCGCCAAGGCGGCGCGCTGGCGTTCGCCGCTCGACAGCGACGGCGGCAGCGCAGCCGACAGCTTGTCCAACCCGACCCAGGCAAGAAGATCGGCCAGATCGCCCTCGCCCGTGTGGCGGCCCGCCACCGTCAGCGGCAGGGCGACATTGGCGGTAAGGCTCAGATGGTCAAGAAACTGGCAATCCTGATGCACCACCCCGATCCGCCGCCGCGTCATCGCCACATCATCGCGCGTCAGCCCATGCACATCGCGGTCAAACAGCGTGACATGGCCCGCAGTCGGCAAGAGTTCAGCATAGCTCAGCTTCAGAAATGTGGTCTTTCCCGCCCCCGATGGCCCGGTGAGAAAGTGAAACGACCCCGGCGCAAGGCGCAGGGTCATGTCCGACAACAGCTCTCCGCCGCCGTAGTTATAGGCCACATTGTCAAAGGAAATCATGAACGGCCGCCCCGCACCCACCCAGTTACCGGCGCGATACTCGCCCATGGGCGCGGCGGTTTCAATCGCTCGCGTTCGTGGATGCTGCACAAAGGCTTGGATATGCCGCATATCGTTGCTACAAACACGTTAACAAACGATGTTTGCCGTGGTCGGATCGTTTTAAATGCGCCTTGTCTGCCCAAACTGCGATGCGGAATACGAGGTGGATGCCTCGGCCATCCCCGACAGTGGGCGCGACGTGCAATGTTCGAACTGCGGCCATGCCTGGTTCCAGCTTTCGCCCCGCGTCGAGGAAGAGCTTGCCGCCGAGCAGGCGATGTTTGATCCGCCCCCCACCGAAGAGGATGACGCAGACCATCCTGACGCCGCAGCAACCGCAGCGCCCCCTCCGCGGGCACTAAATGAAAGCGTCCTTGCCGTCCTGCGCGAAGAGGCCGAGCGCGAGACCCAAGCGCGTCGCAGCGAAGCGCCACCCCCGATCGAGACGCAATCCGAACTGGGGCTAAGCGCGGCGATTGCCGCCACCGTGGCCGCCACTGCCGCGCCCACGCCCAAGGCTTCGGGGGCCGATGAAGCCAACGCTGACCCCGTCGCCCAGCGCATTGCGCGGATGAAAGGCGAAGCTCCGCCCCCCGCCAAGCCGCAATCGCGCCGCGACATGCTGCCCGAGATTGACGAGATCAACACAACCCTGCGCGCCTCGACCGAGCGGCGCAGCGGCGAGGCATCGGCGGTGGCCGACAGCCTGCCCGCCACCGGGCAAAAGCGCGCCTTCCGTTCAGGATTCGTGCTTTCCGTCGTGATCGGCGCGCTGGTGGTGGCGCTTTACATCGTGGCGCCGAAACTCGCCCAGCAGATCCCCGGCCTTGACGGTGCGCTGACGGCCTATGTGGCCACGATTGATGCCGCGCGGCTTTGGCTGGACGGGGTGATGAAATCGGCCATCGGGCTTTTGCGGGGCGAGAGCGCGGGCACCTGAACCGGGTTGCACCGGCCAGGTCCGCTCTGGATCCGTCGATTTCCCCCTGCATTTCCCCTTTGCATTTCCCCCTTGCATCCGGCCACGCTCCGGGCTTTTCATCTGTGCAAGGGCGCACAGGAAAGCCAAGATCATGGAAAACTGGGACGAAATACGCACCGCCTTTCAGGTCGCGCGACTGGGCACGGTGTCAGGTGCTGCGGATGTCCTTGGGGTGCATCATGCCACCGTCATCCGCCACATCGACGCCTTGGAAAAACGCCTGGGCGCCAAGCTTTTCCAACGCCACGCCCGCGGCTATACCCCAACAGAGGCGGGGCGCGACCTTCTGTCGGTCGCGCAGACCACAGAAGAGCAGTTTGGCCAACTTGCCAGCCGCATCAAGGGCCAGGGCGAAACCGTCACCGGCGAATTGGTGGTGACCGCGATCACCGGCATTGCCGAACTGATGGCGCCGGTCTTTGCCGCCTATCTGGCCGATTACCCCGAGGTGACGATCCGCTTCATGACCGACATGCGGGTGTTCCGGCTGGATTATGGCGAGGCGCATGTGGCCATCCGCGCCGGGGCCGCCCCGCAAGAGCCCGACAATGTGGTGCAATCCCTGATGACCATGCAAAACGGGCTTTATGCTGCGCGCAGCTATGTTGACCGCCATGGCATCCCGCAGTCGGAAGATGAACTCGCCGGCCATCGCTTCATCGGGCCCGAAAGCCCGGAAAACCGAGCGCCCTTCTATCGCTGGCTGAATGACCGTGTGCCTGCCGATGCGATCACCTTCCGCATCACGGAACCCGCCGCTAATCTTGAGGCGCTGAAGGCTGGGCTTGGCCTTGGCTTTTGCAGCACGCATTTTGCCAGCCAGAACCCCGATCTGGTTCAGGTTTTTCCCGCCCGGCCCGAATGGGCCGCCCCTTTGTGGATCGTCACCCATGTCGATCTGCACCGCACGCTCAAGGTGCAAAGCTTCCTCACCCATCTCAAGCGCGCCAGCGCGGAATGGGTCAAGACGTGCAACTGACACCGGCGCAAAGCGGGCATCTGGCCATGCTGGCCTTTTCGGCCTTGGTGGCGGGGTCGTTCAGTCTGGGCGCCATGGCCGCCCCCTTTGTCGCGCCCGAGGCCCTGACGGTTCTGCGCTTTGCACTTGCGGGGGCGCTTGTGGGGGTGGCGGCGCTGGTCACCACGGGGATTTCGCGCGCAACCTGGCGGGCGCCCTGGCGCTATCTGGTGCTGGGCGGGTTGCTGGCCGCCTATTTCGTCCTGATGTTCAAGGGGCTTCAGACGGCCGAGGCGGTGTCAACCGCCGCCGTCTTTACCCTGACACCGGTCATGGCGGCTGGCTTTGGCTGGCTTCTCCTGCGCCAGATCACCACGCCGCGCATGGCGCTGGCCTTGACGGTCGGGGCGGTGGGGGCGCTTTGGGTGATCTTTCGCGCCGATTTCGCCGCCTTTCTGCGCTTTCAGATCGGATCGGGCGAGATCGTTTACTTCTGGGGCTGTGTCGCCCATGCGATCTATGCGCCCATGGTGCGCAAGCTTAACCGGGGCGAGCCAGCGGTGGTCTTTACCTTCGGCATGATGGTGGCAGGGTTCCTTCTTCTGGTCCTGTGGGGGTGGCAGGACGTGATGGCCACCGATTGGGCGGCGCTGCCCGGCATTGTCTGGGTCTGCCTCATCTATGTCTCGGTCGCGGCCAGTGCGATGACCTTCGTGCTGTTACAATATGCCACGCTGCGCCTGCCTTCGGCCAAGGTCATGGCCTATACCTACCTTGTGCCAAGCTGGCTGATCCTGTGGGAGATCGCGCTTGGCCGGAACCCGCCGCCGACCTTGGTTCTGGGGGGTGTCGGGATGACAGTGCTTGCGCTTGTGATGCTGGTGCGCGACGAGGTGTAATCCGGGCAAATTGGCCCAAAGGGGCAAGGGCCAGACGATCAAATCCCCGTTTTCCGACGGGTTCGGGGCGGTTGTCGCTTGCCTTCGGGCGCTTGTGCCCCAAAACTTGCGCTGCGCCCCGGCGGCGGAAGGATCAGTTTGATGGCTATCTGGAAGCAAATCTGTGTGGCGCTGGGCCTGATGGGTATCATGGCACTTGGAACGTCCGCGCTGGTGCCGGGCCTCTTCGAACGGCTTGGCTTGCGCAGTGCCGAGACGGCTGAGGCGCCGAAATCCGGTCAAGGGAGCGGTGGCTTTGGGGGCGGCGCACAGGGTGGCGCACCGGATGGCACGCGACCGCCGACGGAGGTCACCGCCCTGCCCCCGGCCGAGGGCAGGATCGCCGACCGTGTGACCGCCATCGGCGACGGGCAGGCGCTGCGCTCGGTTGCTATCTTTGCCGAAACACCGGGACGCGTCACCTCGATTTCCGTCACATCCGGGCAAAAGGTTCAGGCGGGCGATCTCTTGTTGCAACTGGACCATGAGGCCGAGACCATCGCGCTGGAACGCGCGCGGCTGATGCAAGAAGATGCCGCCGCCCGGCTGGAACGGACGCGCGCCCTGCGCCAGTCGGGCACCGGGACCGATGTTCAACTGCGCGAGGCAGAACTGGCGCTGCGTCAGGCCGAACTCGAACGGCGCGAGGCCGAATATGACCTGACCCAGCGCCGGATAACCGCGCCCGTCGCGGGCTGGATCGGGATCGTGAATACCGAGGTCGGCGCGCAGATCGGCCCCCAGACCGAGATTGCGCGCATCGACGACCGCTCGACCCTTTTGGTCGATGTGCGCCTGCCGGACCGGCTGGTGGGCCGGGTAACCGTTGGCGACCCGATCCGGGCCGAAGCGCTGGCCGGCGGCTTTGGGCCGATCGACGGGCGCATCACGGCCATCGACAATCGGGTCGATCCGGCCAGCCGCACCCTGCTGGTGCAGGCCAAACTGCCCAACCCCGAGGACCGTTTGCGCGCCGGCATGGCCTTTGCCATGACCCTGGACCTTCCCGGCGCATCGGCCCCTGCGGTTGACCCCCTGTCGGTGCAATGGAGCCGCGAGGGTGCTTATGTCTGGGTGGTACGCGCGGACAAGGCCACGCGTCTTCCCGTCAAGATCATGCAGCGCGAGGCCGAGCGGGTGCTGGTCGAGGCCGCCTTCGAACCCGGCGATCTGGTGGTCATCGAGGGCGTGCAATCGGTGCGCCCCGGTGCCGAGGTGGTGGTGCGCGGGGCAGAGGGCGGCGCCTCTGCCACCGCCGGTTCGCAAACCGGGGCCAGCCCATGACCACCCGGATCGAGCGCAGCGCGCATCTGTCGGGAACCGCCCTGTTCATCCGCCGCCCGATCCTGGCCTTTGTGCTGAACGCGCTGATCCTGATTGCCGGCATCGCAGGCTGGCTGGGCGGCGAGGTGCGCGAGCTGCCGAACATCGACAGCCCGGTGATCACCATCAGCACCGACTATCCCGGCGCAGCGCCCGAAACCATCGACCGCGAGATCACCGCTGCCATCGAAGGCGCCGCAGGGCGGATTTCGGGCGTCGAGGACATCTCGTCCTCCTCGCGCTTTGGTCGCAGCCGCGTGACGGTCGAGTTCACCACCGGCACCGATATCGACACCGCCGCAACCGACATGCGCGACGCCATTGCGCGCCTTCCGGGCGATCTGCCCGACGGCGTGGAACCGCCCCGCATCATCAAGGCCGATGCCGATTCCGATGCCATCATGCGGCTGTCGCTGACCTCGCCCTCGCGCAGCGCCGAAAGCCTGACGCGGCTGGCCGAGGATCTGGTGCAGGAACGTCTTTTGGCCGCCGAAGGGGTGGCCGATCTGCAGATTTTCGGCGACCGCGACGAGGTGTTCCGCATCGACATCGACATGCGCCAGCTGGCCGCGCGCGGCCTGTCGCTGGCCGATCTACGGGCCTCCGTGGTGACCGTGGCCTTCGACGCCCCAGCGGGGTCTTTGGCGTCAGACCGCCAGTCGATGGTTGTGCGCACCACTGCCGCAATCAGCACGCCCGAAGAATTTGCCGCGCTGAAACTGACCGATGCCGTGCGGCAGGTCGATGTGGCACAGATCAGCCTTGGCCCGGCGCTGGGCCAGACCGTGCTGCGCGCCAATGGCGAGACCGGGATCGGGCTGGGCATCATCCGCGCGGCGCAATCGAACACGCTGGAAATCTCGCAGGCGGTGCGCGCGGTGGTGGCCGATGTGCAGCCCCTTTTGCCGCCCGATGTCACCTTGAAGGTGACATCGGATGATGCGGTCTTTGTGCAGGACGCGCTGGATGAGGTGGTCTTGACGCTGATCCTGTCCACGCTGATCGTGATCGCAGTGATCTTTGCCTTCCTGATGGATGTGCGCGCCACGCTGATCCCGGCCATCGCGCTGCCGGTGGCGCTGATCGGCACCTTCGCCGCGGTCTGGCTGGCGGGCTTTTCGGTCAACATCCTGATGCTTCTGGCGCTTGTTCTTGCCGCGGGCATGGTGGTGGATGATGCGATCGTGGTGCTGGAAAACATCGTCCGGCGCCGGTCTGAAGGCATGGGCGCGCGGGCGGCGGCCATCCTTGGCACGCAGCAAGTGTTCTTTGCCGTGGTCACCACGACGGCCACGCTGGCGGCAGTCTTTGTGCCCTTGTCCTTCCTTGGCGGACAGGCCGGGGCCCTCTTCCGCGAGTTCGGCTTTACGCTGGCCATGGCGGTTTTGCTGTCCTCGGTCGTGGCGCTGACGCTTTGCCCGGTGCTGGCCAGCCGCATTTTGAAAGAACCCGCGCCGCAAGGCGCCCCACCGGGCCGCTTTCTGCGTCTGGGAGCCTAGCTTTCGGGGCTTTATGCCAGAACGCTCAACGCGGCCCTGGCCGCGCCGATTGTCGTTCTGGCGGGCAGTCTGGCCTTTGCCGCCCTTGCCGCGCTGGCCTTTGGCCAGATCCGTCAGGAGCTTACCCCGCCCGAAGACCGCGCCGTGGTCTTGCTGCGCGTCGAGGCCCCACAGGGCGTTTCGCTTGACCACACAGCCGCCAAGATGCGCGAGATCGAAGATGCGGTGGCCAGCCTGCAAGAGACGGGCGAGATCACCAACCTTTTCGCCATCACTGGCAGCGGTGGGCAGGCAAACTCGGGTTTCATAGTAATGACGCTGGCCCCTTGGGCCGAACGCGCCCGCAGCCAGCAAGACATCGCCGCCGAGATCAACACCCGCCTGCGGGACGTGATCGGGGTGCGTGCCTTTGCGCTGCAACCCAACAGCCTGCGCATCCGCGGGGCCGGTCAGGGCCTGCGCTTTGCGCTGGTGGGGACAAGCTATGACGACCTCAGCCGCGATGCGACGGCCCTTGTCGCCGCGATGGAGGAAAACCCCGCCTTCGGGCAGGTGCGGCTGGGCTATGACACCACCCAGCCCCAGCTTTTCATCGAGGTGGACCGCGCTCGTGCCGCCGATCTTGATATCGGAATCGAAGGTCTGGGCGAGGCGCTTCAGGCCGTGCTGGACGGGCGCAGCGTGGGCAGCGTGTTCATCGGTGACAAGGCCCATGACATTCAGCTGATGTCCACCACCGACCCGGTCAACGACCCCTCGGATCTGGAGCGGGTGTTCATGCGCAGCGCCACCGGGCTGATGGTGCCGATCGCCTCTTTCGTCTGGCTCGAGAAGCGCGCCGTGGCCCCCGAACTTGGCCGCGAGGCCCAACAGCGTGCCGTGCCCATCACCGCCGGGCTGACACCCGAGATGTCCTTGGGTCAGGCGCTGAGCGCGGTCGAGGCATTGGCGGCCCGGACGCTCCCCCCCGGTGCGCGCATCGTGCCCCTGGCCGAGGCCGCGACGCTGGACGAAACCGGATCGGGGCTGTTGCTGACCTTCGGCTTTGCCATCCTGATCGTGTTTCTGGTGCTGGCCGCGCAGTTTGAAAGCTTTGTCTCGGCGATCATCGTGATGTCCACGGTGCCCCTTTTGGGCTGGCCTGCGCGATCTTTGCGCTGGTGCTGACCGGCAGCAGTCTTAACGTCTATTCGCAGATCGGGCTGGTGCTGCTTGTCGGCATTATGGCCAAGAACGGCATCCTGATCGTCGAATTTGCCAATCAGCTGCGCGAACGAGGCCATGATGTCCGCGCCGCGATCAGCACGGGCGCGGTGATCCGGCTGCGGCACGTGATGATGACGATGATTTCCACCGTTCTGGGCGGTGTGCCCCTGATCCTGTCGGCAGGCGCCGGGGCCGAGGCACGCGAGGCGCTGGATTGGGTCATCGTCGGCGGCCTTGGCCTGTCGACCTTGGTGACGCTCTATCTCACCCCGGTGGTCTATCTCCTTCTGGCGCGGTTCAGCACGCCGCAGGCCGCCGAAGAGGCGCGGCTGCGCCGCGAGCTGGACGAGGCGGGCCAGTTGGCACCCACCCGCCCGGAGCCGGCCGAATAGCCGGCGGATCCCCTGAAAACCGATCTGAAATCACCCCGCCCCCTCGACGGCGGACCGCTTTGGACCATCTTCCGGTTTGGGCAAGCTGGGGCAGCACATGCAAAGGGACAGGAACGGCACAGGCGCGCGGGTGCCGACCGGACGGCTGGAGCGGATGCTGCACATGGGCGGCATCGCTTCGGGCATCGCGGGGGGCCTGGCTGCCGGGGGGCTAAAGACGCTCGCGCAGGGCAAACGGCCCGACATGGCCAGCCTGCTGATGACGCCCGCCAACGGGCTGCGGGTCACAGAGGGCCTGTCGCACCTGCGCGGCGCGGCGCTGAAACTGGGGCAGATGCTGTCGATGGACAGCGGCATGGTGCTGCCCGAAGAGCTGACCGCGATCCTCGCGCGGATGCGCGATGACGCCCAGCCCATGCCGCCCAAGCAACTTCAGTCAGTGTTGAACGCCGAATGGGGCGCGGGCTGGTATGGGCGGTTCCGGCAGTTTGACCTCCGCCCCTTTGCCGCCGCCTCGATCGGACAGGTTCACCGCGCCGTGCTGCCGGATGGGCAGGTGCTGGCGATCAAGGTGCAATACCCCGGCGTGCGCGACAGCATCGACAGCGACGTCGACAATATGGCCAGCCTCTTGCGCCTGCCCGGCCTTTTGCCGCGCGACATGAACCTTGCGCCGCTGATGGCCGAGGCCAAGCGCCAGCTGCATGCCGAGGCCGACTACCACGCCGAGGCGCAGCACCTGACCCGCTTTGGCACCCTGTTGCTGGGGGACGAAGGCTTCACCCTGCCCCAGATCATCCCCGAGCTTTGCACCGGCAGGGTCCTGGCCATGAGCTATCTCCAAAGCGCCCCGCTTGAAAGCCTGATCACCGCCCCGCAAGCCACGCGCGACCGGGTGGCGGCTGCGCTGATCGATCTGGTCCTGCGCGAGTTGTTCGATTTCGGTGCCATGCAGACCGATCCCAATCTCGCCAATTTTCGCCATGATCCCAAATCCGGCCGCATCGTGCTTTTGGATTTCGGCGCGGTGCAGCCCATCGCCCCGGCGCTGGCCACCGACTTCCGCGCCCTTCTGGTCGCCGCCCTGGATGGCACACCCGAGTTGGTCCGAAAGGCCATGCTGCGCATCGGCTATTTCGCCGAAACCACCGCGCCCCATCATCAGGATCTGATCCAGTCGCTGTTCGACATGGCGATGGAGCCCTTGCGCCAAAGCACCCACTTCGACTTTGGCCAGAGCAATCTTTTGGACCGCTTGCGCGATCGGGGCCTGGCCCTGGGCGCGGAACGCGACCTTGCCCATGTGCCGCCTGCCGCCACGCTGTTTCTGCACCGCAAGATTGCCGGCACCTATCTGATGGCGGCCAGGCTTGGTGCGCGCGTCGCCCTGCGCCCGATGGTAGAGCGCTATCCCCAGGCCCACATTGACATATCACCCGGCCGCGACATCTCGCCCTAGAACAAGACGGGATAGATCAAGATGACCGACTGGACCGCCACCCGCGCCGCAGGCGAGGCGCGCATGGCCGCCTTTGTGCCGCGCATGGGGCGGCGCTATGCCAATGGGCGCAACACCGATGCAGGCCCCGGCCAGCACAAGGCAGTATCGCAGCTTTCACCTTATCTGCGCCGCCGTCTGCTGCTGGAGTCCAATGTGGTCGCCGCCGCCATCGCCGCCCATGGGCCAGAGGGGGCTGAGAAATTCGTGCAAGAGGTGGTCTGGCGCGGTTACTTCAAGGGCTGGCTGGAACGCCGCCCGCAGGTCTGGGCCAGCACCCGCGACGGGCTGGAGCGTGATCTGGCCTCCCTCGACAAGGACCGCCGCCTGCGCCGCGCCGTGGCGGATGCCGAGGCAGGGCGGACCGGCCTTGCCTGCATGGACGCCTGGGCCGCAGAGCTGGTGGGAACCGGCTATCTGCACAACCACGCCCGGATGTGGTTCGCCTCGATCTGGATCTTCACCCTGGGCCTGCCTTGGCGGCTGGGGGCGGATTTCTTTCTGCGCCACCTGGTCGATGGCGATCCGGCCTCGAACACCCTTGGCTGGCGCTGGGTGGCGGGGCTGCATACGCGCGGCAAGGCCTATCAGGCGCAGGCCTGGAACATCGCCACCTTCACCAACAACCGCTTTACCCCCCGCGCCGCCGATCTGGCCGATCCGGTTCAGGCGCTTGACCACCTTGAACCCGAGGGGCTGCCCGCAATTCTGCCTTTGCGTGCCTTCACCGCGCCAAGGCCGGCAGTGCCAACCGCCCTCTTGATCACCGAAGAAGATTGCCGCGTCGAAGATTTCGATCTGGCCAGCCTCGATATCCGCGCCACTTGGACGCTTGAAGCCAGCCACTTGCGATCCACCGGCGCGGTCGCCGATGGGGTAGTGCGGTTTGAACGCGCTGCCTTGGCCGATGCCGCCGCACGCACAGGCCGCGCCGCCGAGGCGCTGCGCGCGGGCGTGCCGTCCGATCTGGCCGCTTGGGCGGTGCGCGCCGGGGTGACCCAGATCGCCACCCCCTACATCCCCCAAGGCCCGCTGCGCGATTGGATAACCGCCGCCATGCCCGCGCTGGAGGCGCGCGGCATCGCCCTGACCGAATGGCGGCGCGATTGGGACAGCGCGATCTGGCCCCATGCCACGGCCGGGTTCCTCAAGGTCAAGGAACGCATCCCGAAGATCCTGGCCGAGTTGCTGCCGCCGCCCGCGCAAGGCATCTTGCCGGGGCTTTAGCAGCGCGCCCTACTCGTAACCCGTCATCTCCAGATACCCGCGCCCCGTATGGCTGCCGCTAAAGACAATCGGCCCCTCCCAATAGGGCACGGTGGTGTCCATGAACGACTGCGGGTTCAGCGCGGCCGCCGTGACATCGACGGCCTTTTGCGGCAGTTCCACCCGCCAGCACACCGGAATGTCGCGCCCGGCAACGCGTGTCTCTTCCAGCGGCGTTAGTCGCAAAGCCCCCGGCGGCATCGGCGTTGGGGTGCCATCCGCATCAATCCATGTGGCCGACAGATACCCCGCGCCCCCATCACGTAGCCGAAACCCCATCAGCCGCGCGCCATCGTCGAACTTCAGCGAAAACCAGTCCCAGCCGGTCTGATCCGGTGCCAAGGGCTGCGAGGACCATTCACGGTCAAGCCAGGCCTGGCCAGTCACCGCAATATCCTTCCCCTCTAGCGTGATCGTGCCGGTGACCGTGTAGAACGGCTGCGAATAGTAATGGCTCGCCTGCCCAGCGGCCGATTTCACCGAATAGCCCTGATCGCCCTGCGCCACGATCGGCCCTTTGGCCTCCAAGGCCAGCCGATAGGCAAAGCCTGCGCCCGAGGCGTTCAGATCCAGCGCCGAAAGCGCATCCGCCCCTGGGCTTGCGCGGCTGATCATCTGCCAGTCGTCGATCCAGGCGGCAAAGGGCGATACCTTTACCCCCGCCTGCCCAACCCCGCCGCGCCCAAGTTTCTCGGCGAACAGGTGGCGTTCGGCACTGGTCAGCGCCGCATGGCCCATCCAAAGCTGCGGGCTGGCAAAGCCTGTCCCCTCACCGGGACGCAAAGCGGTGCGAAACAGCGTCCATTGCGCGCCATAGTCGGTGCCATCCGGGCCGGTCAGCGTGGCGGTCAGATACCACCACTCGATGCGGAAATCGGGATGCGCGCCATGATCGGCCGGGAAGGCAAAGCGATGGGACGGGTCTGGGTTGGCAAAGCCCTTTACCGCCTCGCCCATCCCGGCAAACCCTTGTGCCGGGGCCTCTTGGCCTGCACAGACCAGAACCGTCGCTAAGATCGCCAGCCATCCCTTAACGCGCATGCGAAAACACCCTTAGCAAATTGGCCGGCGCCATGCGGGCCAGCCTGCGCCACGGCCCAAGCGCGGCCAAGGACGCCGCGAGCAGCGTGAACCCCGCCAGCGCCAGCCAATCGGCAGGAAACACCGCCATCGGCAACCGCCAGCCAAACGCCGCAACATTGACCACCGCGAGCAACGCCCAGGCAAGCACCAACCCCAGGGGCAGCGCAATGACCAGCGTCAAGACCGCCAGCACAAGCGTCCGCGCAAAGTCGAGAGCGGCAAGCCGCCCCTTGGTCAGCCCAAGTGCCCAGACCGGCGCAAGCTGCACCACCCGCATCCCCGAAAGCGTCATCAGGCTGGCAAAGATTGCCACCCCGGCCACAGAAAGCGTCAGCACATTCAAGGCCCCCGTCACCGCAAAGGTGCGCTCGAACACCTGCAAGGACATCGCCTTGACGCGGGTGTTGTCCAGAACGGCAGCTTCGGGCAGATCGAAAACCGCCCGCATCTCTTGCGCCAGCGCCGCCGATTGCGCCGGATCCACCCGCAGGGCAAAACGCAGGCGGGGAATGTCGGGAAACCGTGCCACCAGAAGATCGGTTGCCACAATCACCTGCGGGCGCGGGTTGCCATAGTCGGAATAGACCCCCGCCACCGGCAAGGCGCCTCCGGGCAGATCAACCAGATCGCCCAAGGCAAGGCCGCCACGGCGGTAAAGCTGTTCATTGAGCAGAACCGCCTGCCCGGCTGCCAGCCTGTCCCACATCTCGGCTGCACCCAGAAGTATGGGCCAATTGTCGCGATAGGTGGCATGGTCGGTCATGCCATAGACCTCAGCCGGCTGGCCTTCGATCATGGTTTCGGCCGACCAGATCGGCAGGATCACCGTCGTGCGCGGGGCAAGCCATGCGGTCAACTCCGCCGCTTCCTCGGCGCTGCGGGCGGTGACGTAAAGCTCGGACGCGAGCCGCTGATCCAGCCAGCCGGTAAAGGTCAGGCGAAAGCTGCCCACCATGGTGCCAACGCCGACATTGGCCGAAAGCGCCAGCATCAGCGCCATAAGGGCCAGCGACAGGCCAGGAAGCTGCTGGCGGGTATCGGCCCAGAACCATTGGGCCAGAACGCCGCGCGCCAGCCGGCCCGCGCAAAAGGTCAGGGCGTGAAGGATCAAGGGCAGGATCAGCGCCGCGCCCAGCAAAAGCGCGGCCAAAAGGCCAAAGCCCGCCCAAAGCCCCACGCCCCAAAGCCCAAGACCGCAAGCCAACGCCAAAAGCCCGGCCCCGACCCCGGCCTGCCAGCGCACCCCGCTCGCTGCCTGATGCGCCCAGGCGCGCGGCTGGGCCGTGGCCAACAGCGGCAAATGCCAAAGCCGCCACAGGCTTTGCGCGGCAGCCATCAGCGTGCCCGCAACCGAAATCGCCAGCCCCCCTAGCCACCAGGCCGGGCGAAACCCCAGCGTTCCCGGCACCTCGGCCCCGTAAAGCCCGCGCAGCGTCGCCGCCACATCGGGCAGAAGGACCGCCGCGACCAGATAGCCCAGCCCCACCCCGATGACCCCGGCTGCCGGCGACAAAAGCAATAACTCGGCCAGCAAAAGCCCGGTCAGCGCCGCCGCGGACAGGCCAAGCGCGCGCAGGGTTCGAAACACCCCCCGGCGTTGTTCAAAGGCAAGACCGATGGTGGAATAGACAATGAACAGCCCGACTGCGAAGGACAACAGGCCAAAGGCGGTCAGGTTCAGATGAAAACTGTCGGTCAGCCGCGCGATATCCTCGCCTGCGGCCGGTCGCGCCAGCACCAGATCGGCGGGCAGATCGGCAGGCAGCGCCGCATCGCGTGACAAAAGCAGATAGGAGAGGCCCGGCGCGGCCAAGATCCGCTCGGCCTGCGCGATATCGGCCAGCGCGATGCCCGGCGGCAGATCGGCGGTCTCGCGCAGCCGGGGTTGATCGGGCAGGCGAAGCCGGGCCGCCGCACCGGCGGGAACCAGCACCTCTCCTCCCACGGCCACAAAGCCTTGCAGGTCCAGCGCGGCGGGATCCATCAGCCGTGCCTCGGTGGGCAGGGTCAGAAGATCAATGCCGATCAGCCGCAGATCGCTGCCCGGCAAAGGCCCCTCGATCACCGGCGAGACCGGCCATCCGGCGCGGCGCAGATCGCCATAGCGGGCCAAGGGCACTGCGCTGCCATCGACCATGGTCAACCGGGGCAAACCATCAAGGCCCAGCACATTGGCGGCGCGGTCATAGCTTGCCCGCGCCTCGGCATTGATCGCCTGCACCCCTGACCACAGCGCGGTTGCCAGCGACAGGCCGACGAGCAGCATGGCCAACTGAAACGGATGCCGACGCCAATGCGACAAAAGCGCCAGAAGGCCGACGGCTGGCCTCATGCCAGGGGCTCCACCGTGTGGAGCCTGCCGGCAGCCAGATGCACGCGCCGATCCAGCCGGGCGGCAAGGCGCGGCGAATGGGTGACCATCAAAAGCCCCGCACCGGCCTGCGCCACAAGCTGCAGCAAAAGCGCCATCACCGCATCGCCCGTCGCCTCGTCCAGATTGCCTGTCGGCTCATCGGCAAGCACCAGACGCGGCCGGCCTGCCAAGGCGCGGCCAATGGCAACGCGCTGCTGCTGGCCGCCCGAAAGCTGTTCGGGATAGCGGTGTATCAGCCCCTGCAGGCCAAGCGCCTGCACCAGCTCCTCGAGCCAGCCCAGGTCAAGGCGACCGGCAAGTCGGGCCTGAAAGGCCATGTTGGCCGCGATATCCAGCGAGGGGATCAGGTTGAACTGCTGAAACACCAGCCCCACCGCATCGCGTCGCAGCGCGGCACGCTGGACATCCGTGGCCTGAACCATATCCGTGCCCGCAACCACAAGACGGCCCGCATCGGGGCTGTCCAGCCCCGCGACCAGATGCAGAAGCGTGCTTTTGCCCGAACCGGATTCGCCGGTCAGGGCAAGGCTCTCCCCCGCCTTCAGCGTCAGATCGACACCGTCCAGCACCCGCACCAGCTCATCGCCCGTGCGGTAGGTCTTGGTCAGCCCCGACGCCAGCAAAAGCATGCCTTCTCCCTGCACCCGAAAATGCCGCCCGCTTTGTCCTATCTAGGGCAAAGCCAAGGGCCGCACATGCTGTCAGACCGGTTTTTTCGGCAGCGGAACAGCAAGCCGGACCTAGCGGGCGTCCTCAAGCACCTTCTCGGCCCCCTTCCAGCCCATCAGGATCGACGGCGCATTGGTGTTGCCTGCAATCAGGTTCGGCAAAGCGCTTGCATCAATCACGCGCAAGCCATCCACCCCATGCACCCGACACCGCGCATCGACGACCGAAGAAGCCGCATCGCGGCCCATCCGCGCCGTGCAGGAATGGTGATAGACCGTTCCCGAACGCTGGCGGAAATCGTCGATCAGGTCGGCATCCGATTGCAGCGCCGGGCCGGGCCGGAGTTCTTCTTCGATCAGCCCAGCCATGGCCGGCTGTGCCGCGATGTGGCGCAGGTATTTCACCGCTTCCAGCATTTCCTGGACGTCATGATCGGTCGAAAACACATTGGCCACGATCTTGGGATGTGCCAAGGGGTCGGGCGAGGCGATATGGATATGCCCGCGCGAGGTGGGGCGGCAGTTCGACAACCCGATCGACAGGCCCGGATAGGGGTCGGGCGTCAACAGGGGCCGCTCACCCGCCTTGGGCAGAAGTGTCGAGAAGGCCTGAAAGTAAAGCTGCATGTTCGGCCGGTCGAGCCCCGGCCTTGTGCGGAAGAACCCGCCGCCATGGTTGATCGACTTGGCCAAAGGCCCGCCGCCGGTGAGGAAATACTGCATCCCCACAAACAGCTTGCCCCACCAGGGGCGCAGGATGCTGTTATAGGTCGGCACCTTCACGCGGAAGGTATAGTTGATGCCCTGATGGTCGGACATGTGTTCGCCGACATTGGGGTTATCCAGGACCACCGGCAGATCCAGCCCCTGCAGATGCGCGCCCTTGCCAATACCCGACAGCTCAAGAAGCTGGGGCGAGTTGATGGCCCCCCCCGACAGGATCACCTCGGCATTGCAGCGCAACTCATAACGCTGGCCGTTCTGCACATATTCCACGCCAACCGCACGCTTGCCTTGCATCAGAACCCGCGTCACCTGCGCGCGGGTGATGACCCGCAGGTTCGGCCGATTCATCGCCGGGCGCAGAAAGGCCCGCGCGGTCGAGTTGCGCCGCGCGCGCTTGATCGTCATCTGGTAATGCCCCGCGCCCTCTTGCTCGGCCCCGTTGAAATCGGGGTTATAGGGCAGACCGGCCTGCCCGCAGGCCCGGATATAGTCGTTGACCAGCGGGTGTAGCCCCTTGCGATTGGCCGAAATGAACAGGGGCCCACCCTGCCCGCGAAAGGCATCAGCACCTGCCTCGTTATCCTCGATCGCGCGATAGGCGGCGGTGCAATCGTCAAAGCCCCAACCGGGGTTTTCCGCGCCCCATTCCTCATAATCGGCGCGGTGTCCCCGGATCCAGACCATGGCATTGATGCTGGACGATCCACCCAGAACGCGGCCGCGCGGCCAATGATCGCGCTGGCCGTTCAGGCCGGGATCGGGCTCGGTTCCATATATCCAGTTGACGGCCGGATTGTAGAACAGCTTGCCATAGCCCAAGGGCAGATGGATGAAAAAGTTGATGAGGCTCAGCGCCGTATCGCTGCCCCCCGCCTCGATCAGCGTCACCCGGTGCTTGCCGCTTTCCGTCAGCCGGTTGGCCAAAACGCAGCCGGCGCTGCCTGCGCCCACGATGATATAGTCGCTATCCTGCATGCCCTTCACCCCATGGATGCCCCGGGGCGCTGCCCCGGACCCCGGGATATTTGCGCCACATTGAAGGGCCCGGGGTTTTCATGTGATAGGGCGGCGAAAGCCGAGCGCCGCGCCCGTTTCCGACAGAAGATGTCGCAGGCTTGCCAGCTTCTTCTTGACCCGGTCAGATGCCCGAAAGGATCCGTCCCGCCACTTCGCGCCCGCGACGACAGGCGCCTTCGATCAGGCCGGGATATTCCGCGGCGAGTTCGGACACGGCAAAATGCAGCCCTTCCCGCCCTTCGCGCAGCGGCGCCCAAGGGTCGCTCTTGGCCCAAGGCCGCGCCCATGTGTCATAACCGCCCCTGACCCATGGGTGATCGGACCAGTCGGTCAGCACCACATTGACCGGATCGCGCACCATTGGCCCCAGCATCGGCTCCAGAATGTCCATCACACGGGACAAGACCTTATCCTCGGCCAACCCTTTCATCATCATCGCCGCCGTTCCGCCGCAAAAGGCGGCAAGGCAGTCTAGCCCGCCGTCAGCGTCCGAGGCATCCATGACAGAAAAATCCGACGGTTCATCGGTTTGTCCCGCGCTGCCGAAATCGCTGCCCAGCCAGAAGGCCGTATCATAGCGCAGCACGATCTTGGTCATCTTGCCCGCCAGGAAATGCCGGGAATGGTCGCGTAGCCACGCGTCCTGCGGCGCCTGCCAGTCCACTTTGCCCGAGACCGCCGGGCCGGCGGCAAAGACGACTTGGCGCGCCAGAACCGTCCCCTGCGGCGTTGTCAGGTGAAAAAGCCCCTCGCGCCGATCCAGCGCGGTCACCGGCGCATGGGCGCGGAACGCTGGGCCAAGATCACGCGCCATAAGCCCGGCCAGGGTGCCAAGCCCTTCGACACAGGCAAATTCCATTGAATCGTCGAAGCGTTCGAACTTGCCCAGCGTGTCGCGGACGGACCGGAACGACAGCTCGGAAAGCGGGTTGCCCATGATCTCTTCGCAGCCGGTCTTGAACTGGGCAAGCGCCTGCGCATCCAGCCCTTGCTGTAGCGCCCAATCCAGCAGGCTGCCGGGAAAATCGCCATCGGCCCCATCGGCAAACATCAGGTCGAAAAAGCCGGGCTCGGGATAGTCACCGTCAAAAACGATGCGCTGACCGTTCAGAATGGCCACGGCCCCTGGCATCTTGCGCACCTTGCGGCGGGTCAGGCCATAGCGCGCAACCAGATCGCAGACATGGGTCATGTAATGGGCAAAGAACTGCCCGCCCTTCTCATAGGCCCGCCCATCGGGCTGGGTGACGGTCTTGACCCGGCCACCGGGGATGTCTTGCGCTTCCAAGACCAGAATGCTCTTGCCACCCTCGCGCAGGGCAAGGGCAGCGGACAGGCCAGACATTCCGGCCCCGATGATGGCCACATCAACCGTCGTCATTCCGCCCTCATACGCTTTGACCCATCAACTGCTGGAGAAGATCCTGACCAAACGCTGCACGCCGATCAAGCCGCAGCCCTTACCGCCCCTTCCAGACCGGATCGCGCTTTTCGGCGAAGGCGCGGGCGCCTTCCAGCTGATCCTCGGACGAGTAAAGCTTGTCCACCGTCGGCATCTGCCGCTTGGTGATGCGGTTGAGCGCATCCTGAAAGCGCATGTTTTCGGCCTCGCGTACCACTTCCTTGATGGCGGCGTAAACCAAAGGCGGGCCGGATTCCAGAAGGCGGGCAAGATCCCATGCCTTGGCCAGCAATTCCTCGGGCGCGCAGATTTCCTTGATGAGGCCCCAGCGATGCGCCTCTTCGGCATCAAACCAGCGCCCGGTCAGCAAAAGGTCCATCGCCACATGATAGGGGATGCGCTTGGGCAGTTTGATGCTGGCCGCATCGGCCACGGTGCCCGACCGGATTTCCGGCAAGGCAAAGGTCGCGTTGGTCGAACACAGGATGATGTCGGCGGACAGGGCAAACTCAAGGCCCCCGCCGCAGCAGATGCCCTGCACAGCGGCAATCACCGGCTTGTTGAGGTTCGGCAGTTCCTGCAACCCCGCAAAGCCGCCCACCCCATAATCACCATCCACCGCATCGCCTTCAGCCGCCGCTTTCAAATCCCAGCCGGGGCAAAAGAATTTCTCGCCTGCCGCGCGGATGATGCAGACGCGAAGCGAATCATCATCGCGGAAATCGCGGAAGGTCAGGCCCATGACCCGGCTGGTTTTCAGGCTGATCGCATTGGCATTGGGGGCGTCCAGCGTCACCTCCAGAATCGCGCCCTCGCGGCGGGTCTTGATCGGGCCTTCGGTTCTCATCTGCATCTCTGGCATGTCACACCTTCCGGATCAGGGCATCCACCGCAACAGCGCCTTGCGCCTTGACGAGGATCGGGTTGATTTCAATTTCTTCAAGGCTGTCATCGGCCAGCATCCGCGCGCCCAAGGCGACGGCAATCTGCGCCACGGCGGCCATGTCGGCCTTGGGCCGCCCGCGATAGCCATCGAGCAGCGGCCAAAGGCGCAAGGACCGCAGGGCGTCCAGCACCTGGGCTTCGGTCGCGGGCAGCACGAGCGTCACCGTATCAGCAAGCACTTCGGCGGTCACCCCGCCCATGCCCAGCGTCAAGGTCACACCGTAAACCGGGTCACGCCGAAGGCCGAGCAGGATTTCCGCCACGGCCCCGGTGACCATTTCTTCCACCAGATAGCCGGTCGCCCCGACCATCTCGGCCTGACCCGCAAGCGTGGCAACCCCCAGCCGCACTGCCCCTGCCTCGGTCTTGTGGGCAAAGCCCAGACCTTTCAGGGCGTAGGGCGGCGTCAACCCCGCCACGTCCAGATCGGCCAAGCGCGCCGCTGTGCGGGACTGCGGCACAGCCACCCCGACCTTGGCCAACAGCGCCTTGCCTTCGGCCTCGGAAAGCATCCGGGCCTCACGCGGGGCGAGCGCCTTGGCAGGCCGCCAACCCGGCGCGCCTGCAGGCGTCTGCGCCGCCTTGATCGCGGCCAAGGCAGTTTCCAGACCAAGGAGCGCGCAACCCCCCTGATCCATCATCGCCTGCACGCGCCCCTCGCCGAAATTCTCGGCCATGGACGCCACCGGAAAGGCAATCTTTCCCGTGGCCTTCTGCGCCGCGACAATAGCGTCAAAGGCGGGCTGATAGCTCGAGGGATCACAGCGGTCGGCGCGCGGACTGTCGATGATGTAAAGGCCCGCGTCATAAGCCTCCAGCATGGCGCTGAATACCTCGGTGGTTTTCGGCCCATCCCCCCAGATGAAGGTGTGATAATCCAAGGGGTTGGAGATCGTCGGAATCTCGCCCAGAACCGCAAACAGCCGGTCATGCGTGGGCGCAGGCACGGGCGGAAACTCGATGCCATAGGGCGCGGCAAGGTCGGCCACGAGCCCCGCCTCGCCACCCGAACAGGACAGGCTGCATATCCGGGTGCCAATCTGCGGCCCGTGCATATGGAAGATCTTCAAGGTCTCGATCAACTCCGAAGGCGTGTTGACCTCGGCCACCCCGATCTGCTGCAGGAAGGCGGATGAGGCAGCCCCACCCCCGGCAAGGCTGGCGGTATGGCTGGCCGCCGCAGTGCGGGAAGCCTCGGTCTTGCCCGACTTGATCGCGACCACCCCCTTGCCCATGGCCCGCGCGCGCTCAGCCAGGGCCGCAAAGGCGGGGGCATCGTCGATGCCCTCGATGTAAAGGCCCAAAGCCGTGACACGGGGATCGTCGAGCAATGCGCCCGCCAGATCAGCCAGCCCGACAACGGCGGCATTGCCCAGACAGGCGACATAGGCGACCGGCAGGCCGCGCTGCTGCATGCCAAGGTTAATGACGATATTCGACGACTGGCTGACCAGCGCCACGCCCTTGTCCACCGGAATCCCGCCATGCTGGTCAGGCCACAAAAGCGCGCCGTCCAGATAGTTGATGACGCCATAGCAATTCGGCCCAAGGATTGGCATCTCGCCCGCGGCCTCAATCAGGCGCTCTTGCAATTCGGGTTCGCCCGCCTCGGTCCAACCGCTGGCAAAACAGATCGCCCCACCCGCCCCTTTGGCAGACAACTCGCGCACAACATCAATCGTAGCAAAGCGGTTGACCCCGATGAAGGTGGCATCGGGGGCCTCGGGCAGTTCGGCGAGCGAGGAATAGGCCTTCAGCCCCCCGATTTCGGGTTTGGTCGGATGTACCGGCCAGACCGGGCCCTTGAACCCCATCTTCTGGCATTGTTCGATGACATTCAGCGCCCAGCCAGCGCCAAGGACGGCGATGGATTTCGGGCGAAGCAGACGGTCGAGGGTCTTCATCTGAGAGGTTCCTTATGCGTCGCCCCCGGGGGCGCGTCGCCCCCCGGACCCCCAAGAGGATATTTGGAAACAGATCAAACCCAAGGGAAGGTGCCCTGCCCCGATCCAACGAGGCAGGGAATCTACACCTGTTACCGCCATCGGGATCCCCCCCTGTACGGTGACTCCATCCTGGTTCAAACAGGTTAACACTTCGTTGCTTTCATCTGTTCATAAATATCCCGGGGGTCCGGGGGCTGGCCCCCGGTTCCGACATGCGTCACGCGCCATGCGGGCGCAGAAGTTCGCGGCTGATGATGTGGCGCTGGATTTCCGACGTGCCTTCCCAGATGCGTTCGACGCGGGCATCGCGCCAGATGCGCTCGAGGGGAAGCTCGTCCATCAGCCCCATGCCGCCATGGATCTGGATGGCCTCATCGGCGATCATGGCCAAGACTTCGGTGGCCTTCAGCTTGGCCATCGACATATCGGCCTCGGTCACTGTGCCCTGGTCGTATTTCCACGCGGCTTCGCGGGTCAGAAGTTCCGCGGCTTTCAGCTCCATCGCCATATCGGCCAGCTTGAAGCTGATCCCCTGGAACTTGCCGATCTGCTGGCCGAATTGCTTGCGCTCAGCGGCGTAGCTGATCGCGTGGCCCAGCGCGCGTTCGGCGCGGCCGAGGCAGGTGGAGGCGACTTGCAGGCGGGTGGCACCGAGCCAGGAATTGGCGACCTCAAAGCCCTTGTGCACCTCGCCCAGGATCTGGCGCTTGTTCAGGCGGCAGTCGTCGAATTCAAGGATGCCATTGGTATACCCCCGGTGCGAGACGTTGCGGTAGCCGTCGCGGACGGTGAAGCCCTTGGTGCCCTTGTCGACGAAAAAGGCGGTGATCTTTTTCTTGGGCCCGCGCGGGGTGTCCTCTTCGCCGGTCGCCATGAAGACGATGGAAAAGCCTGCAAGATCGGCGTGGGAGATGAAATGCTTGGTGCCGTTCAGGATCCAGTCATCGCCGTCTTGGCGGGCCGATGCCTTCATGCCGCGCAGGTCCGACCCGGCGCCGGGTTCGGTCATGGCAAGGCAGTCCCAGGTTTCGCCCCGGATGCAGGGCATCAGATACTGTTCGCGCTGTTCGGCGTTGCCCGCGAGAAGGATGTTCGAGGGCCGCGCGACGCAGGTCCAGTGGAGCGCGTAATTCGCCCGGCCGAGTTCCTTTTCATACAAGAGCCATGACAGGGTATCTAACCCCGCACCGCCCACTTCGGTCGGCATGTTGGCGGCGTAAAGCCCGGCCTCGATGGCTTTTTTCTGGATCTCCTTGATAAGCTCCAAGGGCAGATGGCCCGACCGTTCCACGGCCAGTTCATGCGGGAAAAGCTCGTTCTCCACAAACGCCCGCGTGGCGTCGACGATCATCTGCTGTTCTTCGGTCAGTCCGAAATGCATCGGGGTCTCCTTACGGGTCCACGTTATAGGTCATGCCATCCACCGCCATGGCTTGGCCGGAGATCATCCGGGCGCGGTCGGAGGCGAGGAAAAGGGCGAGGTCGGCCACATCCTCGGGGTCGGACAGGCGTTTCATTGCCGTGCCGCTGGCATAGCCTTGGCGCACGGCATCGGGTGTCATGCCCTTTGCCGCCGCTTCGGCCTCGATCACCCGGTCAATCCGGGGGCCGTTGACCGATCCGGGGCAAATGGCATTGGCGCGGATGCCATGGGGGCCAAGCTCCATCGCCACGGTCTTCATCAGCCCGATGACCCCCCATTTCGCCGCCACATAGGGCGCGCGGTAAGGGGTGCCGTAAAGGCCCGAGGTGGAGGAGGTAAAGATCATCACCCCCGCCCCTGCCGGTTTCATCAGCCGCGCGGCGTGTTTGGCCTGCAGCATCGCGCCGTCAAGGTTGACGGCAAGGCATTGGTGCCAGCCCTCGAGCGGCATGTCTTCAATCGCCGCCGTCGGACCCTTGATGCCCGCATTGGCGCAGAGGACATCCAGCCCGCCCCAGTCAGCAGCAATCTCGGCAAACAAAGCCTCCATCGCCGGTTCCTGCGCTGCATCGGCCAGCGTGCCGCGAATGCCCGGCGGCAGGGCGGCGATTTGGGCCGCGTCCACGTCGGTCACCCAGACGCGATAGCCCTCGGCGGCGAAGGCGCGGGCCATCACCTGACCAATGCCATTCGCGCCTGCGGTAATGAGGACGCGTTTGCTCACTTCTTCTGCCCCACGGCGCGACCCGCCCCTTCAGGCAGGGGCAGGCTGGCATGGGCCTCCGCAATCGCCTTCAGCTTGGCCCAGACCTGCGGCGCGGCGGGGGCGGATTTGCCTTCCTTCATGTTCACATGCAGGCAAAGCTGTTCGATGGTGGCCACGCACTCATCCCCCCGCATCACCCGGACAAAAGACCGGAAGCGCTTTTCATCGGCCGAGATGATCTGCAACTCGCCGCGCACCTGTTCGCCCAACTTGGCCTCGCCCAGGTGCCGAATATGGGTTTCCGCGGAATAGAAGGATTGGCCGGCGGCGACATAGTCCATCCCGGCGCCAATGGTGCGCAGGAAATTGTCGACAGTTTCGGAATTGACGAAGTAATAGCGGCTTTCCGTCATGTGACCGTTATAGTCGATCCATCCGGGCAGGACCTGGCCGCGATACATGACCAGCGGCGCCGCTTTCGGGCCTTGGTAAATCTGCTTGGCCATCTCGGCATGGAAAGCCTCGGCGCGCTTTTCGTCATGGGCGCGCAAGACCTTGCCCGCCCCCCAGTTGCGCTCTTTCAGGGCGCGCAGGAAGCCCACAAGGTTCTGGTCGCGGATGCGCTCCAACTCGCGGATGCCATACATGCCCGATTGCGCGTCGGACTGGTTGGCGACCAGATCGACAAGCTCGTCGTTGAACTCGGGCACGTCCATCAGCTTGGTCCAGGGCCATTTCAGCGCCGGGCCGAACTGCGCCATGAAATGCCGCATTCCGGCCTCGCCCCCTGCGATGCGATAGGTCTCAAAGAGGCCCATCTGCCCCCAGCGCAGGCCAAAGCCCATGCGGATGGCCTCGTCGATTTCCTCGGTGGTGGCGATGCCGTCTTTGAGCATCCAAAGGGCCTCGCGCCAGACCGCCTCAAGGAAGCGGTTGCCAATGAAGGCGTCGATCTCATGGCGGATCACCAGCGGGAACATGCCGATGTCCTTCATGATCTGCACGGTGTTTTCGACCACTTCCGGCGGGTTGGCCGGGCTGCCGGATACTTCGGACAGCGGCAAAAGGTAAACCGGGTTGAACGGGTGCGCGACGATGATGTTCTGCGGCGCGGGGCTGCCCTTTTGCAGGTCAGACGCCTTGAAACCACTTGTCGAAGACCCGATCAGCACGCCCGGATAGGCCTGCTGCAACTGGGCATAGACCTTGTGCTTCAGCTCGATCCGTTCGCTAACCGATTCCTGCACATATTCCGCGCCCTCGACCGCCTCCCCCAAGGTGCCGTGAAAGGTCAGCTTACCCGCGGGCGGCATCGGAACATCGGACAGCGCAGGCAAAGCCAGCCGCGCATTGGCCAGAACGGCGGCAATCTTGCGCTCGGCCTCGGGGTCGGGGTCAAAGACCTGCACATTCCATCCGTTCAAGAGGAACCGCGCGGCCCATCCGCCGCCGATCACCCCACCGCCTACAATCGCTGCTGTCCGTGCCATAGCTTCATCCTTTGCTGTCAGGGCCGTTGGCCCTCCTCTGCACCCCTCCCCTACACAGGGAGAGGGAGGCTTTTATCTCACATGCCGTGCCGCCCGACGGTCAGTCCACGCCGAGGCCGGGCCCCCCCTTAGCGCGGCAAAGGCGCCCGCTTTTCTAGCTTCAGTTTCGCCCGCACTTCGGCCGGGGTAATCACCCGCGCCCCAAGGTTCGAGATGATCGAAACCGCCCGCTCGACCAGCTGGGCATTGGTGGCGAGCACGCCTTTGTCGAGCCAGAGATTGTCCTCAAGCCCGACGCGCACATTGCCGCCGGCCAAAACGGCAGCCGCGACATAGGCCATCTGGTGACGCCCGATCGAGAAGGCCGACCAAAACCAGTCGGAGGGGACATTGTTCACCATGGCCATGAAGGTGTTCAGATCATCCGGCGCGCCCCACGGCACGCCCATGCACAGCTGCACCAGAACCGGATCAGGGATCGCGCCCTCTTTCACCAACTCCTTGGCAAGCCAGAGGTGGCCGGTATCAAAGGCCTCAATCTCGATCCGCACGCCCGCCGCCGTCATCCGCCGCGCCATGTCGCGCAACATGCCCGGGGTATTGACCATCACATAATCGGCCTCGTTGAAATTCATCGTGCCGCAATCCAGCGTGCAGATCTCGGGCCGACATTCGACCACATGGGCGACCCGCTCGGTCGCACCCGCCATGTCAGAGCGTGGACCCATGCGGCCCATGTCCTCGGTCCCCTCGAAATAGATGTCGCCGCCCATGCCGGCCGTCAGGTTCAAGACCACATCCGTTCCACTGTCGCGGATACGCTCGGTCACTTCGCGATAAAGCGCCGGGTCGCGTGCGGGCTTGCCGGTTTCAGGGTCGCGCACATGGCAATGCACCACGGCCGCACCCGCCTTGGCCGCATCAATCGCCGATTTCGCAATCTGCTCGGGGCTGCGCGGCACATGCGGGGATTTGTCCTGCGTGCCCCCGGACCCGGTGACGGCACAGGTGATGAAAACTTCGCGGTTCATGGCCAAGGGCATGGGAGTCCTCCAATTCAGTTACCGGGCAGCATAGCGGGCTTGCAGCCACACGCTTTGCGATTTACGAAATATTCATGTCAAAAAACGCATCCATCTTCGCCGCATCGCAGCAACCCCTGACCCTGGCCCTTCTGGTCCTGCCGCAAGCCTCGATTCTCGAGGTCGCCTCAACCCTTGACCCGATGCGCGCGGCCAACCGGCATCTGGGAACAGACAGTTACCGCTGGCGCGTTGTCTCGCCCAATGGCCGCGCGGTGCCGCTGACCTGCGGCATCGAATTGCCGTCAAATGGCCCCCTGGCGGCTGCCGAGGGGGCCGATGCGCTGGTGGTCATCGCGGGCTATCAGCAATGGCTTGGCGCTACGCCCGCCCTGATCCGCGAACTATCGCGCATGGCCCCGCGGTTCACCGCCATGGGCGGGATTGACGCAGGCGCCTGGGTGCTGGCGCGGGCGGGGCTTCTGAATGGCTACAAGGCAACGGTGCATTGGGAAGATCTTGAGGATTTTGCCGCGGCCTACCCCCGTGTTGACGTGCAACCCAACCGCTTTGTGATCGACCGCAACCGCTTTACCGCCGGGGGGGCAGCGCCTGCGGCTGATCTGATGTTGCATCTTATCCGCGCGCGGCACGGTCCCGCACCGGCGCTGCAAACGGCGGCCAGCTTCATCACCACCGCCCGCGACGGCCATGAACCGCAAGTCAGCCCACGCAAGACTGACCCGCGCCTCGACCCGCGCGTCGCCGCCGCAATTGCCCGGATGGAAGCCCGGCTGGAGCAACCCGAGCCCACCGCCACCATCGCCCGTGCTGTCGGCCTGTCCCCACGCCGCCTCGAACAGATTTTCGCCGAAAATCTTGGCCTCTCGCCTGCCGCCTACGCCCTCTCGCTGCGGCTGCAAGCGGCGCGCCGCATGATCACCGACACCCGCCACCCGCTCGCCGAAGTGGCGCTGCGCTGCGGATTTTCCTCGGCCTCCAGCCTCTCCCGCGCTTTCAGCGCGAAATTCGGCATGGCGCCCAGTCGGTTGAGATAGTCCTTTTCCGTCAGCCCTTTGCCGCGATGTCGTAGCCTCCGGCGGGGATATTTGCGCCACGTTGAAGTAGAGGGATTCGCGCTGCCTTCAATGTGGTTCAAATATCCTCGGGGGTGCGGGGGGTGAGCCCCCCGTCTCACACCGGTTGCAACAGGCCCCGACCTTTCAGCAAAGGCTCCACACCGGGCATTCGGCCACGGAATTGGGTGTAAAGCTCTTCGGCGGATTGCGATCCACCTGAAGAAAGAATGAAGGTTTCCAGACGTCTGGCCGTTTCGGGATCAAAGGGATCGCCCGTCTCTTCAAAGGCGGCGAAGGCGTCGGCGTCCATCACCTCGGACCACATGTAGCTGTAATAGCCTGACGAATAGCCGTCACCCGAGAACACATGGGCGAAATGTGGCGTGGCGTGGCGCATCCGGATAGCGCGGGGCATCCCAATGGATTCAAGCACTTCGGCCTGTTTCTGCATCGGGTCGGCGGGTGCCTGGCCTTCGTGGAACGCCAGATCGACAAGGGCGGAGGCGACGAATTCCACGGTGGCAAAGCCCTGATCATGGGTGCCTGCCGCCAGAAGGCGTTGCAGCAGGTCAGGCGGCATGGGTTCGCCGGTTTGCCAGTGGCGCGCGTGTTTTTCCAAGACTTCAGGCACTTCAAGCCAGTGTTCGTAAAGCTGGCTGGGCAGTTCGACAAAGTCGCGGGCCACGGAAGTGCCCGAGATGAAACCATAGGTCACATTCGACAGCATCTGGTGCAGCGCGTGGCCGAATTCGTGAAAAAGGGTTCGCGCGTCGTCATAGGACAAGAGCGCCGGGTCGCCTTTGGCGAAGTTGCACACGTTCACCACGATGGGCCTTGTGTCGGCGCCCAGCTTCTTTTGGCTGCGCATGGCCGAACACCAAGCGCCTGACCGTTTTGAACCGCGGGCGAAGTAATCTCCAAGGAAAACAGCCACATGCGCGCCATTGCGAGTGACTTCCCAGCCGCGCACATCTGGGTGGTAGAAAGGGCCGTCGATTTCGCGGAACTCCAGCCCGAAGAGACGGTTCGCGCAATCGAACTGGGCGGCGAGCATGGCGTTGAGCGACAGGTAGGGCTTGAGCGCGGCCTCGTCGAGGTCGTGTTCGGCCTTGCGGCGCTTTTCGCTGTAATAGCGCCAATCCCAGGGCTCCAAGGGGCCAGAGATGCCGTCGGCGTGCAGCATCTTTTCCAATATCGCGGCATCAGACAGCGCTTTTTGCCGTGCCGGCTCCCAGACCCGCATCAAGAGGCCGCGCACGGCGTCCGGGGTCTTGGCCATTTCCGGTTCCAGCTTGAAATCGGCAAAGTTCTGATATCCCAAGAGTTTTGCCCGCTCATCGCGCAAAGCGAGGATCTCGGCTGCAATCGCGCGGTTGTCGTTGGCGTTGCCATTGGCGCCGCGGGCGACCCAGGCCTCATAGGCTTTTTGCCGCAAGCCGCGGTTAGGCGAGAATTGCAGAAAGGGCACGATGAGCGAGCGGGAGAGCGTAACCACCGGGCCGGATTGGCTTTTTTCGGCCCCAGCAGCACGGGCGGCAGTGATAACGAAATCGGGCAGGCCTGCCAGATCGGCCTCGGTCAGGGGCATGAACCAGTCGCGTTCGTCTGCCAGAAGGTTCTGGCTGAACTGGGTTCCCAGAACGGCAAGACGGGCCTTGACGGCGGTCAGACGGTCGGCGGTCGCGCCTTCAAGATTTGCGCCAGAGCGGATGAACATCTGACGGTAAAGATCCAGAACGCGAGATTGTTCTGCTTTCAGATCAAGGGATTGGCGGGATTGCCACAGGGTTTCGATGCGGGAAAACAGCGCCTCGCTGTTGGTCACTTCGGAGGAAAAGGCGCTGAGTTTTGGGGCGAGGTCGCGCATTAGCGCCTCGCGGGTGTCGTTGGCGTCGGCACCTGCGAGGTTGTAGAAAACGCCCGACACGCGGTCGAGAAGGCCCTCGGCCAGTTCCAGCGCTTCGATGGTGTTGGCGAAGGTCGGGGCGTCGGGATTTTCCGCGATTGCGACAATGTTTTTGCGGGCCTGCGCCAGCGCAGCGTCGAAGGCGGGGGCGAAATCCTGATCCCGGATGTCCGAGAATGGTGGCAGGGAAAACGTTGTATTCCAATCGGTTAGCAGGGCATTCATCAAGGTGCCTTTCAGGGTGAGCGGGCGCGCAGGCGTTGTTCGATGCGGCGCAGGATCAGGCTGAGGGTGATGGTCATCGTCAGATAGATCAGGGCGGCGACGTTGTAAGTCTCGAAGTAGCGGAAATTGCTTGCCGCCGTCACCTTGGCAAGCTGGGCCACATCGGTCACGCCAAGAACAGCGACGAGCGAACTGTCCTTGACTATGGACACGAAATCATTGCCCAAGGGCGGCAGGATCAGCCGAAAGGCTTGAGGAAAAGTAATATGGCGAAAGCGCTGCCAGCCGTTCAGGCCAAGGGCCTGCGCCGCCTCGATCTGGCCCTTGTCGACGGCTTGCAGACCGGCGCGGAAGATCTCGGCCAGAAAGGCGGAATAGGCCAGCATCAGGGCGATCACGGCGCGGTAGAGAAGCGGGAAATCGCGGGTCCTGAGCGGGTT
>VGDH01000019.1 GCA_016869835.1 Alphaproteobacteria bacterium
CGGATTTGTTGAGGAAATCCTTGTCCATCTTGATGAGGGCCGCCAGCCCAGTTTCCTGCGGCCAGTATTCCGGCGAATAGTCGCGCCCCCAGCTGCCATAGCCCTTTTCCACCCGCAGGCTCATCAGCGCGCGGCTTCCCACGGGGCCTGCGCCCACGGCCTTGCCCGCCTCCAAGAGCGCCGCATAAAGCCGCGCCTGATCGGCCTCGGCGCAATGCAACTCCCATCCCAGATCGCCGGTAAAGCTGACACGTAGCGCAATGCAGGCCACGCCGGCCACGTCAATCTGCTGCGACCGCATGAAGGGGAAGGCTGCATTTGACAGGTCTGCATTGGTCAGCCGGGACAGAAGATCGCGGGCCAAGGGGCCGGCCACGTTAAAGCCCGCCATTGCTTCGGTCACGCTCTCCCAAATGGTCCCAACGGGCAAGGGGACGGCATCAAAGAACCGCTTGTGATAGCGCTCGGCCATGCCTGATCCGACCATGAAGTAATCGCCCTCGCCCAGACAGGTGACGGTGAAATCCCCTGCAATCCCGCCCCGCTTGCCGATCAAGGGCGCAAGGCAAGAGCGGCCCGGCGTTGCGGGCATCCGGTTGGCCAAAAGCGCATCCAGCCAGTTGCGCGCGCCGGGGCCGGTAATGCGGTAGCGCGCGAAGTTCGAGATGTCGATGATCCCCGCCCGGTCGCGCAGCATCCGCGCCTCGCGGCCCACCGGGGCCCACCAGTTTTGACGGTCAAAGCCAATGGTTTCTTCCTTTGGCTCGCCCTCAACCGAGAACCACAAGGGATGCTCCCAGCCGTAGTTCAGGCCAAAAACCCCGCCCATCGCCTTTTGTGTCTCGTAGATCGGACGGGTTCGCACAGGGCGGCCTGCCGCGCGCTCTTCATTCGGGAAGTGGATCTTGAAACGGTTGGCGTATTGGTCCCGCACGCGGGCCTTGGTGAAATCCTTGCCCGCCCAGGCACCAAAGCGCGCGAGATCCCAGCCGAACATGTCGAGCTTTGGTTCGCCCTCAATGATCCATTCCGCCGACAAAAGCCCAAGGCCCCCAGACTGCGAAAAGCCGGGGATGATGCCGTTGCAGCAGAAGTAGTTGCGTAGTTCCGGCACAGGACCGAACAGAGCGGAGGAGTCCGGCGACCAGATCATCGGGCCGTTGATGACGCGCTTGATCCCCGCTGTGCCCACCACCGGGACCCGCTTGATGGCGCGCATCATGTTCGGCTCGATCCGCTCCAGATCATCGGCGAACAGTTCGTGGCCAAAACCATGCGGCGTGCCGTTTTCGGCCCAGAATTTCATGTCGCGCTCATAAGCGCCAACAAGCAGGCCCTTGCCTTCTTGGCGCAGGTAATATTCGCCGTCGCGATCCGCGACCGAGGGCAGGCGGCGGTCCATCGCGGCGATCTCGGCGATGGTTTCGGTGACGAAATACTGGTGTTCGGTCGGCATCAAGGGCAATTCGATCCCAGCCAGCGCCGCAACCTCGCGGCCCCAGAGGCCCGCCGCGTTGACCACCCATTGCGTCTGGACCTGCCCCAAGGGGGTTTCCACGATCCATGACCCATCGGCCTGCGGGCGGGTTGCGGTCACAGGGCAATTGCGATGGATCTCGGCGCCCCGCGCCCGCGCGCCTGCGGCATAGGCCATGGTCACGCCCGAAGGGTCAACATTGCCGCCTTGGGGTTCATACATGATGCAGCGGATGCCGTCGAAGTTCACCAAAGGATGCAGCCGCTCGGCCTCATCGCGGCTGACCTCATGGATTCATGCCATAGTATTTCGCCTTGGCCGCCTGCAGGCGCAGCTGGTGTTCGCGCGCCTCAGTCTGCGCCAGATAAAGGCTGCCGGGCTGGAAGATGCCGCAGCCCTGCCCCGTCTCAGCCTCCAGCTCTTTGTAAAGGCCCATGGTGTAATGCTGCAGTCGGCTGATGTTGGTGCTGTCATGCAGCCCGTGGATATTGGCCGCCGCGTGCCAGGTTGACCCGCTGGTCAGCTCTGACCGCTCCAGCAGCATGACATCGCTCCAGCCGAGTTTGGTCAGGTGATACAGGATCGAACAGCCCACAAGTCCGCCACCGATAACGACCGCTTGGGCATGGGATTTCAGCTTTAGTTCAGGGTTCGTCATGTCCGATCTCTTCTCGCCGTTTGGCGACATAGGCTTGCAGTTCTTCGCGAATGGCAAGGTCCATCGCGGGTTCCTCGTATTCGGCCAGCGCCTGCTGCCAAAGGTCGGTTGCACGTTGCCCGGCCACCTTGGCCCCGGCAAGCTCCCAGTTCTCATAGCCGCGCCAATCTGACAGCATGGGCTGATAAAAGGCGTGCTCATAGCGTTCCATCGTATGGGGGGCGCCAAAGAAATGGCCCCCCGCGGGCACATCGCGGATGGCATCAAAGCCCAACTCGTCCGCATCCCATTTCAGGGGGCGCAGAAATTCCACCATATTCTGCAAAATTTCGACGTCCAAAATCAGCTTTTCATACGATGCGGTCAGTCCGCCCTCCAGCCAACCCGCCGCGTGATAGATCAGGTTCGCACCCCCCATCACAGCACCCCAAGTGGCCATCGACGTCTCATAAGCCGCCTGAAGGTCAACTGCGTTCGAGGCATTGGCGTTGGACGTGCGGTAGGGCAGCCCATAGCGCCGCGCCAATTGGCCTGCGATTACATTGGCCTTGGTGTTTTCGGGCGTGCCGAAGGCGGGCGCGCCTGACCGCATGTCGACGTTACTGGTAAAGGCCCCATACATCACCGGCGCACCCGGCTTGACCAATTGAGTCAGCACCACGCCAAACAGGGCTTCGGCGTTTTGCTGGGCAAGGGCGGCGGGCAGGGACACCGGGGTCATCGCCCCCATCAGGGTAAAGGGCGTGATGGTTACGGGCTGGCCATGTTCGGCCATGGCAATCAGCCCGTCGCCCATGGCGTCATCCAAGAGGCGCGGCGAGTTGACCGAGATGATGGTGACAACGCCAGGATCGCGCGCCATCTCCTCAAGGCTGATCCCGCGCGAAATCGCCATCATGCGGATGCCGTCCATCGCCCGGCCCCGACCAATCGCGGTGCAATGGAAGGTCAGGTCCGACAGGGTCAGGTTCGCGAAATAGGTGTCCAAATGCCGGTTGTTTGCGGGCAATTCCTGCGGCGCGGTCACTTGATTGCCGATCATGTGAATCGCGTTGAAGTGATGCGCGAGGCGAATGAAATTCTGGTAATCGGCCAAATTGCCCGACCGCCGCCCGTTCACCCGGTCATGCACATTAGGCGGGCCTGCGACAAGACCAAAAACCAGATGATCGCCGCCCATATACACCCGTTTGCCGGGGTTGCGCGGGGTCAGAGTGAACCGGCGCGGCACGGTAGCCAAGGCTGCCTCGACGATGCTTTCATCGATGCGCACGATGCCCTCGTCATCGATCTTTGCCCCGGCAGCAGCAAACAAGATGCGCACGTTGGCGCCCATTACCTTGATCCCCAACTCTTTCAAGATACGGATCGAGGTATCGTGCAGGTCCTGCATCTGGTCTGCGGAAAGCATCTCCATCGGCGCATAGGGGTTGCGCACCACCTCCCAAGGCAACTGGGCGATACTGGCCCCAGCCTTCTCGCGCCGCCCTCGTCTTGCTTCCCGCATAGTTCTACCTCGCCTTTTGCTGCAGCCTAAGCCCCAGGAAGACAAAGTCACGAAACTGAAACGGGGGCCTGAACCCAGTTTAAATTAGGGCATAGTCAGTGGCGCGACGATCAGTGAACAACTACTGTATCATCAGGAGAGACGCGATGAAGTATCTGCCCCCGTTGAATTACATCCGGTCGTTCGAGGCCTCTGCCCGCCATCTCAGCTTTACCAAGGCCGCGGAAGAGTTACGAATGACCCAAGCGGCCGTATCCGGCCATGTTCGAGCGCTGGAGCAATTCATCGGGCGGCCGCTCTTCTATCGCGCGCCACGTAGCCTAACGCTCACCGAAGTTGCTTCAGCGTATCTTCCAGCGCTACAGCGCGCCTTGGCTCAGATAGATGTTGCAACCGGTCAGGTGCAGACTGTGCGGCACCGAAAAGAGGTCACGATTGCATGTCCTGCAAGCCTTGCGACAAATTGGCTCCCCGAGCGCTTGCGCGCCTACAGGGCTGAAAATCCAGAGGTGGAAGTCACAGTACACGCGACGATCTGGGCGGAAGCCATCGAACAGATTGTCGATCTTCGGATCATTCCTCGCCATATCAGCCAATCCGTTGTCGGTGAGAGCCTTTGCGAAGAGCACTTGGTCATGGTGTGCTGCCCAGATTTCATGACGGGGCCTGACGCTATGCGGGTCCCTGCCGATGTTCTAAAGAAGGGCCTGATCCACATTCTTGGACGACAGGAGTTGTGGGAGTGTTTTGCAGACCACCACGCTATCCCCGATCTCCCAAATGTTCAGGGTCTGAAGACCGACAGTTCCAATGTAGCTTTGGAAATGGCGATCGCAGGACTGGGCTGTGCGGTGACGCTGGCCTCTTTGGCTGAGGTTCACCTGCAACGTCGCTTGCTCGTTGAACCGTTCCCTAGCAAAATTGCAAGTGGCTGGGGCTATGAACTGCGCCAAGGCGAGTTAAGCCCGACGCGTGCAAGCGAGAAGCTTACGCAGTTCCTCCTGAAACGCAGTTAGGGCGGCCTCAGGAAGCATTACGGACAAGGTGTCTGCAGGGTGTACGCGAGATTCGAGCCGCAAGAGCGCAATTCTTGCCAAACATGTTCCGCCAGTATTGTACTGTTTCGTGGCTGATCTCGATCCCACGCTCATGAAGGAGGCCCTCCAAGTTGCGCGGCGACAGTGGGAAACGAATGTAGAGCATCGCCTCCAAGCGGATGATGTCTGGGCTCGTCTTGAAGTAGCGGAAAGGTGAGCGCTGCGTCATCCCTAAAGGCTACGCAGACGCCCTCCCCGCCTCAAGCCAGTTTCTTCTGATAGATCCCCCATGTGGGGTCACGCGGATGTTGGCCTCGCTTTTGGGGTGGGTGAGCAAGCGCCACATGTCCGCCATCAGCGCCCTTGGAACAGTTTAGCATGATTGCGTAGCGGAGGGTTTGCGGCTCATCTTTACCCTAGATGGAGTTGAAGATGATTAAGAACCGAGGGTCGGCGCCAGCGAAACCCGTGACGACAAAGGCGGCTGCTGAGCAGATTGTTAAGGACATCCGGCGCGCGGCACGCAAGCTGCATTCGTCGGAGGAGAAGATCCGGATTGTTTTGTCCGGCCTTCGTGGCGAAGACAGCATTGCCGAGCTTTGCCGCAAGGAAGGCATCGCCCAAAGCCTGTATTACAGTTGGTCCAAGGAGTTTCTCGAGGCCGGCAAGAAGCGGCTGGCCGGTGATACGGCCCGCCAGGCGAATACAGGTGAGGTGAAGGATCTGCGCGCCGAGGCTTTGGCGCTGAAGGAACTGGTAGCCGATCTCAGCCTTGAAAACCGTCTGCTCAAAAAAAACATGACCGGGGCTGGGGGCGACCACGAATGAGATACCTCGCCGCTGAAAAGCTCGAAATCATCCGGTTGGTGGAGCGACTGGGTTGCAAACCGCGGGGGCGGGTTCTTCCAACTGAACCGAATTGCCCGCCTCTGAATTTGTCGATCCAGCATCTGTGGCTGTCCCTCAAGAAGGCGGGGGCCGTTTTGGCCCCACCGGGGGGTGGGCCGGGGTCCGAGGACCGAGGTCATTTGGCCCGAAGGGACCCGTAGCTTGCTCGGCGGAGAGTAGGCCGCAACTGATCGTGGGCCAACAAGTCGGTGCCGATGACAGAAACAGCCAGGCTCAACCAGAAAAAGGACATCAGGATAGCCGACAGTAACCATGGAAATGTCGCTGAGTCGATGGAACCCTCAAACGAGGAAAGTTTTTGGCACCCATATGGAACCCAGACCAACACTGACCACATAAAAATTTCGCATAACCTATTGATTTATATGGTGCCCCCAGCAGGACTTGAACCCGCGACCCCCTGATTACAAATCAGGTGCTCTACCAGCTGAGCTATAAGGGCACGAAAGGTGAGATACCCCGCGCGTCCCGCCGTGGCAAGCCCTCAGCGATCGCGGTTGGCGCGGGCAAGAAGTGCCACGGCAGCAAGCCCAAAGCCGGTAACCACAAGGGCGGCCGGCGCAGCCTCGCCCAGGCGTTCAAGGCTGGCAAGCTCATAAACCCGGGTCGAAAGGGTGTTGAAGTTGAAAGGCCGAAGCAAAAGCGTTGCGGGCAATTCCTTGACGCAATCGACAAAGACCACCAAGAGCGCCGAGGCGACCGAGCCGCGCATCAAGGGAAGGTAAAGACGGCGAAGCGTGCCGCCCTGCCCCTCACCCAGGCTGCGCGCGGCCATGGGCAGGCTGGGCGAAATGCGGCCGAAGGCGGCATCCACGGCACCCTGGGCAATGCTGAAGAACCGCACGACATAGGCCAGAACAATCGCGGCCGATGTTCCGGTCAGCAACAAGCCGGGATCGCTGCCAGTCAGCGCCAGGATCCCATCGGCCACCCGATGGTCAAGCGCCGCCAGCGGCACCAGAAGCCCGACGGCAAGCACCGCCCCCGGCGCAGCATAGCCAAGCATCGCGACCGGCAGCACCATCCGGGCCAGGCCCCGCCCCGCCATCCGCACGCCATAGACCAGAAACAGCGCCGCCCCCACGGTGATTGCGGCCGCCGCGCCGCCGACGATCAACGTATTCAGCGCAGCCTCGTCCAGCCCCGGCGCGATCCAGACCCCCGGTCGGACCAGCGCATGGGTCAGCATGACACCCACCGGCAGCACAAAGCCGATGATAAAGGGCACAAGACAAAGCCCAAGCGCCAGCCAGGCGCGCCAACCGGTCAGGGATTGAGGCTCGATCGGGCGGGCATGGCGGGCAGCGCGGTGAAAGCGGGCATTGCGCCGGCTGATCCGCTCAAGCGCGACCAGAACGAAGATCAGCATCATGATGACCCCGGCAATCTGGGCCGCCCCGCCGGCGTTGCTGCCGTTAAGCCAGGTGGAAAACACCCCCGTCGTCAGGGTCTGCACTCCGAAATGGGCAACCGTGCCGAAATCAGCCACGGTTTCCATCAGCGCCAGTGCCACGCCTGCCGCAATCGCCGGACGGGCCAGCGGCAGGCCCAGCCGCCAGAACAGTCCCCAGCCCCCGGTGCCAAGCGCCCGCGCCACCTCATAGACCCCGCCTGACTGCTCGCGCAGGGCCTGACGGGTCAGAAGATAGACATAGGGGTAAAGCGCGGCCGACAGCACAAGGATGGCCGCCCAGGTGCTGCGAATTTCTGGAAACCAGTAGTCGCGGGCATCCTGCCAGCCGAAGGCCGTGCGCAGAGCGGTCTGAAACGGGCCGGCGTAGTCGAGAAAATCCACAAGCGCATAGGCCCCGACATAGGCCGGCAGCGCCAGCGGGAACAACAGGGCATGCACCAGCCACCCCCGACCCGGAAAGCGGCACATGGTGACAAGCCACGCGGCGCCCGTGCCGACCGCCGCCGTCACGATCCCGACGCCCGCCATCATCACCAGCGTCGTGGTGAAATAGCGCGGCAGCACCGTGGCCATCAGATGCGGCCAGATGTTTTCACTGGGATGCAGCGCGATCCAGAACACTGCCAGCAAGGGCGCCAGCACGACCGCAAGAATGACCAGCGCGGCCAGCGTCCAGCGATCGGGCCACAGGCCCTGCCCTACAATCCGACTGTTTTGCTTGGTCAACATGGGCCGGGCTTAGTGGAAAGCGGTTTCCCTGTCCAGAAAAGCCATTATAGTTGCCCCATAAAAAAACAAGATTTGAGCCGAGTAGATTATGCGGATCGCCTACCACCTTGGGGCCCATTTCACCGATGACGAACGGCTGTTGCGTTGCCTTTTGAAGAACCGCGATGTGTTGATGCAGCACGAAATCGTCGTGCCGGAGCCAAAACGCTATCGTACGCTCTTGCGCGAAACGGCCACCAAGCTGAAGGGCCAGGCCGCCTCGCTGGACGATCAGGCGCTGATTCTGGAACAGATCATTGAAGAAGATCGCGCCGCGCGTCTGATCCTGTCCTGGGACAGCTTTCTGTCCTTGCCGAATTACGTTCTGAAGGACCGGCTCTATCCGGCCGCAGGCGAAAGGGTGCGCGCCTTTTGCCAGATATTTCCCGAGATCGAGGCCGAATTTCATCTGGCCATCCGCAACCCCGCCTCGTTCCTGCCGCTGCTTTACGACCGGCTGCAACCCGTGAGCTGTGCCGAGTTTCTGGCCGGGGCCGACCCGCTCAATCTTTATTGGTCCGATGTGATCGAGCGGATCCTTGATTCCAACCCCGATGCGCCGCTGACGATCTGGTGTGACGAGGATACACCGCTTGTCTGGCCCGAAGTCTTGCGCAGCGTGGCAGGCTTGCCCGCAGATGTGGTCTTGCAAGGCGAGGATGATCTTTTGACCAGCCTGATGTCAGGCGAAGGCATGACACGGATGCAGGCATACCTTGACAGCCACCCCCCGCAAAGCGTCATGCAGCGGCGCAAGATCGTCTCGGCCTTCCTTGACAAGTTCGCCCTGCCCGAGCGGGTGGATCAGGACATCGAGATGCCCGGATGGACGGCTGACATGGTGTCCGAAATGACCGCGACATACGAAGAGGACGTGGCGCGGATCGCGCAGATGGACGAGATCACCTTTCTGGCACCGTGAAGCGGGCGACCCGGCAACTTGGCCCGTCACGACATGCCGAGCGCGGCCTTGTACATGTCCAGAACTGCCTCTTCCTCGGCAATCTCGTCGGGCTTGCGCTTGCGCAGTGCGATCACCTTCTTCATCACCTTGGTGTCGTAACCGCGCCCCTTGGCCTCGGCCATCAGCTCTTTCTGCTGTTCGGTGACGTCTTTCTTTTCCGCCTCAAGCTGCTCAAACCGTTCAATGAACTGCCGCAACTCGTCGGCGGTGACATTGTAGGCGTCGTTCGCATCGCTCATGATCGGTCTCATCTTGAAGGCACTGGAGTGGCCTTACCTAGCCCGACCGGCCACATGGGTGCAAGCAATCTTGATGGAAAACAGACAGATCTCGCAATCATAACGAAAAAACAACGCCTTGCGGTGAAATCTGAAGAGTCTACATCAAAATCTGCCACGCAAGGCATTGGCCAGAACGGCCGTCACAGCATCCCCCGGCACATCATCGGCAACAAAGGCCTGACCGATGCCGCGGGCCAAAATGAAGCGCAGCTTGCCATCAACCACCTTCTTGTCTTGCCCCATCAGCGCCAAAAGCCCCGCCGCATCGGGCAAATCGCTTGGAATATCAGAGATATCCACCTTCATGCCCATGGCACGCAGATGGGCGCGAACGCGACTTGGCGCCTCTTGCGAACACAGGCTCAGCCGCTGGCTCAGTTCAAAGGCCAAAGCGCAGCCGATGGCCACACCTTCGCCGTGCAACAAGCGGCTGGAATAGCCCGTCGCCTTTTCCAGCGCGTGGCAAAAGGTATGGCCAAGGTTCAAAAGCGCGCGCTCGCCTTCTTCGGTTTCGTCGCGGCTGACGATCCCCGCCTTCATTTCGACCGAGCGTTTGACCGCACGTTGACGCAGCGCCATATCGCCTGCCGCCAAGGCCGGACCATGGGTTTCCAGCCAATCGAAAAACGCGACATCCCCAAGAAGGCCATACTTCACAACCTCACCATAGCCCGCCAGAAAATCGCGGCTTTCCAATGTGTTGAGAACAGCAATATCGGCCAGCACCAAGGTGGGCTGATGAAACGCGCCAATCAGGTTTTTGCCCTGGGCGGTGTTGATGCCCGTCTTGCCGCCGACGCTGCTGTCCACCTGCGCCAGAAGCGTCGTCGGGATCTGCACAAAGCGCACGCCCCGCCGCAAGGTGGCACAGGCAAAGCCCACAAGATCGCCGACCACCCCGCCGCCAAAGGCGATCACGATATCGCGCCGTTCAACCTTTTGTTCCAAAAGCCATTCTGAGACGCGGGCATATTGCTCCCAGCCTTTCGAGCCCTCGCCCGGCGGCACCGACAACGCCACCATTGCGATGCCTTGGGCCTCAAGTGCCTCGGCTAGGTTGAGAAGATGATGCGCGGCCACCGTATCATCGGTGACCACGGCCACCCGGGGGCGTTTCAGGAACGGCGCAATCTCGGCCCCGGCCCGCGCGATCAGACCTGCGCCGATGCGCACCTCGTAACTGCGCGCCCCCAGCAGGACGGGCACCACATCCACATTCATCGGTCAGTCCCTTTCCAGCACGTCCGGTCGCGCGGCCAACGCCTGCAACACGCGGCGCGCCATATCCTCAACCGACAAATCGGCAGCGGCATCTACCACCAGATCGGCCTTTTCATAAAACGGCAGACGCGCCTCATAAAGCCCACGCAGGGTTTCGCGCGGATTGTCGGTGCGCAGAAGCGGTCGTGTCGTCTTGTGGCGGACCCGCTGCCACAGAAGTTCAAGATCGGCGCGCAGCCAGACCGACACGCCCTGGGCGCGGATCAGCGCGCGGTTGGTTTCTGACAGAAAAGCCCCGCCGCCAACCGACAGAATCGCCGGTTCCCCGGCCAGAAGCCGACCGATCACCTCGGTCTCGCGGGCGCGAAAGAAGGGCTCTCCGTCGCGTTCGAAGATTTCCGCAATGGACCGATTGGCGGCGCGGACGATTTCCTCATCCGAATCACGGAACGGCACCCCCAAGAGCCGGGCCAAAGCCGTTCCGACGGCGGTCTTTCCCGCCCCCATCATGCCCACCATCACCGCGGTTTTCCTCAGCCGCACCGCAAATCCCTCTCGCCTGACAGGACGCCGCCGCGCAAAGCCCCGCCGAATGTCAACTTTCTTCCCTGAATGGCGTGAACTCGGCGCGAATGCCATATATATTCGACACGAGAGCGCCGCTCGCAGCCGCGAAGGCGCTACGGATGGCTAAGAAATGGCGACGCCCCGGCAGAGCCGGGGGGAAATGGCAGGCAGCAGATGGCGCGGCTTTTAAAACTGGTGGTGGTGCTGGGGATCCTGGGGTTTGGCGCGTTTGTGGGCTATGCCTATCTTGGCGATCTGACCCCTGCATCACAGGAGATTCGTCAGCCGGTCACCCTCGATGCCAGCTAAGCGGCCATCTCCAATTCATGTTGTGACGCTGGCCCTGACCCTGATGCTGCCAGCAGGACCCGTCTTGGCCGAGGCAGAGACCGGCCATAGCCGCCCCAACCCGTCAGCGGCAGGCGCAGGATCGGCCCCCCTTTCAGCGATTGACTGGCTGTCCCAACCCGTGACCGCGCCGGAAAAAACCGTCTTGCCAAATGCGGTTGCAGGGGCCCCGCGCCTGCAACCGCCGCCCGACGAGGCCCCCATCGCCCGCGAAGGCGCCTTGCCGGCCGAGGTTGCGGTTTCGGTCCTGGGCGGCCCCTCGCCCGATGCTGTGGGGCTTTTGACCCCGGCGCAAACCGGCTTTCCCCATGCGCTTTGGGGGCTTGGCCTGACAGATGAGGCGGCCGCGGCGCTGACGCGTGCCGATCCGGTTGGCCTTCCCGCGCTCCAGGCCTTGTTGAACACCGTTCTTCTGGCCGAGGCTTTGCCGCCTGCGGACAGTGGCCAAGAGGGGCGGCTCTTGATGGCGCGGATGGACAAGCTTTTGTCGGTTGGAGCGCTGGAGCAGGCGCAGGCGCTTTTGGAAGCGGCCCTGCCCGCCCGCACGCCGGAACTCTTTCGCCGCAGTTTCGACGTGGCGCTTCTGACCGGCCACGAGGATCGTGCCTGCGCGGCCCTGAGCGAGACCCCCGATCTTGCGCCCACCCTGCCGACACGGGTGTTTTGCGTGGCGCGCTGGGGCGATTGGGGCGCGGCCGCCCTGACGCTGCGCACGGCGCAAGCGCTTGGCCATATCAGCGAAACCGAAGATGAGCTTTTGACCCGGTTTCTGGATGCCGAAGCCTTTGAGGATGAGCCCGCCCCACCGCCGCCGAAACCCGTGACCCCGCTGATCTGGCGGCTTTATGAAGCCATTGGCGAACCCTTGCCCACGTCTACCCTGCCCGTGGCCTTTGCCCATGCCGATCTGTCGGAACGCGCCGGCTGGAAAGCCCAAGCCGAGGCGGCCGAACGTCTGGCGCGGGCAGGCGCAATTTCGCCCAATCTGCTTTTGGGCATCTTTACCCAGCGCGATCCGGCGGCCTCGGGCGGGGTCTGGGACCGGGTGGACGCCTTTCAGCGCTTTGAAGCGGCGCTTGAGGCAGGCGATGTCACGGCTGTGGAGCAGCGCCTGCCGCTGGCCTATGCCCGGATGGCCGATGTCGAGATCGAAGTGGCCTTTGCCACGCTTTTTGCCGAGGACCTTGCCCGGTTGCCGCTCAGCGGCGATGCGGCGCGGATAGCCTATGATCTGGGCCTGCTGTCGCCCGACTTCCTGCGCCTTTCGGCCAGCCGCCATGTGCCAGACGATGTGCGTGGCAAGTTTCTGGCCGGGCTTGCCCGGGGCCGCGTGCAGGGCCTTGCCCCGCCCGACAGCATGGCCCGCGCCGTGGCGCCGGCCTTTGACGGCTCGGAAGCGGTGTTTTCGGCTGACGCCCGGCTTCTGTTGACGCAAAACCGCATCGGCGAGGCGCTGATGCTGGCCATGGCTCGGATCGAGGCAGGCTTGCATGGCGAGTTGAACAAGCTCACCGAGGGCCTTGCCCTGTTGCGGCGGTTGGGGTTTGAAGACACCGCCCGGGCAACGGCCTTGCAATTGATGCTTCTGGAACGGCGGGGCTAGGCCGTGTCAGAACGCTGGATCTCGGCCTTTCTGGATGCGCAAGCCGCCGAGGCCAATGCGGCGCGCAACACGCTTCTCGCCTATGGCCGGGATCTGAAGGACTTTGCCGAATGGGCCGCCCGGCGGCACCTTGGCTTTGACAGCCTGCCCCGCGCCGCGGTCGAGGATTATCTGATCGGCTGCGAGGCCGAGGGGCTGTCGAAGGCAACAAGGGCGCGGCGACTTTCGGCGATCCGCCAGATGTTCCGCTTTGCCCATGACGAAGGCTGGCGGCCGGACAATCCCGCCTTGCGCATCAGCGGGCCTGGGGCCAGCCAGCGCTTGCCCAAGACCCTTGGCCATGACGAGGTGGACCGGCTTCTGGACGCCGCCCGCAGCAAGGGCCGCAGCCCGGGTGAACGGCTGCGCAATTGCGCGCTGGTGGAACTTCTCTATGCCACCGGCATGCGGGTGTCGGAACTTGTGGGCCTGCCTGTTGCGGCGGTGCGCGGCGATCCGCAGATGATTCTGGTCCGTGGCAAGGGTGGCAAAGAGCGCATGGTGCCGCTGTCGCACCCCGCACGCGCAGCCCTTGCGGCCTGGCTGGTTCATCGCGACGGTGAAGAGGCCAAGGCACGCAAGGCAGGTCGCCCGCCGCAAAAGGCGCTGTTTCCCGGACCGGGGGCCGACGGGCATCTGACACGGCAGCATTTCTACCTGTTGATCAAGGACATCGCGGCGCTGGCCGGGGTGGACCCGGCCAAGGTGACCCCCCACACCCTGCGCCACGCCTTTGCCACCCATCTTCTGGCTGGCGGCGCCGATCTGCGGGTGATCCAGACGCTTCTGGGTCACGCAGATGTTGCAACGACCGAGATTTACACGCATGTGCTGGATGATCAGTTGAAATCCCTGGTGCTAACGCATCATCCCTTGGCCAAACCGAAACCCTGAAGTGATCTGACCCATGCCCGAGACAAGTTTCATGGACACCGCCTTTTGGCTGACTGCCGTGGCCATCCTGTGCCTATTGGTCATGTCAGCCTTCTTTTCAGGGTCAGAAACCGCCCTCACCGCATCGTCGCGCGGCAAGCTCAAGCAATTGGCAGACAAGGGGTCATCGGGGGCGGTGTCCGCGATGAAGGTCACCGATGACAGCGAACGGATGATCGGAGCGTTGCTTCTGGGCAACAATATCGTCAACATCCTATCGGCCTCTCTGGCCACGGCGCTGTTGACAAAGGCCTTTGGCGACAGCGGCGTTGCGGTGGCCTCGGCTGTGATGACCGTGCTGATCTTGGTCTTTGGCGAGGTGATGCCCAAGACGCTGGCCATCACCTTCCCCGAGGCGGTCGCACAGCGTGTGGCCCCGGTGATCCGGGTCTTGATCGTGCTGTTCTCTCCCATCGTCACCGTTGTTCGCGCCTTGGTGCGGCTTTTGCTGCGGCTGGTGGGCGTAAAGGCTGACCCCGACAGCAAGATCCTTGCGCTTCGAGAGGAAATCGTAGGCGCCATCTCGCTTGGCCATTCCGAAGGCGCGATGGAAAAGGAAGACCGTGACCGGCTTTTAGGCGCGCTGGATCTGGGTGAGCGGACGGTGGACGAGATCATGAAGCACCGCCGCCAGATCGAGTTGATCGACGCCGATCTGCCGCCCGATGCGCTGATCTCCGAGGTCTTGGCCTCGGCCCATTCGCGCCTGCCGCTTTATCGTGGCGATGAAGAAAACATCCTGGGCGTCATCCATGCCAAGGATCTCTTGCGCGAGGTGGACCGCCTGCGCCGCGCCGGTGAAGGGCTGGAGAAGCTGGATATCGTCAAGGTGGCGATGAAGCCTTACTTCATCCCCGACACAACGACGCTGGACGAACAGATGCGCGAGTTTCTGAAACGGCGCACCCATTTCGCAATCGTGGTCGACGAATACGGCGCCATTCAGGGGCTGATCACGCTGGAAGACATCCTTGAGGAAATCGTGGGCGAGATCACCGACGAATTCGACGTGGTTGCGCGCGATGCCGGTCTAAGCCGCGATGAAACCGGGGCCTGGCTGGCGGAAGGCGCGATGACGATCCGCGATCTTAACCGGGCGATGGAATGGAACCTGCCCGATGACGAGGCCAACACCATCGCGGGCCTCGTCATTCACGAGGCGCAGATGATCCCGCTGGAAGGCCAGGCCTTCAGCTTTCACGGGTTCCGCTTTCAGGTCCTGCAACGCCGCGAGAACCGGATCACAAAGCTGCGCATCCGGCCGCTGTGACCGGACGGCCGCCGCTCAGACCAGAATGATCTGGTCGGCAAGCCCGCTCAGGCTTGTCACGCCATCCAGCCGCACCGAATGGCCCTGGCCAAGGTCGATCACCACATCGCCCGACAGGATACGCGCGTGATCGGCCACCACCTTGTCGGCATCGGTCGTCACGCCGCCCCAAAGCCGGCTGCTATGCCGAAGGATGTCGATCGAAGTAAAGTCAGTGATGACATCGTCTCCGGCACCGGAGCTGAACACAAAGACGTCGGCGCTGCTGCCCCCGGAGAGAAGATCATCGCCGCTGTCGCCATAAAGCGTGTCGCGGCCCGAGCTGCCATAAAGCTGGTCATTGCCGCTACCACCGCGCAGGACGTCATTTCCTGTCCCACCCGAAAGCACATCATTTCCGCTACCGCCGCTGAGGCTGTCATGGCCGCCGTTGCCGAACAGCCGGTCATTGCCTGAACCGCCTGACAAGATGTTGCGTGCGCCGTTACCTTCCAACGTGTTGGCCGCCGAGTTTCCGGTGGCGTCAATCGACCCTGCCCCGATCAGCCGGGCATTATGGATGCCCGACACCAGCGTCAGGTCGGCCGAGGCGAGGAAGGTATTGGCGTTGACGACATCCAGCTTGGCATTGACGTCATCAACCAGGATCTTGACCGAGAAGCTGCGCGTGCCCACGGTGCCGCTGACGCTGACAAGCCCGCCTTCAACCGCCTCGAGCGCATAGCCACCGGCGCTTGCACTGGTGGTCTGATCGCCCGGCGTGGAAAACACCGCCCCGCCCCGGCCCTCGCCGATGGAATAGAAGCGATCGTTGTTCAGGTCCTGATAGACCACGCCGGTGACGTAATGGACATCGGATTGCGACGAGAAATTCTGCGTCACCATCGAGGCATTGTAGGTCACGCCATTATAGCGGAACTGCCCAGCCTCCTGGGCGATGCCGATTTCACGATAGCCATCATACAACAGGTTCGCGCGGTGTCCGGCCGAAAGGAACAGGTCAGAGTGCTGCTGGCCGATGGTGGTTTCCAGGTTCAGCGTCCCGGTCGTGCCGCGCCAGCTGATGTTTTCGCCTGCACCCCATCCTTCATAGCCAGCCGACGCCGCGCGCTGGGTGGGCGTACTGTTGTTGGCCCCGGTATGGGAAAAGACATCGGCCGCAAGCATCCATTGCGAATGGCGGCTTGCGGCAAGTTCCAGCGCTGCCTCGGGTGCCAGAACGCCGCGTGCACCGCCATGCAGTTGCCCGGCCGCAAGGTTCTGGTTCAGATCAATTCCGTGCCGCGCCGCCTCTCCCAAAGGATCGAGCCGCGCGCGGTTCACAAGTTCTAGCATGAATTGTTCGGCGGCTGTCAAAGCCATCGGCAGACCTTTCGCAGACATTCCCCATCACAGGGTATATCTGCGAAATGCGGCACAGCCGGGGCGGAAAACGGGCATCAAATGATGGGCATCAACAGGGCAGCAGGGTGCTGCGCCCTTGGCCCTCACCGTCGTCCGAAAATGGATCCCAGAACACCGCGCACAATGGCTTGCCCCGATTTGGTTCCCAACTGGCGGGCAAAGCTTTTGGCAAAGGCCGTTCCGATGGAATCGCTGCGGCCTGTGCTGCGACTGGGGGTGCTGCGACGGCTGGTCCCACGCGCGTCGCTGTCATCGGCATCATAGCGGCGGGCGCGGGCGAACTCGCGCTCTTCTTCGACCCGCAACGCGCGCTCTTCGGCCTCGGCCGCATCGCGAGCGGCGCGCTCGGCCTTGGCGCGCAACCGTTCGTAAGCCGAATCGCGGTCGATGGGCATGTCATATTTTGCCCCCAGCCCCGAGGCCCGCATCAGCTGCGCCCAGATCGCCGGGTCAATCGGCCCAAGCTGCGACGAGGGCGGGCGCACCAAGGTGCGCTCGGCCCTGCCCGGCACACCCTTGGCCTCAAGGAACGAGGTCACCGCCTCGACGGTGCCGACATCACGGATCGCTTCTTCAATGGCAAAGCGCGGGTTCGGCCGATAGGTTTCGGCCGCAAGCTTCAGCCCCTTCTGATCCTTGGCCGTAAAGGCGCGCAGCGCATGCTGGACGCGGTTGCCGAGCTGGCCCAGAATCATCTCGGGCACGTCGGCGGGGTTTTGGGTGATGAAATAGACCCCCACCCCCTTGGAGCGGATCAGCCGCGCCACCTGTTCAACCTTGACAACCAGCGCCTTGGGCGCGCCGTTGAACAGCAGATGCGCCTCGTCGAAGAAAAAGACCAGCTTTGGCTTTTCGGGATCGCCCACCTCGGGCAGTTCCTCAAAAAGCTCGGACAACAGCCACAGAAGGAAGGTCGCATAAAGCCGGGGTCCGGAATTCATCAGCTTGTCGGCAGCCAGCAGGTTGACCATGCCGCGCCCCTGCGCGTCCACGCGCATCAGGTCGGCCAGTTCCAGCGCAGGCTAGCAGAACATCTGCGCGGCACCCTGATTTTCCAAAACCAGAAGGCGGCGCTGGATCGCCCAGATCGATGTGGTCGAGACAAGCCCATAGCGCGCCGAAATCTCGCTGTCGTTTTCGGCGATGAAGGTCAAAAGCGCCTGCAAGTCCTTCAGATCCAGAAGCGGCAGTTCTTCTTCATCGGCCAGACGGAAGGCGACGTTCAGCACGCCCTCTTGCGGTTCGGTCAGCTCCAAAAGATGGCTCAAGAGCAAAGGTACCATCTTGGCTACAGTGGCGCGGATCGGATGGCCCTGTTCCCCGAACAGATCCCAAAAGGCGACCGGAAACGCCTGATACTGCAGATCAAGCCCGATGGTGGCCGCCCGCTTCATGAACGGCTCATGCAGCTTGTGCTCCGCCGATCCGGGCTGCGCGATGCCGGCCAGATTGCCTTTGACATCGGCCATGAACACCGGCACCCCGGCGGCCGAAAACCCTTCGGCCAGGATCTGCAGCGTCACCGTCTTGCCGGTGCCGGTCGCCCCGGCGATCAACCCGTGCCGATTGCCGTATTTGAGCAAGAGGTTTTGCGGCACGCCATAATCTTCTCCACCCCCACCCACAAAAATCGCGTCCGACATGCCCGCCCCCATGTGCAATGAATTGTAACAAATACCTGCCGCCCCCGCGGGCGCGGCGCGCGATCAAAATACATTCTAAACCCGTCTGTGCCAGCCTGATCTTGCCCAAGCGGCGATTTGCGCTTTGGTGATGACTTCCTTCCTGTCAACTGGCCGCGCCCTGCATGGGGCGCGGTTTTTTCTGGCCAAAACCAATGTCGGATTGTTTTGGGCACAATCCCAGCGAAATCCTGTTGACGCGCTTGTGAAACAGCAATAGCGTCAGCCTCACAAGGTCGGCCAGTCCGACAGGGAGAATAATTAGAAGAAAAAGGGTCGGTCATCCGGCCCTTTTTCCGTTAGTTTCCAAAGTCTTGCGCGGGATCTTGCCGAGGTGCGTCGCAAAGGCGCGCTTTGCCACCTGACTTGGCGGCGGCGGCGTGCTATGCGCGTCGCGAGGCATTTGCAAGGAAGTCAGACCATGTCAACGCGTTCCCTTTTTCACAGCCTGTCGCTGTCGGCCGTGCTGGCCCTGTCCGTGCTGTTCCTGTCCACCCTTTCCCCGCTTGTCGCATCGGCCCAAGAGGCGGAACCGGCCCAAGATCTGTCGATGGGCACCGAGGCCAACGCAGCCCCGGCTGTGCTGACCGCCGAAACCGCGCAGGTTGGCCAGGGTTATCTCGCGGCGACCTTCGATCAGTGGGAGCAGCGCTGCGAAAAGACGGCGGAGGGCAAGGACCCCTGCCAGCTGTTCCAGCTTCTGAAGGATGCCGATGGCAATGCCGTATCGGAGTTTTCAGTCTTTGCCCTGCCGCCGGGCGGCAAGGCGGCGGCGGGCGCAACCGTGGTCGTGCCGCTTGAAACGCTCTTGACCAAATCCCTGACCATCAAGATCGACACCGCTGAGGCCAAGCTTTACCCCTTCACCTTCTGCACCCAGATCGGCTGCATCGCCCGCGTCGGCTTTACCGCCGAGGAGGTGGAGCAGTTCAAGAAGGGCGGCAAGGCCACGGTCACTGTGGTTCCCGCCGCGGCCCCCGATACGGCGGTCAATCTGGACGTCTCGCTCAAGGGCTTTACCGCAGGTTTTGAGGCTGTTGCCGCGACCTTGGCCGAATAAGCGCCACCGCAAGGACATTAGACAAAGCCCGCCGCAGCCCGGCGGGCTTTTCCTTTCTATCAGTCCGGCTTGGCTCGGGTCAGGGCCAGCACCGCGTTCAGCCCGCCAAAAGCAAAGGCATTGGACAGCACCAGATCAATCGAGGCTGCCCGCGCGGACCCGGTGACAAGATCCACATCACAGGCCGGGTCCGGGCCGAGATATCCGGCAGTCGGCGGGATCAGCCCCTTTTGCAACGCCAACAGACAGCCCAAAAGCTCAACCGCGCCCGCCGCGCCGATCAGATGACCATGGAGCGACTTGGTCGCCGTCACCGGCACCTGCGCCAACCGCGCGCGAAAGACCCGGCGTAGCGCCTCGGTTTCGCTGCGGTCATTGGCCGTCGTCCCGGTGCCATGGGCGTTGACGTGATCCACTGCCTCTGGTGACAACCCGGCATCGGCCAATGCCGCCCGCATCGCCCGCGCCGCACCGTCCGGGTCAGGCATCACGATATCGGCAGCATCCGAAGTCATGCCAAAACCTGCAATCTCGGCCAGAACGGGTGCCCCGCGGGCAAGCGCTGCCTCACGCGTCTCCAGCACGAAGACCGCCGCCCCCTCGCCCTGCACCATGCCACTGCGCCCGGTCGAAAACGGACGGCAGGCGTCGGGCGCCATGACGCGCAAGCCCTCCCAGGCCTTGAGCCCGCCAAACGAGAGCATCGCCTCTGATCCCCCGGCAAGCGCGGCATCCACCATCCCCGAACGCAGCATCTGAACGGCAAGGCCAATCGCATGGTTGGAGGAGGCGCAGGCCGATGAGACGGTAAACGTCGGCCCCGTCAGCCCCATGTCCATCGAGATATGGCTGGCCGCCGCCGAAGGCATCAGCCGCGGCACGGTAAAGGGATGCACACGATTCTTGCCCTCGGCATAGACCGCCCGATAGGCCTCGTCCGAGGTGATGAGCCCACCACCCGCCGTGCCCATGATCACCGCCGTGCGCGCCGGATCGGGGGACAGTCCCGCCCCGGCCATGGCCTGACGCGCCGACACCAGCGCAAATTGCACCTGGCGATCCAGAAGCTCCAGTTTGCCCTTTTCGAAATGGTGGTTGGGGTCAAAGCCGGTCACAGAGGCCCCGATTTTCACGGCAAGCCGGTCGATGTCGGGAATGTCCAAAGGGCCTATCGCACAGTGACCCGCCTGCATCGCCGCCAGCGTTGTCGCCACGTCATGGCCCAAAGGGTTGACCGTGCCGGCCCCAGTGATGACCACCCGCCTCATCTGGCCGCGATTAATCCTTCCACCGCCGAAACCACCGCGCCGATCGTCGAGAGATCAGGTCCACCCGTGCCGCCCTCATTGGCGTTGAAGGGAACCGAAACATCAAACGCCTCTTCCAGCGCGAAGATCAGCTCGACAAGGCCCAGACTGTCCAAGCCCAGATCCGACATGCGGTCGTTCAGCGAAACATCCTGGATGTTGCGCTGAACATGCTGCGCCACAATGGCTCGCACCCGTTCGGCCACAGTCACGTCAATCCACAGGGGTCCATCCATCTCGGCCTCCATCGCCTCAGTCCTCCTCAGTGTTAGGGGGCACAGATGACGGGGCAATGACAGTTTCCAGTGCGGCGACCCGGGCGCCCAGACGCGGCAGGCGGCGCAAAGCCTTTTGCAGCTCGACATGGGTTTCCATCTTGACCGCCGGATAGCCCAAAAGGACCCTGCCCTTTGGCGCATTGGTAAAGATCTTGGTCCCGCCCCCGGCGATGACATCATCTCCGACAAAGATATTGTCATTGACGCCCACCTGCCCCGCCAGCACCACCCGGCTGCCGATGCGGCTTGACCCTGCGATACCGACCTGACCGCACAAGAGCGTGTCTTCGCCCACCTGAACGTTATGGCCTATATGCACCTGGTTATCGAACTTGGTGCCGCGCCCGATGGCTGTGTCTCGGATGGTGCCGCGGTCAATCGTGCAATTGGCACCGATTTCCACATCATCGCCGATCATCACCGAACCTAAGGAATGAATCCGCGTCCAGGTCTGCTCATGAATTTCGTTGCGTTGTGAAAGGGTTTCGCGAATTTCTTCAACCCCGGACTTTTCAGGCGTCACAAAGGAAAACCCGTCCGCCCCAATCACCGCACCCGGTTGGCAGATGAAGCGATCTTCGATCCGCACCCGCGCGCCGATGCGCACGCCCTGCAAGATCAGCGCGTCATCGCCGATAACGGCGCCCTCGGCCACCGAGACATGGCTTGCGATCCGCGCCCGCAGGCCGATCCGCACACCCGCGCCAATGGTGACGAAGGGCCCGATGGCCGCCCCTTGGCCGATCTGCGCCGAAGGGTCGATCACCGTCATCGGATGGATGCCCGGCGCAATCTGCGGGCCTTCGTCCATCATGACCGAAAGCCCGGCCATGGCCAGCCGTCCGCGCGGCGCAAAGATTGCGGCCTTCAGACCCAGACCCTGCCAGTCGGCACCGGGCCAAAGCATCGCGGCCTGCGCCCTGCCCTGCGACAGCCCGCCCGCATACCGGGGGTCCATCGCCAGCGCCAGATCCTCGGGCCCCGCCATCGCCGGCTCTGAGGCACGCCGGACCACAAGGCCAAGATCGCCAACCGCCTGCGCCCCAAGGGCAGCGGCAATCTCGGCAATCGAATGGGCCATGGCGTCCTCCGCGGTCGGTTCAGACCTTTGATTTACCTCTGTTCGCCCGGCAAGACCACCCCAGCCTCGGCCAAGGCAACGAAAAGCCGCGCGTCGCGGCCATAGACATCGTTGCGATAGCCGATCTGGCCGCGCGCCGTGGGCCAGGCGGTGAAATAGACCAGATGCACCGGCACCTTGCGGTCCAGCGAGACCGAGGTTTCAAGCCGACTGTCCAGCTCGCGCTGGAACAGCCCCTTGGGATCTGCCTCTTGGGCGGCCAAGAGCACATGGGCAAAGTCGATCGGATCACCCAGCCGGATGCAGCCATGGCTATAGGCGCGCACCTCATGGGCGAAGAGGTTTTTCGCCGGTGTGCCGTGCAGATAGATATTGTGCACATTGGGGAACATGAACTTTACCTTGCGCAAGGCATTGCCATCCGATGGCGGCTGGCGCAGACCAAAGGGAAAGCTTGACGCCGAATAGGCCGCGAAATTCACCGCCCCGCGCGGCACCACACGGCCCTTGTTGTCCACCACCTGCAAATGGCCCACCGCATTGCGGTTGCGCTGCAGAAGCGGCAAATACTCTTTGACGATGATCGACCGCGGCACCCCCCATGACGGGTTGATGACCATATACTCCATCTCGTCGGAGAACTCGGGGCTGCGTTGGTCGGGCACATCCTTGCCGATCACCACACGGGTCTGAAAGGTGGTGCGGCCTTCATCGACGATGCTGGCCATGAATTCGGGCAGGTTCACCCAGACATGGCGCTCTCCGCGCGGGGCATCCCTGAGCCAGCGCAGCCTTTCCAAGGCGACGATCACCGACTTCAGCCGCTCTTCGGCCGGAACCCGCAGCGCGGCAAGCGTGGCGCTTCCCGCGACGCCATCGGCGGTGATGCCATTGTCCAGCTGAAAGCGTTGAACCGCAGGCAACAGGCTGCGGTCATAGCTGGCCGTCGCGCTGGGGGCCAGATAGCCGCGCGCCACCAGATGGTCGCGCAGCGCAACAACCGTGGCCCCGGCTGCCCCCGGCTTCAGGCTTTCGCCTTGGGGCACCTGCGGCCAGCCGCCTTGGGCCATCACCGCCTCAAGCCGCAGCTTTTCTTTCATCAGCCGGGCATATTCAGGCGCCTTTGGTGCCAGATCCTGCAGGAACTGCGAAGGATCCCCGGTTGCCGCAATCCCTTCGATCAAGCTGCGCGGATCGGGTCGGATGATCTCGCGGACGATGCCGTCATCCACCTTTGACGGCGTCAGCACGCCCGAGGAAATGTCCCGCGCATAGTCGAGATAAGCCCGGCTCATCGCCGCCTCGACCTCGCCCCGGTCGCGTTCGGTGCGCGCCGCCCGAAACGCTGCAATCAGGCGCTGGGCATCATAGCGCGCGATGGGCAAACCGTGATCGCCTGCGCGGGCAAAGGCGGTCAAGGCCGTCTGACGGCGCGGGGCGTCATCCGGCCCGGTCCACAGATCGGCATAGGAACTGGCCTTGTAAAAGGCAGCGAGATCTTCGCTTTCCGCGACAGCGGTGGTGACCGAATGGGCAAAGGCTGAACCGGTGGCGGTTTCGGCCGCAAGAACTGACACCCCCAGCCCGAGAATCAGTGCCAGAGAACTGGTAAAATTCCGGCCCTGCCTGCAACAAAAAAACGAAAAAAAGCGTTCCACATCAATCCCTTCACGGAAGGCCATCACGGTCTGTGCATTTGGGTCGATATTGTCGGCGAAATCGCATCGGCTGTAAATCGCCGATCAGCGCCGCAGTGATCAGCCCAAAGCAGCCAAGGCGCGCGATGGGTCAAATGCAATGTAATTCTCTAGGCAGGCTTCCCCCTCTGCCGGCCCGCCATTCAGCAAAAATTTGCCTATCCCCCCCATCCTGCCGCTGATCCGGGCAATCTTTTCTTTGGTCCTGGCCCCGAATGTGCAATAACGATGCTGCACTTGGGGTAAGTGGCGAAACAATACCGCCGGATTCAGGCGGTCAAAGACCATCGACGGGACAGGCGCAGAGAATGGCGATCATATCTTCCAACGGCTTCACGCGGCGCGGCTTGCTTGGGGCTTTTGCAGCAACGGCGCTGGTCGCAGCCCCGGTCTACACAGCCTCGGCAGGGTATCTCAAGGGCGCGGGCGACATTCGCCGCATCCGGATGTATTCTGGCCGCACCGGTGAAAGCATCGACACGATCTACTGGATCGAAGGCGAATACATCCCCGAGGTTCTTAAGGAAATCAATCACTTCATGCGTGACTGGCGCAATGGCAAGTCCATGAAGATGGACATTCGCAATTTCGACGTCATGGCCGCGGCCCATCGCCTGATGGATGTGAATGAGCCCTATATGCTGCTGTCGGGCTATCGCAGTCCGGAGACCAACGCGATGCTGCGGTCAAAGTCGCGTGGCGTCGCCAAGAACTCGCTGCACCTAAAGGGGCAGGCGGCCGATCTGCGGCTCAAGTCGCGCTCGGTAGGGCAGATGGCACGGGCGGCCAAGGCCTGCTCGGGCGGTGGCGTCGGGGCCTATTCGCGGTCGAACTTCGTGCATATGGATTGCGGGCCGGTGCGCTCGTGGGGTGCGTGACCACCAGGATCCGACACCTTTGAGAAGAGGGCGCCGTGACGGCGCCTTTTTTTGTTTCACTTCAGCCAATCAGGCCAGATCGTCACCGTCTGAAACATGCCCACGCGGAACGTCCGAGGGCTTGCCGCGAAATCCCATCGCTACCACGAACTTTTCCGAACTGTCCTGACGGCTGGCGGGTGGCTTGACGTTGGCCACCTTGCGGAAAGACCGCTTCAGCACCGCCTGCATCTCGTTTTCGGCCCCCCCGGCCAGGACCTTGGCCACAAAGGTGCCGCCCTCTTCCAGCACGTCAAAGGCAAAGGCCAGCGCCGCCTCGATCAGCGCGACGATGCGCAAATGGTCGGTGCCCTTGTGGCCCGACGCCGCGGCGGCCATGTCGCTCATCACCACATCGGCGCGGCCCCCAAGCCAGCCTTTCACCTTTTCATCAGCATCATCCGACAGGAAATCGAGTTGATGAATCTCGCAGCCCGCAATCGGCTCCACCTCTTGCAGGTCCACGCCCAGAATGGTGCCAATCGGCTTTTTCGGGTTCTGCCCCAAAGCATTGACCCGTCCAACCGCCACCTGACACCACCCGCCCGGCGCACAGCCAAGGTCCACCACCCGCGCACCGGGCTTCAGGAATCCATAGCGATCATCAAGTTCCATGATCTTGTAGGCCGCCCGGCCGCGATAGCCCTCGCGCTTGGCGCGCTGGACGTAAGGATCGTTCAACTGCCGTTCCAGCCACAGCGTCGAGGACAGCTTTCGCCCCTTGGCGGTTTTCACACGGACCCGCAATTCACGCTGGCCGCGCCCTGAGGTGTTCTTGCCGGTGGTGGGCTTGTCGCTCATAGGTAGGGTCCGTCCTCAAGTATGCCGTCGCTGGTCATCTGGGCGTAAAGCAGCCCCTCGCGCAGGCCCCGGTCGGCCACTGAAAGCCGATCGGTCGGCCAGATCCGCATCAGCGCCTGCAAGATGGCCGCCCCCGACATGATGAGCGTATGGCGGTCGCGCCCGATGCGCGGATCGCTGCACCGCCCCTCGGGGCCCAGCGAGAGAAACTCGCGGATCACCTGGTCGATCTGGTCCGAGGTCATCTGCAAACCGTCCACCTTGGCCCGGTCATAGCGGCGCAGGTTCAGGAAACTGGCGGCAACCGTCGTCACCGTGCCCGAGGTGCCGATGATCTGGAACCCGTCGCGCGGCTGCGCGGCATTATAGGGGCTGAAGGGGGCAAGGTTTTCTTCGAAGAACCACGACATCAGCGCAAAACGCGCGCCGTCATCCTCGACATCATGGAACTGGTCCTTCAGCGTCGCCACGCCAAGCGGGACCGAGATCCAGTCCACCACCCGCGCGCCACCCTCGCCCTGGGCGGCAAAGCCGCGATGCAAGCCCATGATCGCCCGCCCGCGCTGTTCGGGCGCCACAGCCGACAGATCAACCCAGACAAGTTCGGTCGACCCGCCGCCGATGTCGACGACCAAAAGCTGCTCGGTCGTCGGATTGACCAGCGGCGCGCAGGAAATCACCGCAAGCCGCGCTTCTTCCTCGGCCGGAATTATTTCCACCTGCAAACCGGTTTCGCGGCGAATCTGGCGCATGAAGTCGCGCCCGTTGCGCGCGCGCCGGCAGGCTTCGGTCGCCACAAGCCGCATCCGCGTCACATTGTGCTGCTCGATCTTCTTCTGGCAGATCCGCAAGGCCTGCAACGTCCGCCCCATCGAGGCGTGCGAAAGCCTTCCCGAAGCTTCAAGCCCGGCCCCCAGATGCACGGTCTTGGAAAAGCTGTCCAAGACCTGAAACTGACTGCCCGTCGGCCGGGCAATCAGCATGCGGCACGAGTTTGTGCCAAGGTCCACGGCGGCATAAAGCCGGGCCGTGGCTGTGTCAGGGGCAGACAACAGCGGCTTGCGGGAGACCCGTTTCCCGGCCTCTACCGCAGGTTTCTTGGCGTCCGCCCCTCGGGGGCGCTCGGGCGTCATGTCGCCCTCCATACGTGGTTGCCCTTAAGCTATGCCCATCGTGACAGTCATGCAAGAAAAGAACCGCCCAGCCCCGAACCAAAGCGGCAAAGGGCAAGGTCATGGCACTGGATTTCCGGACTTGGCTGGCCTAATGGGGGCCGGTGACATGGATCGGTCGCATCCGCAGCCCGGCATGTCGAAATCCGACCCTGCCTGTCGCGATCAGGCGCATAGAACACAAAAGACCACAAGAAGAGGAATCAGCCGAAATGGCCGAAGTTGTCATCGTCTACTGGCGCGATATTCCGGCCCAGGTCATCGTCGGCAAAGGCCGTCGGGGTGCGAAAAAACAGCTGTCAGAGCGGTTTGAACAGGCCATCGACCGCTGCGCCATGAAGATCGGCGCCAAAGATGCCGATGCCTATCTAGCCGAATGGCGCAAGGCCCCCCCCTATGAGGCCGAGGGTGAGCAGGACGATTTGGCCAATTCCATCGCCGCCGCGCTTGAGGCCGAATATGACACCGAACGCCTGAAGGCGCTCATTGCAAACGAAGGCTGGGCGAAAGCCTGAGGAACCAATCGAGGAGAGCCACATGGCCCTGAGTTTCTTCCGCAAGGACACCAAGGACGCCGCACCAGGCGCGCAGGATGCCGAGATGGAGGCCTTCCTGAAGGGTTATTCCATCGAGGTGATGCCGCGCACCGCCGAGAAGGTTGAAGATTTCCGCGACATCCTGCCCAAGGGAACCCGCGTCTACATCGCCCATATCGAAACCCCGATCGAGGAAATGGTGGCCACCGCCGCGCGCCTACGCTGCGAAGGGTTTGATCCGATGCCGCATTTCCCCGCCCGCATCATCAAGGACAAGGCGCAGCTGCAAGACTGGGTCGCCCGCTATCAGGGCGAGGCCGGGGTCACCCAGGGCCTGATCCTGGCCGGGAACCCGGCCGAACAGCTGGGCAGCTTCGACAGCTCGATGCAGCTTCTGGAAACTGGCTGCTTTGATGGCTTTGAACGCCTGCACGTCGCGGGCCACCCCGAAGGCAACAAGGACATCGATCCCGATGGCTCGGACCGCATGGTGATGGAAGCCGCGCGCTGGAAGTCGGCCTTTGCCGAACGCACCGATGCCAAGATGGCCATGGCGACGCAGTTCTGCTTTGAGGCCCAGCCGGTCATCGACTGGGTGAACCGGCTCAAGGCCGAAGGCATCAACCTGCCTGTTCACATCGGCATTGCAGGCCCAGCCAAACTGCAAACGCTGATCAAATTCGCCATTGCCTGCGGTGTTGGCCCCTCGCTGCGCGTGCTGCAAAAGCGGGCGATGGATGTGACCAAGCTCTTGTTGCCCTACGAGCCGACCGAAGTGGTCGCCGAGCTGGCCGCCTACAAGGCTGCAAATCCCGGCTTTGGCATCGAACAGGTCCACTTCTTCCCCTTGGGCGGCATCAAGACCAATGCCCAATGGGTCACCGACAATGGCGGCGCCTCGGGCGTGCCGGCCAACGCTTAAGAAAAAGGTTTAGAAATGACCCGCACCGTCGTTGAATCAAATACGAAAACCGTCATCATCGGCTTTGACGAACCTTTCGCCGTCATTGGCGAGCGCATCAATCCCACCGGGCGCAAGAAGCTGGCGGCAGAACTGGAGGCGGGCAATTACGAGACCGTCATAAAGGACGCGCTGGAGCAGGTCGCCTGTGGCGCGACCATTTTGGACGTGAACTCGGGCGCGGTTTTCACCAACAAGATGGCTGAAGACCCCCGCTATGCCGACAACAACTTTGTCGAGCCGCCCTTGATGAAGGCACTGATCGAGATCGTGCAGCAGACCGTCGACGTGCCTTTGTGCATCGACTCGTCGGTGCCCGGTGCTTTGGAAGCGGGGCTGATGGCCTGCGAAGGCCGCCCGCTGTTGAATTCGGTCACCGGCGAGGAAGAGCGGCTGGAGCTGGTGCTGCCCTTGGTCAAGAAATACAACGTGCCGGTCGTGGCTATTTCCAACGACGACACCGGCATCTCGCCCGATCCCGATGTCCGCTTTGCCGTGGCCAAGAAGATCGTGGAACGCGCTGCCGATTTCGGCATTCCGGCGCATGATATCGTGGTTGACCCGCTGGTCATGCCGGTTGGCGCCATGGCCTCGGCCGGCCAGCAGGTGTTCGCGCTGGTGCGCCGCCTGCGGGAAGAGTTGGGCGTGAACACCACCTGCGGTGCTTCGAACATCTCGTTCGGCCTGCCGCACCGTCACGGCATCAACGGTGCCTTCCTGCCCATGGCAATCGGCGCGGGCATGACAAGCGCGATCATGAACCCGGTGCGTCAGCAGGAAATGGAGGCAATCCGCGCCGCCAACTTCCTGATGAACCATGACGCCAACGGCGGCGAATGGATCCGCTTTGCCAAGGTCCTAGAAGCCGTCGAGGCAGGCCAGACCTTTGCCGAAGCCTCGGCCGCAGCCAGCCAGGCCGCAAGCGGCCGTCGCGGCGGACGCCGCGGGCGGGGCTAGACGCCTCTCCTCGGGCGCGCGGCGCGCTTCTCGTCGAGGGCCATCCCGACGACGACAGGCGCAGCCGATGCTGGGGCCTAGAACAGACGACGAGAGGCGCGGGACATCTTCCGCGCCTTTTTTGTAAGCTCTTGCCCGGCCTGCGCCTGCTGGCGATCGGCCTCCGAAGGAGCTTCGCCGCCCCTACCCCGATTGGCCACAAAACTGATGCCGCCATCAATGGCGCGGCTCATCAACCGGCCCAGCAAGCAGCCGATCAACTGCTGAATGATCCTGTCCATAATGCCTTAGTCCTCAAAAAGTTCGCTTTGACCAGTTCTGGCTTCTTCTTCCTCGTCGGATGTGGGGCCGCCGATCCCCATCGGTAAGGGCCGGCTGTCCAAAAGCCCCGCCGCCCGCAATTCCTTGAGCCCGGGCAGATCGCGGGCGGACTCCAGCCCGAAGTGATCGAGAAAATGCTCGGTCACCACAAAGGTCACTGGTCGCCCCGGCGTCATCCGACGGCGGCCAAGGCGGATCCAGTCCAGTTCCATCAAGAGATCAATCGTGCCGCGTGACACGGCCACTCCCCGAATCTCTTCGATCTCGGCACGGGTCACCGGCTGATGATAGGCCACGATCGCCAGCGTCTCGATCGCAGCGCGCGAGAGTTTCTTCTGTTCGACATGTTCCTTCTGCATCAGAAAGCCCAGATCGCCCGCCGTGCGGAACGCATAGGCATCGCCCACCTTGACGATCTGCACCCCACGCCCCTCATATCGACGGCGCAGCGTGACCAGCGCCTCGGCCGGGTCACAGCCATGCGGCATGCGTGCCACGAGTTCGGCCAAGGTCACTGGCTCGGCGCTGGCAAACATGATCGCCTCTACCATCCGTTCCTGTTCGCCCATCGGGGGCGCTTCGAACAGGGATTGCTCGATGGGCTCGCTCATGGGCCATCCGCCTTTCGGATCAGGATCGGGGCAAAGGTCTCGCCCTGCTTCAAACGGATCTGGCCGCGCTTGGCCATTTCAAGGACGGCCGCGAAATGCGACGCGGTGGCCGAGCGCCGCCGGGCAGGCGATGAGTCCCAGCCTTCGGGCAGGAACGAGATGAGATCCGACCATTCACCCGCATAGCCCAAAAGGTCGCGCATGCGTTCAAGCGCCTGTTCCATCGTATAGACATCTTGCCGATCAGAGGCATAAGGGCGAAACTCGTCGCGCGTCCGGATCCGGGCATAGGCACGCATCAGGTCCAGAAGCGTCGCCTCATAGGTGACATCGCGGTTATGGGTGATCGCTTCGGGCAGGCCACGGGCAAAGAAATCGCGCCCCACCTGGTCCCGGGCCATAAGCCGGGCCGCAGCTTCGCGCATGGCTTGCAAGCGTTCCAGCTGAAACGCCAGATGGGCCGCCAGATCCTCGGCACTTGGCCCCTCTTCGCCCGGTTCGGGCGGCAAGAGGAGGCGGGATTTCAAAAAGGCCAGCCAGGCCGCCATCACCAGATAATCAGCCGCAAGTTCGATCCGCAGCGCCGCCGCCTTGCGCACGAAGTCAAGATACTGCTCGGCCAATTGCAGCACCGAGATTTTCCGCAGATCGACCTTTTGCGTGCGTGACAGCGTCAAGAGCAGGTCAAGCGGCCCTTCGAACCCGTCGACATCGACAATCAGCGCCTCGGCCTCCAGCCGGTCGGCAGGGGCCAGACGCTCGCTTGCGCCCCAATCCTCTGATCCGGTTTCAGCCATAAAGCGCACCCTGCCCCATGCGGACAAGGTCAGCTTCCAGCGCGGCAATGTCAACCGGGCTATGGCCCTTGCGCAAGGCAAGCGCGGCTGTGGCCCGGGCGCGGGCAGCGGTAGTCAGTTCACCCGCCTCGCGCGCGACCTGCCCCATCTCGGCCATGTCGCCTTTGCAATGCAGCGCAATATCGCAACCCGCCGCCATGGCGCGGCGCGTGCGCATTCCTAGATCCCCCGACAGCGCCTGCATGTTGAGATCATCGGTCATCAACAGACCCTGAAACCCGATTTCCTGCCGGATCACGTCGATCATCACGGGCGATTGGGTGGCGGGACGGTCGGCGTCATAGGCGGCGAAAATGATATGGGCGGTCATCGCCATCGGCAGATCTGCCAGCGCGCGGAACGGGGCAAAATCCTGGGCGGCAAGCTCCTCACGGCTGGCGGTGACCGTTGGCAGATCGTGATGGGCGTCAGCGGTGGCCCGGCCATGGCCGGGCAAATGCTTGACCACGGGCAAGACGCCTGCGGCCAGATGCGCCTTGGCCACCGCCAGCGCGCGTTCGCACACCTGTGCAACCGTCTCGCCATAGCAGCGGTTGCGCAGGAAGGGGTGGGTCTCGGGGCTCGCGATATCGGCAACGGGCGCGCAATTGGCATCAATCCCCACTGCGCGCAACTCTTCCGCGATGATGCGGGCGCGCAGACCAAGCACCCGCGCCGCATCCGCCCCCGCCGCCTTTGCCGCATCCAAAGGCGGCGACCATTCGCGCCAATGCGGCGCGCGCATCCGCTGCACCCGCCCGCCTTCTTGGTCAATCAGGATCGGCGCATCACGCCCCACTGCCTCGCGCAAATCAGCGGTCAGGCGGCGAAGCTGATCCGGGGTTTCGATGTTGCGGGCAAAGAGGATAAAGCCGAATGGATCGGTGTCGCGGAAAAAGGCGCGCTCATCCGCCGACAGGATCGCAGCCGCACAGCCGAAAATCGCGGCCAGACGGCCGGTCTCGCTCATCTCTGGACGACCGGGATGCAGGTGGCGTTTTCAGCCAGCATCGCGGTGCAGAAGCGGCGAGTGTCATCGTCGGTCGCAAAGCCATGGGCGCGCAGGCGGAAGAAGGTCTTGCCGCCGCTTTGTGCGGGCTGGATCACCAGCGACTTCCCGGCCATCAGATCGGTAAAGCTGCCGGTCAGGCGCTGCCATTCGCCGCGCGCCTCATCCTGATTGTCAAAGGCCCCCAGCTGCACCAGAAGCGTGCCAGCGGTCAGCGTTTCCGGATCAATCTCGGCCACTGCCGGGGCCAGCGTCGGGGTGACATTGTCGACACCGCTGACCACGGACCCTTCGGTCACCAGCGCCGGGCTGTCAAGCCCCAAAGCTTCGGCCAAGGCGGCGGCGACGGCATCTTCCTGCGTTGCCGGCAGGGCTGGAGCCGCCACCTCGGGCGCAACGGGTTCAACCGGGGCAAGCGCGGGGGCAATGGCCACCACATTATTACCACCCACCGGATCAAGCGGCTGAAGCCCCGCCTGATCCTCTTCGGCCAGATCCATCGGGCGCGGGGCAAGCGTCAGGGTTTCGGGAAGCGGCAAGGCAGTTCCTGCAGCCGCCACGGCATTCACCGAAAGGCCCTGATGCAGCGTCTGCGAACCGCCGGGGTTCGAGGGGGCAAGACGCATCGGATCAGCCACCGCGCGGATCACTGGCACCCCGGCCACATCGCGCACCGCAAGCTGATAGGCCCAAACCGCCCCGCCGATCACCAGCGCCACAGAAAGCGCCGCACCCCCAATATGTCCAAACCGCCCGAACCGATGCCCGGAACCGGCGGGCAGATAGCCGCCGTCAAACTGATCATAATCCAGATCCGCCATGCCTTGCCTCGCCTGTCCCGCGATACGTGCCGCCGGGATTATTTCTTTGCCTGCTCGATCCATGAGAGACGTCTCAGCGCATCTCCTCAACGGGTGTGACCCCCAAGATACCCAAACCGTTGCCAATCACAACGCCCGCCGCACGGGCCAGTGCGATTTTTGCCGCAGATGTTGCTGCATTGCCCGTCTGGAAGAATCGCAGGGATGGGTCATAGTTGCCCCGGTTCCACAATCCATGGAGTTCAGAGGCCAATTCGTAAAGGTAGAAGGCCACCCGATGCGGCTCATTCCCGCGCGCCGCGATCTCGACGAGGCGCGGCCATTCGGCGATCTTGCGGGCAAGCGCAATTTCGGCCTCATGGGTCATCCCCGACAGGTCGACACCGGCCAGCGTGGCATCGTCACAGGCGATCCCCGCCTCACGCGCCTTGCGCAGCACCGAATTGATGCGGGCATTGGCATATTGCACATAGAACACCGGGTTGTCCTTGGACTGCTCCAGCACCTTGGCAAAGTCGAAATCCAGCGCCACGTCGTTCTTGCGCGTCAGCATGATGAAGCGCGTCACATCCGCACCCGCCTCTTCCACCACATCGTGCAGGGTCACGAAGGTGCCCGCGCGTTTCGACATCTTGAAAGGCTCGCCGTTCTTGTAAAGCTTCACCAGCTGGATCAGCTTGATATCCAAAGGAACCTTGCCCCCCGAAAGCGCCGAGACGGCGGCCTTCATCCGCTTGACATAGCCGCCATGATCGGCGCCGAAAATGTCGATCAGCGCATAAAAACCGCGCCGCACCTTGTTGTAATGATAGGCAATATCGGGCGCGAAATAGGTCCAGCTGCCATCAGACTTCTTGACCGGCCGGTCCACGTCATCCCCATGCGCGGTTGACCGGAACAACGTCTGCACGCGCGGCTCCCAATCATCGGGTTCCTTGCCCTTCGGGGGCTCAAGAACGCCTTCATAAATCAGGTCCATGCCCCGCAATGTCTCGATCGCGGCTTCAATCTCGCCCGTGCCGTAGAGTGCCTTCTCCGACGAGAACACATCCATCTCGACGCCCAGAAGGCGAAGGTCGGACTTGATCTCTTCCATCATCAGTTCGGTCGCAAAACTGCGGACGTCCTGCAGCCAGACCGCCTCGGGCTGATCGAGCAAGCGGGTGCCGTATTTGGCCTTGAGCGCCTCACCCACCGGAATCAGGTAATCGCCCGGATAAAGCCCTTCGCGAATTTCGGGCTCAAGGCCGTTGGCCTCGCGGTAGCGTTCATAGGCCGACCGCGCCAGCACATCGACCTGCGCGCCGCCATCGTTGATGTAGTATTCGCGCGTCACGTCCCAGCCAGCAAAGGCCAGAAGATTTGACAGCGCATCGCCCACCACCGCGCCGCGCACATGGCCCACATGCATCGGGCCAGTGGGGTTGGCCGAGACGAATTCGACATTCACCCGCTGCCCCTGCCCCAGCGCAGATTTCCCATAAGTTCCGCCCGCTTGCAGCGCATCTGTCACAACACGCTGCCAGACCGGCAAGGCCAGCCGCAGGTTCAGAAACCCCGGCCCCGCAACTTCGGCCAAGCTGATCCGGGGGTCGGCCGAAAGCTTGCTGGCCAAAGCCTCGGCAATGACGCGCGGCTGCAGGCCTGCGGGCTTTGCCAGCACCATGGCCGCATTGGTCGCCATATCGCCATGCGCAGGATCGCGCGGGGGTTCCACGGCCACAGGCGTCAGGTCAAGCCCGGCGGGCAAGCTGCCCTCGGCAGCCATCTGGCCCAAAGCGTCGACGACCAGCGCACGAATTTCGGCGAAGAGGTTCATGTGATCAAATCCTTTGCTTGGCCACAGGCCATGCCAGAGGCTTGCTCATTGGTCAAGCCAGGCACCATGGCCGCACGCGCAAGCCCCCAGTTCAGCCCCAGTTCAGCCCCGGCTCAGCCGCGCCCTCAGCGCAGTTTCCACGGCGGGCGGCACGAATTTCGACACATCGCCCCCCAGCCGGGCAATCTCCTTGACCAGCTTCGAGGCAATCGCCTGCCGCCGGGCATCGGCCATGAGAAAGACCGTCTCGATGCTGGAGTCCATCGCACGGTTCATGCCAACCATCTGGAATTCATATTCAAAATCGGCCACCGCCCGCAGGCCGCGAATGATAACCCCTGCCCC
>VGDH01000020.1 GCA_016869835.1 Alphaproteobacteria bacterium
CCTGCCGAAGCTTCAAAACAATGTCTTCCGGCTTATCTCGCTTTCCAGCCATCTTCTGGTCCTCCAAAAAGTGGGATCATCATATCCCAGTTGGTGGACCACTTCAGTGGGGGCACTCCAATTCGCTTGCTGGCCGGACACATTGAGTTAAGCTCGCCCCGCAACACCCGCGGGAGGGCAGCACATGACCGAAGTCGCCGAAGCCGTTGTTCATATCGATGATGATCGCTTCAAGGTCACCGAATGGCGCTTCGCCCCGGGGGCCGAGACAGGCTGGCACCGGCACGGCCACGACTACGTCATCGTGCCTCTGACGGACGGTACGCTGTCGCTTGATCTGCCGGGTGGCGGCAAAGCCGAGGCACAACTCCGCCAAGGAGTGCCCTATTCCCGCCGCGAGGGCGTGGAGCATAACGTCATAAACGGATCGGCCACCGCGCCCCTAGCCTTTCTGGAGGTCGAGGTGATGGACGACGCCACGGCACACCGCCGTCGCGCGACGATGGAGGCGTTGATGACCGCTTTCAACAGCCGCGATCTCGACGCACTCATGGCCTGTATGGCCGAGGATTGTGCCTTCCACTCCGCCGCCGGCCCGGGGGCCGAAGGCGTTGTGCACCGGGGCCGCGCCGCCGTACGCGCGGCTTACGCAGCGGTCTTCGACACCTTCCCGCAGGCGGAATGGGGCAAAGGGGCGCATCATGTCGAGGGTGACACAGGGCTGTCGACGTGGCAGTTCCGTGGCACCACGCGCGATGGCGCTGTGGTGGATGTGCGCGGCTGCGATGTCTTCACCTTCGCCGGCGACCTGATCTCGCTGAAGGACAGCTACCGCAAGGCGCGCGGCTAGCCGCGGTTGTAGCGAATGAAGGGCGTGAGCTTGCCGATGCGGTCGTAAAGCCGCCGCCCCGCCGCGTTGAAGTCCTGCGTCAGCCAGTAGACGGTAGGCGTGCCGTTCGCATCCGCCGCCGCATAGACCGCCTCGATCAGCCTGCGCCCCAGCCCTGTGCCGCGGGCCTGCGGATCGACATAGAGGTCCTGCAGATAGCAGACATTCTCGATCTTCCAGCAGTGGCGGTGGAAAAGGTAATGCGTCAGCCCCATCGCGCGGCCGTCCACTTGGGCGATGAAGCCGTTGAAATCCTGCGGATCGTCACCCAGAAGACGGGCGAAGGTGCTGGCATAGACCGCCTCGGGCACTCGGGTCTCGTAATAGTCGAGATAGCCGCTCCAAAGGCGCCGCCAGTCGGCCTCATCGGCGAATTTCAGCGGGCGGATGGTCACGTCGGGCATGGGGCCTCCGGCAGGGAAGGCCGGCCCCGCGAAGGCGGGGCCGGCCGGAGTGTCAGTCCATCAGATCGGCGACCGGAATCGGCTCCGAGATCGTCCATTCATCGACAACGCCGGGCTTGCCTGCATTCGTCTCGACGATAAGGTAGCGCGCCTGGTTCTGGTGGTGCAATTCCGACGTGAAAGTGCGCGGTCCGAAGAGCGTGGGCTCGCCGTTCATCTTCTCCAGTTCGGCCACCACGGCCGACGTCTCGGTCGTGCCGGCGCGTTCCACCGCTTTGGCCCAGACATCGATCCCCACGTAGCCCGGGTAGACATACTGCGTCGACGGATCACCCCCGGTCACTTCCTTGTACTTGGCGTTGAACTCGGTCACCGCCGGGTTCGGGTCGTCGTCATAGATGGACCCCTGCACCGGAACGAAGAAGTTCGACAGATCCGGCACCGCCGACAGCCAGTAGGACCCGTCCACGCCCGACCCGTTCAGGATCATCGAGTTGATCCCCGCAGCGCGGATCTGCTTGATGGCTGAAACGGCGCCCGGCATCATCGTGCAGAGCATGATCGCATCGGGTTCCTCGGGCAGCGACTTGATCCGGGTGATCTGCGCGGCGATCGAGGCGTCTTCGTTCAGGAAGGTGTCCTCGCCCACCAGCTTGGCATCGGCCAGCTTCGGTAGCATGTAGTCAAAGCCGTCGCAGATGCCCTTGTTGTATTCGGTCCAGGTATCGAGCAGGCGGTAGTAGGTGCGCGCGCCCTTCTTGTTGTAGGACCATTCGGCCATCGTGGCGCCCTGCACCGCCGCAAGGACCGACCCCGAGAAGGAGTTCGGGCCCACGCCCTGAATGCCCGCCTTGATCGATTCCGCACAGAGGAAGAACGAGATCAGGCCCGAGCTTTCGGCCGTCAGCGCCGCCGGTGCGCCGAAGTCATAGTCGCAGGACACCACCACCATGTCGGCGCCCTGATCGATCACCGAAAGGCCGGCCTTGGCACCTTCGGCCCGGTCGGTCTTGGTATCGGCGTTCACCACCTCGATTTGCTTGCCCAGCAGCCCGCCCGCAGCGTTGATTTCGGCGATGCGGATCATCGCGGCGTCCTGCGCGGGCTTGTCGTAGGCCTCCATGAAGCCGGTCTCGGCCGTGGCGAAGCCGACGATGATGCGCTCGTCATCGGCGAAGGCGGCCGTGCACAAGCAGGTTGTTGCGGCAAATATTGCTGTCAGTCTTTTCATGGTTGGTCTCCCGTTGGTTGATTTTTGCTGTCTGTTCCGGGCGCGCCCGGTTTCGAGGACCGGCTCAGCCGACCGGTCCATTCGCTGTTGCCCATTATTCCGGCAGGCCGGAACATGAGGATCAGGATCATCACCACCCCGAGGGCGATCTCTTGCACCCCCCCGGGCAGGGCGAAGGTGGTCTCGCCGACGGCCACCCCGGCTTCCAGCCAGCGCAGGAGCTGAATCAGGCTGGACAGGATCAACACGCCGATCACCGCGCCCGACAGGCTGCCCATTCCCCCCACGACCAGCATCGAAAGCGTGGTGAATGTCAGGCCGAGGTAGAAGGTGTCGGGTGTCACAAGGCCAATGGAATGGGCATAAAGCGCGCCCCCCGCGCCCATGATCGCGCCCGACAGGACAAAGGCCACCAGCCGCACGCGCGGAATGTCCACCCCGCTTGCCGCCGCCGCCGTAGGCTCGTCCCGCGCGGCCCGCAGCGCCAGCCCATGGCGGCTGATCGAGAAGGCCCACGCGGCAAAGACCGCCAGCACCGCCGCCACCAGATAAGGCCAGACGGTCCGCACAATCGGGATTCCCACGACCGACGAGGTGGCCGCTGTCACGCTGTCCCAGTTCGAATAGATTGAGTTGACCATGGCCAGCATCGCGAAGGTCGCGATCGAGGCCGCGATCCCCGAGAGCCGCATCAGCACCGCGCCAAAGAACAGCGCCCAAAAGGCCGCGAACCCTCCTCCCGCGATGGCTGCCGCCCAGAAGGGGATCTCCAACTGCATCAGCCAATCGGGCAGGCCCGGCATGGCGATGCCCTTCATCATCGGCTTGATGGTGGTCCAGGCCGCGACGTAGCCGCCAAGGCAGGCAAATGCGACGTGACCAAAGGAGATCACGCCCGAATTTCCGATGAAGGTGTAAAGCCCGACGACAAAGATCACCTGCAGGAAGATGTCGATCACGGTCTGGTCCCGCAGGTCGCCTTCGCCACCTCATCCGTCGAGGCGGTGCGTTCCATGGTTGCCGCTGGCATGGGGGTGACGATCCTGTCCGATATGGTCTACCGCCCGTGGTCGCTTGAGGGCCAGCGCATCGAACAGCGCGTCACCGTCGAGCCCGTGCCCTCCATGGATGTGGGCCTGACATGGGCGCGCCACCGCCCGCTCGTGGGTCCGGCACAGGTCTTCCGCGCCTTTCTCTCGTTGATCCTCGGCTCGGGCGGCTAAGGTTCCCGGGAACCGCCGTTCCGGGCCGATCGCACGTCCAGCAATCACATGGCTGTCAACGCCGGAGTAAAATTGGGCCACGTGGCGGCGCAAAACTGGGCCACTTTGGGTTTGCGCGGGAGGCGCGCGGAGGGCGGCGGCCAGTCAGCCGCACTCTCCATGTAGCTGGCGGGTGACTGGCCGCCTTGGACCGTCAGGTCCAAGTCTGATGCTTTGGATCAGGTGTTGTCGCTTGGCTTGCGCGCACGGCTTTGCGCGAGGCGATAGCTTTCGCCGTTCATCTCGAGGATGCTGACGTGGTGGGTGAGGCGGTCGAGCAGGGCGCCGGTGAGACGCTCGGATCCGAAGGTCTCGGTCCATTCATCGAAGGGCAGATTGCTGGTGATCAGGGTGGCGCCGCGCTCGTAGCGTTGCGAGATCAGCTCGAACAGCAGTTCGGCGCCGGTCTTGGACAGGGGTACGAAGCCCAGTTCGTCGATGATCAGCAGCTTGTATCCCACCATCTGCTTCTGCAGGCGCAGGAGCCGCCGTTCGTCGCGGGCCTCCATCAGCTCGTTCACGAGGGCCGCCGCGGTGGTGAAGCCGACGGCGAGGCCCTTCTGGCAGGCGGCAAGCCCGAGCCCGAGGGCGACATGGGTCTTGCCGGTGCCGCTCGGGCCGAGGGCGATGACGTTCTCGCGCCGTTCGACCCATTCACAACGGGCCAGTTCAAGCACCTGCATCTTGTTGAGCTTGGGGATCGCCTTGAAGTCGAAGCTGTCAAGGCTCTTGACCGCCGGGAACCTCGCGGCCTTGATGCGCCGCTCGATCATCCGGCGCTCGCGGTCGATCAGTTCCAGCTCCACCAGCCGGGCGAGGAACTGGACGTGATCCTGCCCCTCGGCGGCACACAGGCGGGCGAGCTTGTCGTATTCCCTGAGGAAGGTCGGCAGCTTCAGCGTCTTCAGGTGGTGGGCAAGCAGGATCTTCGGGGCCTCGCTCATGCGCCATCTCCCGTCATCAGGCACATGTAGCTGGCCGCCGAGGTGGTCCCGACAGTGGCGCGCGGCAGATAGGGGTAAATGTCGAGGTCGAGCCTGGGCGGCCGCTTCTCGACCCGGCACAGGACCAGATGCTTGATCGCATCGAAGCCGACCGCGCCCATGCGCAGCGCCGTCTTCACGGCGGCATGCAGGTCATCCAAGTCGAAGGTCTCCAGGAGCCGCAGGACCTGCACAGGTGCTGTCAGACGAATGCTAACCAGTCTCCGTTACCCCAGCCCTGCGTTTCGATCCGTCCAAGACCGTCCGGAGGCGCGGCTCCAGCGATGGCATCCGTCAGTGGTTTCCCAGGATGTCGCGCACTTCGGCCACGAGGGCGTTGAATTCCGGGGTCAGCGTGATCTCGGGTTTGCGCGGGCGAGCAAAGGGCACGTGGACGATGCGCGCGAGGCGACCGGGGCGGGGCGTCATCACCATGACTTCGTCCGCAAGGAAGATCGCCTCAAGGATATTGTGGGTGACGAAAAGCGTGGTCGCCCCGACCTCGGTCACAATGCGCATGAGTTCAACGTTCAGACGCTCACGGGTGAATTCGTCCAGCGCGCCAAAGGGTTCGTCGAGGAGAAGCACATCCGCCCCGGTCATCAGCAGCCGGGCCAAGGCCACGCGCTGCTGCATGCCCCCCGACAATTGGCTGGGGAAGGAAAAGGCAAAATCCCTAAGCCCGACAAGGTCGAGATACGCCATCGCCTTTTTGCGGTCGCCGGCCGTAATGGCGCGCCCGATCTCGACCGGAAGAAGGACGTTCTCGGCGGCTGTGCGCCATTCAAGAAGGGTGGCCTTCTGGAACATGAGGCCGACGTCCGTCCGTGGCCCCTTGACGTCACTGTCATGGACACTGAGCTGGCCCGAGGTCCGGTCGATCAACCCCGCGATCAGCCGCAGAAGCGTGGACTTGCCGCAGCCCGACGGGCCCACGAGGCTGACGAAGGAACCGGGTGCGACATCGAAGGTCGCGCCTTCAAGCGCGATGACGGCACCGCCGCCAAAGGTCTTGCCGACCGCGCGGCCCGAGATGACCGGCGCGGCTGCGGCGCGGGCCGTGCTTTCGCCCTTGGGTTCAGCCGGCATGTTCGCCTCCTTTGTCGGGTGTTTTCGGCGTGGCGGTTTGCACGGGTCAGACCTTTGGCAGGCGCGCTTCGGCAGCGGTGTGAAGCAAGGACCTCCGTTGGGCCGCGGTAAGGCGAAGGCTGTCGATGACCTCGACCGCGTCGTACTGGCCCATGTCGAAGGGATAGTCGCTGCCAAGCATGACCCGGTCGGCCCCCGCCCAGTCGACAAGGAACTGCAACTGGTGGGGACCGTGCAGGATCGTGTCGAAGAGGAGGCGGTCGATCGACGGGCCTGGTTCACCCTTGAGCCGCACCTTGGCTTCGGCCCGTTCGGCCCAGCCGTGGACCCAGCGGGCTGCCTGATACGGTGTGAAGCCTCCGCCATGGCTCAGAACGATCTGCAGGCCCGGAAACCGCTCGAGCACACCGCCGAAGACAAGGCAGGCGGCGGCAATCGTGGTGTCCAGCGGGTTGCCGACGAAGTTGTTGAGGTAATAGCTTTTCTGCCGGTCCATTCCCGCGATCTTGACCGGGTGGAGAAGAAGGAAGGCGCCGCGCGCCTCCGCCTCGGCCCAGAACGGATCGAGGTCCGGATCGTCAAGGTTCCTGCCTTCGACATGGCTGCCGATCATCGCGCCCAGAAGACCGTCCTTTGTCATCGCGCGGCGCAGTTCGGTGGCGGCCAAGTCAGGCGCCTGCATCGGCACGGTGGCCAGTCCCATGAAGCGGTCGGGCATGGCGCGGACGCGGCGTGCGATGCCGGCGTTCTGAATGCGCGCGGCGGTCAGCCCATCCTCTGCCGGCTTGTCGTAGAGCACAGTCTGGGGGACGACGGCCAGAAGCTGTCGGTCGAAGCCCGCGTTTGCCATGTCGGCAAGACGTCGGGCGACGTCCCAGCCGCCGCGGGGAAAGTTGTGATAAGGTGCACCCGAAACGACAAGCGTGCCGAAGTCTCCGTCGTTCGTGTGAAGTTCAAGCCCGCAATCGGGAAGGGCACGCTGAATTTCGGCAAGCGTTTCGGTCTCGATGATATGGGCGTGGATGTCTAGCGTCTGGCCGGTCACGGGAAGTCCTCCTTCGTCTTGCTGTCAACCTTCGGCCATGAGTTCGTCGAGGCTGGCGGGCAGCTCGATTTCCGTCTTGCGGCGGGCGGAAAGATCCATCGCCATGGTCAGGACCAGGTTGCGGTGTCCGTCCTGTGCCGTGGCGTGGGGCGTGGGCACGCCCATGCAGATGCGCTGGTACCAGCTTACTGTCTCTTCGCGCATTGGTCCCCAAAGCTGATCCATGTGCAGGTCGCCCGGGGGGTAGCTGGTAAGGAAATCCACATGCCGCGCGGGTGGATTGTAGCCGTCGGGAACATAGCCGCCGCCCTGAACCACGTTCGTGGCCAGGACAAGGTCGCGGTGGGTGTCTTCGATATCGATCACGCCTTCGGTGCCTGCGATGCCGATTTCGAGGCCATAGACCGAACCCGGCCAGACCTCGGGCAGCGCCCAGCAGATGTTCATCGAGAAGACTGTGCCGTCATCCATGGTGAAGATGCCGAAAGTTGAATCCTTGGTGCCCCAACGCGACAGCACTTTGTCGTTGGACCGGGCATAGACCGTCGCGGGGGTCTTGCCCTCCATCAGCCAAAGCGACATGTCGAGGCTGTGGGTGCCCGACACGACCATCGGGGTCAGGAAGCGGCGGTTCTGGGTGCGGCGCAGGGTGGCGATGGGGACCATGCGGTTCATGAAGGCGCGGGTGACGACAGAATGCACCTCGCCGATCTGGCCGGTGATCAGCTTTTCCTTCACCGTCAGGAACCGGCGCCGGAACCGCTGGGTATAGCCAAGCACCGCATCCACCCCCGCCTTTTCGATGGCGTCGAGGATTGCCTTGGATTCGTGGGCGTCCGTGGCCAGCGGCTTTTCGATGAACAGGTCAAAGCCCCGTTCGGCGGCGGCCACGGTCGGTGCGGCGTGGTGGTTTTCATCCGTCGCGATGATGACGGCGGTAACCTCGGGCCGGTCGAGAAGCTCAAGGAAATCGGTGGTGAAGAAGTCGGCGTTGCAATCGGCCTTGAGCTTTTCGCCAAGCGGCCGGTTGATGTCACAAAGCCCGATCCAGCCCACACCGGGATAGTCGCGCGCGATGATCGCGCGGATGCGCCCGATGGTGCCGCAGCCGATGATGGCGAGGCCGATTTCCTTTTTCACTGCCATGCTTCTTTCCCTCCGAAAGAGTGTGAGTGATGCAGCAGCCTGGCGCTGCGGGACAGGATGCCGCCTGGGGCCTCCGGTGGAAACGATTGTTTCTGTTGGTAAATACCAGCATTCATCATGGCGCCCTCAGACGATGAAGCGGGCAAGCCGCGCGCCGTCGACGCGGATGCCAAGACCTGCACCTTCGGGCGGGGCGATGTGGCCGTCGCGGATCGTCACCGGGTCCGTCACGACGTCGGCCGCAAGATATGGCGCAGTCATCGAGGTGTCCCAGTCCAGTTGGGGCAAGGCGACGGCCAGGTGGGCGATGGCGGCAGAGGCAATGCCGGTCTCGGCGGTCTTGCCCGCCAGATTGACATGCATGCCAAGCGATTGCATGAGCCGGCCGGCCTCCATCACGGCAAGTGCGCCGCCCAGCTTGATGGTCTTGAGGCTGCCGCCCGCCGCCGCACCGGTTTCGTGGTGGCGGCGGATCTGATCGATGGAATGCAGCCCCTCGTCCGCGGCGATCGGGACGGCACAGGCGGCGGCACAGGCAGCCATTGTGGCAAGGTCCTCTTCGGCCACGGGCTGTTCGACAAAGTCGATCCCGGTGTCGCCGGCGCGGGCGCAGAAGGCCAGCGCCTGATCGGGCGCATAGCCCATGTTCGCATCGGCCGAGACCCGGATGCCGGGTCCCGCGGCTGCGCGTATTGCGGCGCAGCGGGCGAGATCGGCCTCGACCCCCAGAATGCCGATCTTGACCTTGAGCGCGACAACACCCTCGGACACCAGACGCCGCGCATCGGCGACTTCCTCGGCAAGCGTACCGCCCGCGATGAAGACAAGCGCAGGCGCGCGGTCGCGCAGTCGCCCGCCAAGCAGCGCGTGGAGCGGTTGGCCCGTGCGCTGGCCGATGAGGTCGAGCAAGGCGATTTCCACTGCGGCCTTGGCACCGGGGTTGAAGTGGATCAAGGGGGCGATGAGGTGGGGCAAGGCGGCGGCGGTGGTCACTTCGGCCCCGATCAACCGTTCGGCCATGTGGCGGATGGCAGCGACCATACCTGCCTGGGTTTCGCCATTCATCATGGGTGCAGAGGCGGCTTCGCCCCAGCCGATTGCCCCTGTCTCGTCCTCGGCGCGGACAATGACGTTGTCGGCTGCAGTCAAAGTGGACCCCGCCATCTTGACCGGCCTCTTAAGCGGGACTGACACGGGAATGGCAGTGATGGAGCGAAGGCGGAGCATGGGTCGTCCTGTCAGTCGTCGGATTGCCAAAGCGCGAATGCCGGGTTAGATCGGAGGCGCAGCCGGGCTTGGGAGGGCCCGCAAAGGAGGTGCAGCTTGCTGAAAGTCCTGAGTGGCGGTGCGGCGCAGGGGCTGGCCGAGGCGTTGGCCGACACCATCCGGGCTGCGACGGGCGAAAGCCTGACGGGCGATTTCGGACCCGTGGGCGGCATGCGCGACCGGATCGTTGCGGGCGAGGCTGCGGATTTCGTGATCCTGTCGCGCAAGCTGGTCGAGGATCTGGCGGCGGGCGGCCATGTGCTGCGCGACACGATCACCGATATCGGTGACGTGGCCACGGGCGTGGCGCTCAGAGCGGGTGATCCCGATGCATCCTGCGCTACGGCACAAGAGTTGCGGGCGCTGCTTCTGGCCTCTGACGGTATCTTCTTTCCCGATCCGGTGGCTGCGACGGCAGGCATCCATTTCACCCGCGTCCTGAGCGATCTGGGCATCGCAGAGACTGTCGCCGACCGGCTGAAGACCTTTCCGGGCGGCATACCAGCGATGAAGGCAATGGGGCAAAGCCCGCTCGTCCGCCCGGTCGGCTGCACGCAGATCACCGAGATCCTGCGCATCCCAACCGTACGCCTCGTCGGATTGCTGCCCCCGGGCCTTGACCTTTTGACGACCTACACCGCTGCCGTCACGACCCGCGCGGCGAACCCGCAGGCGGCGGCCCAGGTCATCGCGATGATGGCAGCGCCGGTGGCGGCCGACACACGCCGCGCCATCGGGTTCGCCGGATAGGGCTTCGCGCCGGACAGCGTGTTTCATCGGCGCGCCGTCAGCCCACGGGGTTTTCAAGGACACCAAGTCCGGTGATCGCCACGCGCATCCGGTCGCCGGGCCGCAGATAGACCGGAGGGCTGAACCCGATCCCCACTCCCACTGGCGTTCCCGTGGCGATGATGTCGCCTGGCAGCAGCGTGATGGTATGCGACAGCGTCTCGATCAGGGTCGGGATATCGAAGATAAGGTCGCTTACCTTGGCGTGCTGGCGCAGTTCGCCATTGATCTCGGTCGACAGCTCCAGCGCGGCCGGATCGCCCACCTCGTCGGCAGTCGCAATCCACGGCCCCATCGGGCAAAAGGTGTCGCAGCCCTTGCCGATGACCCACTGGTTGTGCCGCTTCTGCAACTCGCGCGAGGTCACGTCGTTAAGGATGACATAACCGAAGACATGGTCCATCGCCTGCGCCCGAGACACGCCGAAGGTGCGCTTGCCGATGACCAGGGCCAGTTCGCCCTCGTAATCCAAGCTCGCCGTCGGGTCGATCGAGGCGCGCACCGTGTCGCCGGGACCGATGACGCTGGTCGTGGCTTTGGTGAAGATCACCGGAGCGGAAGGGATCTGTTCCTTCGCGCTGGAATCGAAGCCGCTCTTGTGAAACTCGGCGGCATGGGCGTGATAGTTCTTGCCCACGCAAAAGACGTTGCGTCGGGGTTCGGGGATCGGCGCCATCAGGCGAATGTCGGCCAAGGCCACGCGCGGGCCGCCCCGCGCCGCCCAGTCTGCCCGCGCCGCATCGCCCCCAGCGATCAGCGCCAGGACTGCTCCTGACGCCTCCGGTCCAGTCGCGCAGATTACAACCGCGTCGCCATCCACCCAGCCGGCCACCATCTGACCGTTCGTCGTGCCCGTGATGAGTTTCATTTTTTCGTTGCTTTGTCGTTTTGTCGATGATTTACGATATTACATATAGAACATGGGGCGCAGGCCCTGTCAAACCGTCGGATGACGAACGTCAGCAGTGATCGAGGTGGTCTTGTTCAACGGGGCACAATTTTTGCAATTCCCGGACCCGAAGGCTTCCTTCGGTGAAATCCAGACCCTTGCCGACGAGGCCTATCTCGCGATCAAGTCCGACATCATGCGCGGGGTCCGCCACCCCGGTGAACGGCTGCGGATCGAGAAGCTGCGCACCATCTACAACATAGGCCCCACGCCGCTGCGCGAAGCGCTGCAGCGGCTGAGCGCCGACCGCCTCGTGGTGGCCGAGGGCAACCGGGGATTTTCCGTCGCACCTTTCGATCTGGACGAGTTCAATGATCTCAATACCGCCCGGATCGCGGTCGAGCAGGCGGCCCTGCGCCTTTCGCTGCAGAACGGCGGGATCGAATGGGAAGGCGGGGTGGTCGCTGCGGCCTATGTGATGGAGCGTGAGGACAAGGCGCTGACCGGACACAGCGGCCCGGTCCCCGACAGCTGGGAGCAAGCGAACGCGGCTTTTCACGCCTCACTTGTCGCGGCCTGCGGGTCAAAGTGGCTCCTCTGGACGCGGTCGCATCTGCACGACCTGTGCGAACGCTATCGCCGGGCGGCGGTGTCGCACGGGGTGGGGGATCGGGCACTATACGTCGAACACGGCGAACTGGCGATGGCGGCGCTGGCGCGTCATGCGGATTTGGTCTGCGACCTGACCGAACGGCATTACGGCCGCACCGTGCAGGTGTTTCATCAGATGCTACGCCAGTGAGGCGCACGGAAAGGGCGGCCCGATGATCCAGGGCGGGATGAATGACGACGCGATCCCCGGCCTGCCCGTCGATGACAGTCCGTTCTGGAAGCGTGCGCTGAAGCATGCAGCGATCCTTGCCTCGTTGCTGGTCGTATGGGAATTCGTCACCGCCTTCGGCTATGCTGACCCGCTGCTCTTTCCACGACCGTCGCATATCTTCGCCTCGTTCGTGCCGCTTTACGTGACAAGGGCCATCGTCTGGGAACACTTGTGGGTCACCATGGCGACGGTGATGGCCGGATTCGTCGTGGGCACGATCCTTGGCATCGTCCTCGCGGTGCTCGCGGGCCTCAGCGAGACGATCCACCGCTACATGAAGCCCTATGTCATCGTGCTAGAGGCGATGCCGCGTATCGCCATCGGGCCTCTCATGCTGGCCTGGCTTGGCTTCGGCTTTGGCGCGAAGCTGGCGATCGTGACGCTCGTCTGCTTCTTTGCGCCCTTCATCAACACGCTGACGGCGATCCTGTCGGCCAACCCGGCACAGTTGGAACTCATGCGTTCGCTTGGGGCCTCCAAGTGGCAGACGCTGACCAAGGCCATCGTGCCCGACGCCATGCCGATGATCATGGCGGGCGTCAGGATGGCCATGGCTTCAGCGCTCGGCGGCGCGCTGGTCGCGGAATTCATCTCGTCGAACAAGGGGATGGGCGTGCTGCTCGACAACCTCGCCGCGCAGCTCAACATGTCGGGCGCCTTTGCTACGCTCCTGTCGCTCACCATCATCGGCTACGTCCTTTATGCCTTGATGGAGGCGATCGATAACCGCGTGATCTTCTGGCAGAATGACCGTGGCCTGCGCCGCGTCTCGGCTCGCCGCCGCCGCCGTTGGGAGGCGCGGACATGAGCGGGGCGAGCACCATGTCGGCGCGGCTGGTCCGTATCGCCACGTGGCTCACCGATCCGGTCTTTCTGCGCCGCGCCCTCACCCATTTGCTCATCTTCGCGGCCATCATCGGGGTCTGGGAATGGGCCGGCCGCACCGGACGGCTCAACGACCTCATCATGCCCGCCCCCAGCGCCATCGCCGAGGCGCTCTGGCGGATGTATTTCGTCACGGGCGAGGTTTACTGGCATTTCTTCGTGACGCTTTATGAGGCTGTCGCGGGCTTCTTCATCGGCTCTGCCATCGGTGCGGGGCTGGCCATCGCCGCTGCGCTTAGCCTGACCTTCCGGCGCTACATTGCGCCCTATGCCATCGCGCTGAACGTCACGCCAGGGATTGCCGTGACGCCGATCTTCATCGCCTGGTTCGGGTTCGGCTGGTCGTCCAAGATCGCGCTCGCGGCGCTGATCGTGTTCTTTCCGGTCTTCGTCAACACGCTCTCGGGCCTCTTGCGCACTGACCGCGACACGTCGGAGCTCTTCCGTTCGCTTGGCGCAAGCCGGGCGCAGACCTTCTTCAAACTGATGATCCCGAACGCCGCACCGATGATCTTTGCCGGGCTGAAGATCGCGATGACAAGCGCCCTTGTCGGCGCCATCGTCGCCGAATTCGCGTCGGCGACCGAAGGGATCGGCATCCTGATGCAGCGCTATGCGCACAAGCTGGATATCGCGGCCTCCATCGCGGTGCTGCTCAGCATGGCGCTCATGGGCCTGTTCCTGTTCACGATGATGGAAATTGCCGACCGCCGCGTCGTCTTCTGGCAACACCAGAACCGGCTCGACGCGATGTCGCGCCGCCGCCGCCGCCGCTGGTCCGGCGCGGCGGTCGCCGAACCGGCCCGCGCCTAAGCAAGTGTCCGGGTCCGACGACTGAGTCCGCCAGTCTGCGGACAGAGAAACTGGAAAAAGAAGCTGGGAGGATAAGAAATGATACGTTCAACCATCGTCATGAATCGGGTCGGTGCCGTCCTGCTTGCCGGGCTCGGGCTTGGTGCGAGCAGTGCCATGGCGCAGGATACGCTCAACGTGCTGATCGCGAACGAGCGGTCCAATACCTTCTACGGCATGTTCCTCGCCGAGGAACTTGGCTATTGGGAGGACGTGGGGATCAAAGTGAACTGGCTTTCTTCGGCCACCACCATTCCCTATGTCGCCTTCCTGTCGAACGGGCAGGCCGATCTGGTGATGTTCGACGCGGCGCAAACGCTGCAGGCCGTCGATGCCGGTCAGGACTTCAAGATCATCTACGAAGACATGCAATTCGCCCCGGAGGCCATGTATGTCGCCGCCGATAGCGACATCACCGAAATCGCGCAGCTTAAGGGCCAGACCATCGGGCTGGTCAGTGACCGTGACCGCATCATTGCCCAGGTTGCGCTGGAAAGTGCGGGGCTGACGATCGACGATGTCGATACGGTGGTGCTTGGTGAAGGCGGGCCGACGCTTGCCAACGCTTTCATCCGCGGAACCGTGGCTGCCGTTGCGGGTGGCGCGACCGAGCTTGCGACGATCCAGGGGGCCGGCGTGGCAATCCGCAACATCACGCCGCCCGAAGTCGCCGAGAACCCCGCCAACTCCTTTGCGATCCGGACTGACCGGATCGACGAACTGCGCAACCCTGTGGAGCGCTTCCTGCTCGCATGGTCCAAAGGGATGGAAGCGGGTCGCCTTGACCTGCAGATGTCCGGGGCGATCATGTCGGAAGCGGTGCCGGAACAGTGGGTCACCTTAGAGGCGGGCCGCCAGCATCTCGAACTCGCCGCGATGAAGCTGCACGAGCCGCTCTCTGACCAGCGGGGCGCTCTCCACCCCGACATGTGGGCCCGTGTCCAACCTGTGCTCGTAAGCGTGGGAGAGATCAGCAAGACGCATGATCCGGCGACCTTTACCGACAGCAGCTTCATCGAGGCCGCCAACCAATACAACATGGATGAAATCAAGGCCGACGTTGCCGAGTGGATCGCCAACAACCAGGACCGCTACAACGCAATGGCGCAGTAGGCGCAATCGGCATAAGCAGAACGCAGGGCGTCCCGTCGCGGGGCGCCCTTTTCTGCATGTCAGCCGGGGTGCCATCAGACCAGTGCGTACCCGTCGCCCTTACCCCAACCCCATGGACTTGCCCGGAAAATGTAGAGAGGGCTGTGTTGCACAAATCCCGTGAGGGATTCATCTCGTGAATCCAGCGTGGTAGCTGGCATGCATGAGCAGACCCGTACCCCCTGTCTACAAGACCAAGAACTGGCCCGCGTATAACAGGGCGCTGAAGCGCCGGGGCTCGCTGACGATCTGGTTTGACCCCGCCATGACCTGGGAGGCTGCGCCGACAGGCAAGCGTGGCCGCCAGCCGGACTACAGCGATGCCGCCATCCAGACCTGCCTGACGATGAAGGTGCTGTTCGGAATGGCGCTGCGGCAAACGACCGGTTTCGTCGAGAGCCTGCTGCAACTGATCGGCCTCGAATGGGCGGTGCCTGACTTCAGCACGCTGTCGCGGCGGCAGAAAACCCTGAAGGTGAACATCCCCTACCGTGGCTCGGAAGGTCCGCTGCATCTGCTGGTCGACAGCACCGGCATCAAGGTGGAAGGCGAAGGTGAGTGGAACGCCCGCAAGCACGGCGGCACCAAGCGCCGCGTCTGGCGCAAGATCCACATCGGGATTGATGAGAAATCCTTGGAAATCCGGGCCGCCGAGTTCACCACAAGCGAGATCGGCGATGCGCCCATGCTGCCCGAACTGCTGGACCAGATCCCGACCGAGCAGGAGATCGGCAGCGTCACCGCCGACGGTGCCTTCGACACGCGCAAATGCCACGACGCCATCGCCGCCCGTGGCGCTGCGGCGATCATCCCACCGCGCAAGAACGCCAAACCGTGGAAACCCGATACCGCCGGGGCCATCGCCCGCAACGACATCCTGCGCACATCGAAGCGTGTCGGTCGAACCATCTGGCGACGATGGAGCGGGTATCACCGCCGAAGCCGTGCAGAGACCAAGATGCACTGTGTCAAGCTGCTCGGCCAACGCCTGAGCGCACGGGACTTCGAGCGTCAGGTCGCGGAGTTCCAGGTGCGCGTTGCCGTACTGAACGGCTTCACCGCGCTCGGCACACCCATCACAGAGGTCTCAGGATAAGTCTGTCTGGGGAAAGGGAAACTCTGCCCTTCAGGCGATTTGTGCAACAGAGCCGCTGTCAACACCTAATCCGTTGATTTACCTACAAACGGCAATCTGGGCTTTTGCTCTCACTCTTCACTGGACTTCGCTGGCGAACGAAGCCTCACTGATCCCGCGCCCGGAATTGCCCCCGGGCTTGCCTCGGTAGGACGGCATGGTGCCGCACCTGCGAACCGAGGACACACACATGACCGACGCACCCGAAGCCAAAGCCCGCTCCACCAAGTCCGAACTTGTGACCCGCCTCTTGTCGCGCAAGGCCGGCGCCAATCTCGCCACGCTCCGCGACGCCACGGGCTGGCAACCGCATTCCGTCCGGGCCGCCCTGAGTGGTCTGCGCAGGGCCGGCTACGCCATCGATCGCCAAGACGCAAAGTCTGCGGAGGGAGGCCCGGTCTACCGGATCACCGCACAACCGACGCGATCCGCATGATGCCGAGCGTGGCTGAGATCGAAGCCATGGACCGGGCGGCGCTCCTCGCCGCCTGGTCCGACCTCTTCAGGTGTGATGTACCCAAGGGCCTGAGCCAGCCCTTTCTGCGGCGCTTTCTTGCCTTCGAAGTGCAGGCCCGCCGAGGCGGTGGCTTGCCGAAAGCGGTCGTCGAGACCCTGATCAAGCGGCCGGTCGCCAAACAGGCAACCGCACTTGCCCCGGGGGGACGGCTCCTGCGCGAGTGGAACGGGGTCACCCATATCGTCGAGGTGTCCTCTGATGGATACCGGTGGAACGGACGCTCCCATCGCTCGCTGTCCGCGATCGCGCGTGCCATCACCGGGGCCCGCTGGTCCGGCCCCCGCTTCTTCGGTCTGAGGGGGCAGGCGTGACACTCTTGCCCCCCTCGATCCGCTGCGCCATCTACACCCGCAAGTCCTCGGACGAAGGTCTCGAGCAGGGCTTCAATTCCCTTGCCGCCCAGTATGAGGCCTGCGTCGCCTATGTCGCCAGCCAGAAGCCGGAAGGCTGGATCCTGGCCAAGGATCGTTTCGACGATGGCGGTGTGTCTGGCGGCACGCTGGAGCGCCCGGGCCTGCAGCGTCTCCTAGCGGAGATCGAAGCCGGCCGGATCGGCATGGTCGTGGTCTACAAGATCGACCGGTTGACCCGATCCCTTGCCGACTTTGCCCGGCTGGTCGAACGCTTCGATGCTGCGGGATGTTCCTTCGTCTCGGTCACCCAGTCGTTCAACACCGCCAGCTCGATGGGACGTCTCACCCTCAACGTGCTCCTGTCCTTCGCCCAGTTCGAGCGCGAGGTCACCGCCGAGCGCATTCGTGACAAGATCGCGGCCTCCAAGAAGAAGGGGCTCTGGATGGGCGGCGTGCCTCCGCTTGGCTATGACCCGCCTCCCGATCCAAAGGTCAGGGTCTTGGCCGTCAACACGGCGGAAGCCGAGACCGTGCGCACCCTCTTTGCGCTGTGCGATCAGGGCGGCGGCCTCGTGGTTGTCGAGCGCGACGCGGCGCGGCTTGGCCTGAGGTCCAAGCGACACGCGTTTCGCTCCGGACGCACCCAGGGCGGCAACCCGCTCTCGCGGGGACAGATCCACAAGATCCTTACCAACCCTGTCTACATCGGCCTGATTCGGCACAAGGACCGCAGCTGGCCAGGCCAGCATCTTGCCATTGTTCCCCGCGATCTCTGGGACCGCGTCCAGGCCGGGTTGCAAGCCGCCTCTGGCCGACCGCGCGGAAGGTCCAGCGACACCAGCGGTCATGCCGAGCCCTCGCCGCTCCGTGGCAAGCTGCGCGACGAGACCGGTGACCGGCTGACCCCGACCCACACTGTCCGGTACGGGCGGAAAGTTCGCTACTATGTGTCGAACCGGCTGATCCGGGGCGGGCCCGACCCGACTGGCTGGCGACTGCCGGCACTGAAGCTGGAAGAGGTCATCGCACGCACCGTCGCCGATCATATCGCCGCCGCAAATGCCTCCCACCGGCTGCTTGCGCTCCCCGACGTTCGCGACATCGGCGCGGTTCACGCGCGCGCAGCTGAGATCGTACAGCAGTTGCACCTAGGAGATGCCCCTCTCCTGCGGTCGCTGCTGGTCTCCGGCATAGTGAAAGATCAAACCCTGGCTTTGATCCTCGACCGCGCCGTGCTGTCGCATCGGCTAGGTGTCCCGATCTACAGCCTCGCGCAGCAGGTATCGTCCCTCAGAATACCGCTTCGCCTGAGGCGCCGCGGTGTCGAGATGAAGCTTGTTACAGGAGCCACGATCCCCACCCCCGATCCCGTGCTCCGGGAGGCGCTCGCCAAAGCGCATCGCTGGGCCCGGGCGCTCAAGTCGGGCACTCCCCTCCATGAGATCGCCCGCGCCGCAGGCCATCACGACGCCCTCGTCCGAACCCGAACACCCCTCGCCTTCCTGTCACCGAAGATCCAGCGCGCCATACTCGAAGGCACGCAACCCGTCGACCTGACCCTCGAGAGGCTTGTGCGCCAGAGCCTCCCGCTCGACTGGCAGGACCAGGAGCGGCTCTGCGGGTTCTGAACGTCCGGTCCAGAACTGACGATGAGCGGTCGCCAACGTGCGCAACACCGGGTCTCCGCCTCCACCAAGGCAATCCAGGCCTCGCCGGTCGCCAGTGATCAGCAGCGGTCGGGCGCGCGGGCGTTTCGCGAGTAGGTTCCTGCGCGCTGCCAACGGTCCGACGCTCCCAAAAAATTCCCTGCAAATTTCCTGCACGCAGGGAATTTCTGAGTAGAAAACCGAAGCGCCTGATGCGCCAGACAGAGACGCAACCCGAAACGGGCCGCCAATCTGGCGCGAATACGTGTCTCTGTCGGGAAGCGGAGCGGCTAAAGGGCCGGAAAGACGGCCCGAAATATCCGAATTTACGAAATAAAAACATAGGCTTAGGTGGGTGGCGGAGTGGAAGGGATTCGAACTGGCAAGTCGGGGAAGCAGTCTGACCGGCTGTGTGTGCGAGATAGCCTGTGCAGATTCTGCACACAGTCTGCACAAAAAATAATTCAAACTATTGAAATATATTATATTTTATTATTTCCGGCGGGGGTATTTGGACCAAGATGAACCGGCAAGAAGAAGCACTTGGGGTTTGCCGGGCAACGCGATAGCTTGGCGAAGAACCATGGGGAGAGGGCGATGTTCCTGACGGTGACGCCTGAGTGGCAGGCCTTGGGCGAGGCGATTCTGGCCGATCTTCCTGCGCCCGAGGCGATGTCGCTGGTGCTGGTGCAGTCCGGCCCCGGCGGTCCGGTCGGCTTTGCCCATCGCGGGATGGAGCCGGTCTATCCCTGTTCCTTGGTCAAGGCCTTTCATCTGGTGCATGTCTCGGCCGCGCTGGAAGAGGGGCGGGCCGAGGCCCATGGCGAGTTGGACCGGGCGATGCGCGACATGATCTTGTGGTCGTCGAATACGGCGACCAACTATGTCATTGATATCCTGACCGGAACCACCGGGGACACCCTGCTTGACGGGGCGGAATACTTGGACTGGATGACCAAGCGCGAGCGGTTGAACCGGTTCTTCTGGCGCCTCGGCTGGCCGGAGTGGGAGGGCTGCCGCATCGCGCAAAAACTGATGGATGACACCCGCTATGGCCGCGAAGCGCGCTTTGCGGCCGAGGGCGGCGGCAATCTGAACCGGCTGACCGCGCTGGCCGCCGCGCGGCTATTCTGGACGCTTTTCGAGGGCGATCTGCCGCTTTCCGCACCGGCACGGGGCCGCGCGCAGGCGATCTTGTCGCGCGATCCGGCCGGGCCCGATGCCGGGCGGCCTGAGTATCAGCTGAGCGAATATCTGGGCGGCGCCCTGCCCACGGGGCTGCAGCTGTGGTCCAAGGCGGGCCATAACCTGTGGACGGGCGATGCCGCCACTAGCTGGTTCAAGCATGACATGATCCGCATCAAGGCGCCGGACCGCCCGGCCCTGATTGCGGTCGTGATGACGGCGGGCGAGGGCCTCGCGGCCGGGGCGCCCGGGCTGTTCCCCGAGCTCGGCCGCACGATCTGGCAGCGGGTGGCGGCCCTCGGCTGATTGCCGGCTTCCTTTGTCGCCCCCGCCCCCAGGCACCCCATTGACGGGACCGCCCTTCGGTTGCACCCTGCGCCAAAGCGCAACCAGAGGCAATCATGGGCTATGTCTTTTCAACCCCCGCCGGGCTTGTCAACCTCTTTGCGCTGGGCATCGAGGCGGCCATTGCGCTGATCCTTGCCTTTGCCAGCGGCCTTTCCGAGATGCACAAGGACCTGCTCGTCGGCTTTGCCATCGGCTTTCCGGCGCTGACGCTGGTGCTGATCGTGGTCTTGCTCGCCCGCATGGCCCCCGGCGGGTTTACTTCGCCTGAAGAACCTTGAGATATTCGGCCAATTGCACCAGGCGGATCGGTGTCGGTGTCTCGATCCCGTCGCCGCCGTCATAGGGCACCATCTCGCTTTGCAGGAGCGGTCCGAAATCGGGCATCACGCCGCGCCCCTTGGCCCCGGCATAGCCCCAGATCTGCGCCATCACCTTGGTCGTCGGGAATTCGCCCTTGTTGCGTGCCGACAGCGTCGTCAGATCGGCCGGTTTGCGCGACAGTTCGGTGGCAATCTCGCCATCGCCCTTGCCAGTTGCCCCATGGCAGGCCGAACAATAGGCCGCGTAATCCTCGGCCCCGGTGTCGGGGCTGGCCTTGGGATCAACGCATGCTGCCATCAGCGGCAGGGCCATCAGGGCGGCAAATGGGGCAAGGCGGGTCATGGGTCTCTCCTGTTCTTCTAGGCGCGCAATCTGGACGGCTTGCGGTTATCCGGCATTGATCGCCATCACGCACCCCTGATCCAGCCGAACGGTCCGGTCCATTCGGGCCGCAAGCTCAAGGTTATGCGTGGCGATCAGCGCCGCCAAGCCCGTTTCGCGCACCAGACCCATCAGCGCGCCAAAGACCTGATCCGATGTGCCCGGATCCAGGTTGCCGGTCGGCTCATCGGCCAACAGAAGCTTCGGCCGGTTGGCCAGCGCCCGGCAGAAGGCGACGCGCTGCTGCTCGCCGCCAGACAGGGCGGCAGGGCGGTGATCGGCCCGCGCCGCCACGCCCACACGGTCCAAGAGATCGCGCGCCCGCGCCTCGGCCTCGGGCGCAGCCACGCCATTGGCAAGCTGCGGAATGACGATGTTTTCCAGCGCGGTAAACTCGGGCAAGAGATGGTGGAACTGATAGATGAACCCCACCTCGCCGCGCCGCGCCAGCGTGCGCTCACGGTCCGACAGGCCGACTATATTGCGCCCCGACAGCGCGACCGAGCCTGCGTCCGGCGTATCCAGAAGCCCCGCGATGTGCAAAAGCGTCGATTTTCCCGCACCCGAAGGCGCGACCAAGGCCACCACCTCGCCGCGCTTCACCTCCAGCGTCGCGCCGCGCAGCACCACCACCTCGCCCGGCGTGTCGCGCTTGTAGACCTTTTCGATGCCCGCAAGCTCCAGCGCATAGTCACTCATAGCGCAAGGCCTCCACCGGGTTCATCCGCGCCGCGCGCCGCGCGGGGAAAATCGTGACGATGAAGGACAGGCCCAGCGACAGGGCCACGGCCGAGCCGACATCCCACCATTGCAGCTTTGCCGGCAGCGCATAGATGCCACGGATCGACGGGTCCCAGACCCCGCCGCCCGCCATGTAGTTCACGAAGGAAAAGATGGGGTCGATGTAGATGGCGAACAGGCAGCCTAAGCCGACGCCTAGCGCCGTGCCGACAAGCCCGGTAAAGGCGCCACAGATGAAGAACACCCGCAGGATCGACCCCTCGGTCAGCCCCATGGTGCGCAGGATGCCAATGTCGCGGCCCTTGTTCTTCACCAGCATGATCAGCCCCGAGACGATGTTCATCGCCGCGATCAGCACAAGGATCGACAGGATGATGAACATCACATTGTCCTCGATGTCGAGCGCACGCAGGAACGACCCAGCCGCATCGCGCCAGGTCCAGATCAGCGCATCCTCGCCCGCAACCTCCAGAGCCGGGATCGTATAGGCGACAATGTTTTCAGGGTCTTGCACCATGACCTCGAATTCATCGGCCAGCCCCTCGCGGTTGAAATAGGACTGCGCCTCGGCAAAAGGCATGTAGATGCGGGTCTTGTCGATGTCCCAGCGCCCGGCGGTAAAGACATAGACCACCTCATAGGCATTGACGCGGGGGGATGAGCCGAAGGCGGTTTTCACCCCCGAAGGCGCCACCAGCCGGATCCGGTCACCCACCGTCACACCCAATTCCCGCGCAATACCCGACCCAATGGCAATGCCGCGATCAAAATCGTCAATGCTGCCATAGGCATCGGCCCCCGTGCCAACGCGCGGAATGGTTTTCAGATCCTCCAGCCGGATGCCATAGACCTCGGCCCCCAGGCTGGGCCCCTGGGCGGCGGTGACCATGACCTGCCCCTTGACCAAAGGCGCGGCCCGCGTCACGCCGGGCAGCGCGGCAAGCCTTTCGGCGAGCGCGTCATAATCCTCGAACGCCTTGATCATGCGGCCATCTTCGGCCACCCGCCCGGCCGAATAGACCGTCACATGGGCATTGGCCCCCAGGATCGTGTCGACAAACTCGGCCCGGAACCCGGCGCGCACGGCAAGCGTCGCAATCAGCGCAAAGACCGCCAGCGTGATGCCGATCAGGCTGATCCAGGTCATCACCGAAACACCCCCCTCGGCCCGCTTGGCGCGCAGATAGCGCCAGGCGATCATGAACTCGAAACGGGAAAAGGGGGCGGTCTGGGACAAGGGCGCTGCTCAATCTTGTTTTCGGTCAAACTGAGGCTTCACGCCCGTCAGGTCAAGAAGCGGCGGGGTTTCCCGCCGCCTCTTTCGGCAAGTCATGCAGGCATGGGCGACGTCACGACGAGGCGGCGAAGCCCCCGAGGAGTGCGCCTCAGACGCCGGCGTAAATCTCGGCGATCCGCGCCACGGCGGCTTCGGGCGACATCTCTTCGCTCTCACCCGTGCGGCGCGAGGTCAGCTCCACCACCCCATTGGCCAGACCGCGCGGACCGACCGTAATGCGCCAAGGCAAGCCGATCAGGTCCATGGTGGCGAATTTCGCGCCCGCCCGCTCATCCCGGTCGTCATAAAGCGCCTCCAGCCCCTTGGCCGCCAGCGCCTTGTAAAGACCCTCGCATGCCGCATCCGCCGCCCCGTCGCCCTGTTTCAGGTTGACGATGCCCACCGGGAAGGGCGTCGCGCCTTCGGGCCAGATGATGCCTGTGTCGTCATGGCTCGCCTCGATGATCGCGCCCAGAAGGCGCGACACGCCGATGCCGTGGCTGCCCATTTCCACCGGAACCTTGGTGCCGTCGGCGGTCACCACCGTGGCGCCCATCGCGTCGGAATACTTGGTGCCGAAGTAGAATATCTGCCCCACCTCGATACCGCGCCCCACCTTGCGATGGGGCTCCGGGATCTGGTCGAACAGCGCCGGATCATGGGTTTCATCGGTGCGGGCATAAAGCGTGGTGAATTCCTTGCACACGCCCTCTACCTCGGCGCGGTTGTCGTAATCGACATCGCGGCTGCCCACTTTCAACTGGGTCACCCGGTCGTCATAGAAGACCTCGGATTCGCCAGTCTGCGCCAGCACCAGGAATTCATGGGTGTTGTCGCCGCCGATCGGGCCAGAGGCCGCGCGCATCGGAATGGCGGTCAGGCCCATGCGCTCATAGGTCCGCAGATAGCTGACCATATGGCGGTTATAGGCATGCAGCGCCGCCGCTTTGTCGACGTCAAAGTTATAGCCGTCCTTCATCAGGAACTCGCGCCCCCGCATCACGCCAAAGCGCGGCCGCATCTCGTCGCGGAACTTCCACTGGATGTGGTAAAGCGTCAGCGGGAGGTCCTTGTAGCTGTTCACATGGGCGCGGAAGATGTCGGTGATCATCTCCTCATTGGTCGGCCCGTACAGCATCTCACGGTCCTGCCGGTCCTTGATGCGCAGCATTTCCTGACCATAGTCGTCATAGCGGCCGCTTTCGCGCCACAGGTCCGCCGGTTGCAGCGTCGGCATCAACAGCGGGATATGGCCCGCGCGCACCTGTTCCTCATGCACGATCTGTTCGATGCGCTTCAAGACGCGATAGCCCAAGGGCAACCACGAATAGATGCCCGCCGCCTGCTGCTTGATCATACCCGCCCGCAGCATATAGCGGTGCGAGACGATCTGCGCCTCGGCGGGGTTTTCTTTCAACACGGGCAGGAAATAGCGGGACAGACGCATCAGGCGGCCTCATCATTGGGTTTGGCTGTTCCTAGCGGGAAGGCCGCCCGTCGGCAAGCGGGCAGCGCGTCAGATGCCCTCCAACCCCTCGCCCAACAGGTCCTCGACGAAATAGGCGGCAAACTGGGCGCGGCCCGAGACGCCGGCCTTGACATAAATCCGCGTCAACTGCGCGCGCACCGTGCCATGCGCCCGGCCCCGCAATTCGGCGATCTCGGCCACATCCAGCCCTTTCAGCGCCAAAAACCCCACGTCCCGCTCGGCAGGCGGAAGGCCACATTGGCTGAACTGCGCCGCAATCACCTCGGCCAAGGCCCCGCACGCCGAGGCCAGCGCGGCATCCTGCGCCCGCATTTCCTCCAGCGTCTGGCGCAGCGCTAGCGCGCCAAAGCCCACCCCAAGGGCCAGTGCCGCCGCAACCAGCGTTTCAAAGTAAAGATGCGGGCCGATATCGCCTTTCAGAATATCGGCCAGCACATCGCCCACGAAAAACACCGCCCCCAGCGTCTGCACGACCAGGAACACCGCCAGCGCCATCGGACGGCGGCGGGCAGGATGCACGGCCCGACTCACGATTTGCGCCCGCCCCGCGCCAAAAGCATCGGCCGCAACAGATTGCGCCCCATCACCCGGCTTTCCACCAGAACTCCCGCCACATGCAGAAAGGCCAGAAAGACAATCAGATTGGCCGCCACCTCATGCAGCTCTTCGAAAACCTCACCATTGACCAAGGCAAATCCCGCCTCGTCATCCTCTTCTTCTGCCGTCCCTACCATCGACCAGTCGCCTGCGGCAACCGCCGCCTCAAGCTCGGCCTGAACCATCGGACTTGCGCTGTTCATCGCCAATCCGGTCAGGATGATCACCGCCAGACAGGCCCAAAGCGCATAGGCCATCAGGGCTCCGGCCGGGTTGTGCGAGGGGTAATGCCCCACCCGCCCCCGCATCAGCCCCGCCATTTGCCGCAGGGCCGCCAGCGGATTTGGCGGAAAGCTGGCAAACCGCGCCTCGCGCGGGCCGACAAGCCCCCAGATCAGCCGCAGGATCAACAGCGCCATCCCCGCCCAGCCCAGCGCGACATGAAGCGAGCCTCCCGCTTTCGTGAAAACCTGGTTGGCAAGGACCACCGCCGCAAGGCCCCAATGGGCCAGCCGCAACAAGGGGTCCCACCGGGGCAAGGCCTGCCCCGTGGGGGGCAGGCTTGAAAAGGACCGATCAGTCATCGGCCTTCACCTCTGCCACAGCGCCGGTTTGCGGGTCGATATAGATTTCCCACAGCTTGCCGGTCGCGGTTTCGGTACATTTGGCCTCGATCTTGCCGTCCTCGGGCTCAAAGCTCTGCACCTTGCAGCTCGCCGCCTCAAGCGCTGCGGTCGCGCTGGCCGGGTCGGTGCCCAATTGATCGCCCACCACCGGAAGCGCAAAGGCCGCAAGCGGCGACAGGACCAAGGCAAGAGCCAGGGGAAGAAGCGGTTTCATTGGCACAATCCTTTTCATGGGGCCGGGTCGGCACGATTGCCCCCGGTCACAGCCTGATCTGCCGCGCCACGCCCCCGGACGCCATTGCCAGCGCGCTGACCTAACGGGGGCTAAGCCCCGGCTTACGCCCCGCCCGCGCCAAGATGCAGCTGCATCGTCCGATCTGCGGCACCTGCAAGAAAAGCTATGATAAATCGGTGCCTTGCCCTCAGATCACGGCTTGCACCTGGTACGAAAGGCGCTAAAAAATAAAACTACGGGTTGCAGACCCACCCAATGCCGCACCCCAAACATGTTTCCAACGCCAGCCACTTTCGCTGAAAGCGCTGGCCCGCATTTCCCGCCGCAGCCAGCGCCGCATGGTCTGGATCGCCCGTGCCAAGACATTTGTGAACCGGAGTATTCAATGGCAGTCTGGACCTTCTCGCGCAGCACTACCGATGGGATCGAATTCCTGTCTTCCTCAATCTATGACGGCTTTGAACAGCTGGATGTCCTGTCACGCAGTTCCACCCAACTGCGCCTGCAAGACCCCGAATTCCGCGACATCTTCACCTTTTCCGGCACCGGGCTGACCTACAGCCTCTCGGGCGGCACGCTCTCGGTCACCGGCGGCACCCTGACCAGCCTGACCGCCTCCTTCAACGGCCAGCTCTTTGGCACCTGGACCGGGTTCTCCATCCCAGCCGCAACCATGTACACCTACATCCGCACCGACAACTGGACGGCGCTCAACACCCTTCTGTTCAACACTTCCGACACCTACAACCTGACCGACGGGCGCGATGAGGTCCGCGGCTTTGGCGGCGATGACAGCCTTCTGGGCGATACCGGCAATGACACACTCTTCGGCGGGCTGGGCAATGACACGCTCATCGGCGGATCGGGCAATGACATCCTGCGCGGCGAGGCGGGCAATGACAGCCTTGTCGGTGACAGCGGCAATGACAAGCTCTTTGGCGACAGCGGCGCAGACCGGCTGCTGGGCGGCCTTGGGCTGGACACGCTGATCGGCGGACTGGGCGTCGACACCATGAGCGGCGGGGCCGGGGCCGATGTCTTTGCCTTCAACCACGCCCTTGCCGCAGACCGCGAGATCATCACCGACTTCAACCGGCTTGAAGATGATCTGCACTTCGACAATGACGCCTTCACCGCCTTCAGCTATACCGGCCGACTGCGCGTCAGCGGCTTTGTCCTAGGCACGGCGGCGACCGACACGGCCGACCGCTTCATCTATCAGCAGTCCACTAGCAACCTGTGGTATGACCGCGACGGATCGGGCGCGGCGGTCAAGGTTCTGGTGGCCGAGCTGGCCGATGGGACGGAGCTTTCGGCCGCCGATATCTTCATCCTGTGACCGCCATCACCGGGCGCAAGGCCACTTGCGCCCGGCCACAGAAGACGAATTTCCCACCACCCCCTTGAAACCCGGCCCCCGATGGGCAATGTCACCTGCAGCACAGGGGCACAGGCATGGCACTTCCGATCCGCGATCAGGCGAAATACTGGGGGCTTGCGCTCTTGGTGTTTTTTGTCGCGCTCTGGGCCTTGGGCGGGGTGATCCTGCCGTTTCTGGTCGGCGGCGCGCTGGCCTATTTCCTGGATCCCATCGCCGACCGGCTGGAGCTTGCGGGCCTCAGCCGCGTGGCCGCCACCACCGTCATCACTGCCGTCGGCGTGCTGATCCTGGTGGCCCTTGTCCTTGCCGTGATCCCGACGCTGGTGAACCAGACCACCGCGCTCATCAACGCCGCCCCCGATATCGCCCAGCGCCTGCAAATGTTCCTCTTGGAACGCTTCCCCGAACTGGCCGACAATACCTCGACCATCCGCCAAAGCCTGGCGCAGATCGGCCAGACCATCCAGTCCAAGGGCGCCGCCTTGGCCGAAGGGGTGCTGAACTCGCTCGCCGGGGCGATATCCATCGTGGTCTTTCTTCTGGTCGTGCCGGTGGTGGCCTTCTACCTGCTTCTGGACTGGGACCACATGATCGCGCGCATCGACAGCCTCTTGCCGCGCGACCATGCCCCCACCATCCGCCGCCTCGCGACCGAGATCGACAGCGCGCTTTCCGCCTTCGTGCGCGGCCAGCTTTCGGTCTGCCTTGTGCTTGGCATCTACTACTCGGTCGCCCTGATGATCGCGGGGCTGCAATTCGGCCTGGTCGTCGGGGCGATTGCCGGGGCCATCACCTTCATCCCTTACGTCGGCGCCATCATCGGCGGCACGCTTGCCATCGGGCTGGCCCTGTTCCAGTTCTGGGGCGACTGGCTGCAGATCGGGCTCATCGCCGCCATCTTCGGCCTGGGCCAGTTCCTCGAAGGCAATGTGCTGACCCCGAAACTCGTCGGCAAATCGGTGGGGCTGCACCCGGTCTGGCTGCTGTTCGCGCTTTCGGCCTTCGGCACGCTCTTTGGCTTTGTCGGCATGCTCATCGCCGTGCCGGTGGCGGCGGCCATCGGTGTGCTGACCCGCTTCGGCATCGGCCAGTATCACGACAGCCTGCTGTATCAAGGCATTGCAGGCCGCATCCCCGAGGATGAGGATCAGGCGTGACCCAGCCGCGCCAGATGGCCTTTGACCTTGGCCAGACACCTGATTTCTCGCGTGCGGGCTTCTTCCCCTCGCCCGCCAATGCCGCAGCACTGGCCACCATCGCGGGCTGGACAGACTGGCCCCTGCGGCGGCTCTTGCTGATCGGCCCCGATGGGGCGGGCAAAACCCATCTGGCCCATATCTGGGCCGCCGAGGCCAGGGCGCTGATCCTGCCCGCCACCGACCTGGCCTCCCACGACCCCACCGCCCTGCCCTTGGCCGTGGTGATCGAGGATGCCGACGAGATGGCGGCTTTGCCCGCCCACGAGGAGGCGCTCTTTCATCTGGCCAACCACATGGCCACCGCCGGGGGGCACCTGCTGCTGACCGCCCGGTGTCCGCCGCGCGACTGGGGCCTTGCCCTGCCCGACCTTCTCAGCCGCCTGCAATCCATCGCCATGGCCCGGCTTGCCCCCCCCGATGACGCGCTTCTCGCGGCGGTTCTGGTCAAGCTCTTTGCCGATCGCCAGATTGCGGTGCCGCCCAACCTGATCGCCTATCTCACCGCCCGCATGGACCGCTCCATCGCCGCCGCCCGCGCCCTGGTGGCCGCCCTCGACGCCCGCGCGCTGGCGCTCGGTCGCCCCGTCACCCGTGCCTTGGCCGCCGAACTTCTGGACAGGGCCGATCAGCGGTGAAACACTGTCACCTGAATGACATGTTCCCCCGGTAAACCCCCACCATGACCCGCGCCGATTTCCTCAAAGCCCCCTTCTCCCCACCGGTCGACCTCTCGGCCGAGGAAATCTCCGGCCCCCGCCGCTTCTTCAACCGCGAGATTTCCTGGCTGGCCTTCAACTGGCGCGTTCTGGACGAGGCATCGAACCCCGCCGTGCCGCTGTTGGAGCGGCTGCGCTTCCTGTCGATCTCGGCGACCAACCTCGATGAATTCTTCACCGTCCGCGTCGCGGGCCTGCGCGCCCTTGTCAAGGCGGGCAACCACACCCCCTCGGAAGACGGCCGCAGCCCCACCGAACAGCTCTCGCTCATTCACGCCGATGCGCGCGACTTGATGCAGATGCAGCAATCGGTGCTGAAGCGCCTGCGCCGCGAGATGGAAAGCCAAGGCATCGTGATTGCCACCCGCTCCAAACTAACGGGCCGCGATCTGAAGTTTCTCGAAGACCACTTCCTGCGCAACGTCTTTCCGGTCCTGTCGCCCCTCGCGATCGACCCGGCGCATCCCTTCCCCTTCATCCCCAACACCGGCTTTTCGCTGGCGCTGGAACTGGAACGCGAAAGCGATCACCGCACGCTCAAGGCGCTTTTGCCGATTCCTCAGCAGATTTCCCGCTTTGTCCCCCTGCCCAGCCGCGAGGGCGAACACCGCTTCCTGCCCTTGGAAGAGCTGCTCCTGCTCCATCTCGACATGCTGTTTCCCGGCTATACCGACCGCGGGCATTGCCTGTTCCGCGTCCTGCGCGACAGTGACCTGGAAGTCGAGGACGAGGCCGAAGATCTGGTGCGCGAATTTGAAACCGCGCTGAAACGCCGCCGCCGGGGCGAGGTGATCCGCCTGAAGCTTTCGGCAGGCGCGCCCGAAGACCTGCGCGCCCTCATCATGGAAGAGCTGGGCGTCACCACCGACGAGATGGTCGAGGTGCGCGGCCTTCTCGGCATCGCCGATCTCAAGGAACTGGTGCTTTCTTCCCGCCCCGATCTTCTCTGGCCCGCCTTCACCCCCCGCGTGCCCGAACGCGTGCAGGACAATGACGGCGACATGTTCGCGGCGATCAAGCAGAAGGACATCCTTCTGCACCACCCCTATGAGACCTTCGATCTGGTGATCCGCTTTCTGGAACAGGCGGCGCGCGACCCCAATGTGCTGGCCATCAAGCAGACGCTTTACCGCACAAGCTGGGACAGCCCCGTCGTCTCGGCCCTTTGCGAGGCGGCCGAGGCCGGGAAGTCCGTCACAGCCCTTGTCGAACTGAAAGCCCGCTTCGACGAGGCCGCCAACATCCGCCAGTCCCGCCGCCTTGAACGCGCAGGCGCCCATGTGGTTTACGGCTTCATCAACTACAAGACCCACGCCAAGATCTCGACTGTGGTCCGGCGCGAGGGGGATCAACTGGTGACCTATACCCATTACGGCACCGGCAATTATCACCCGATCACCGCGCGCATCTATACCGATCTGTCCTTCTTCACCTGCGATGCGGCGCTGGGCCGCGATGCAACCAAGGTGTTCAACTATCTCTCGGGCTATGTGCAACCGCAAAAGCTTGAAAACCTTGCCATTTCCCCCATCACCCTGAAACCCCGCCTCTTGGAGATGATCGCCGCCGAGGCCGACCACGCCCGCGCCGGACGGCCGGCCGAGATCTGGGCCAAGATGAACTCGCTCATCGAACCCGAGGTGATAGACGCGCTTTATGCTGCAGGCCAGGCCGGGGTAAAGATCAGCCTGATCGTGCGCGGCATCTGCGGCGTGCGGCCGGGGATCAAGGGGCTGTCCGAAAACATCCGCGTCAAGTCGATCGTCGGGCGGTTTCTGGAACATTCCCGCATCGTCTGCTTTGGCAATGGCGCGGGCCTGCCAAGCAAGAAGGCCCGCGTGTTCATCTCCTCGGCCGACTGGATGGGCCGCAACCTCTCGCGGCGGGTGGAAACCCTGATCGACATCCGGAATGACACCGTCAAGGCCCAGATCGTCGGCCAGATCATGGCCGCCAACCTCGCCGATGAGGCGCAAAGCTGGCTTCTCGGTCCTGACGGACGCTATAGCCGCGATCTTGCCCCCGCCGATGGCTCTGCCTTCAACTGCCACCGTTTCTTCATGGAAAACCCCTCGCTCTCGGGCCGTGGCACGGCCGGGGCCAAGGATGTTCCGAAACTTGCCTGAGGCCCGCGATGACCGAAGCTGACACCCTGCCCGAAGCCGACGAGGACCACGGCCCCTTTGGCCGCCCGCTGTTCGACGACCCCTCGGCACGCGCACTCAGCCGCGTCGGCGTCGTCGATGTCGGCTCGAACTCGGTGCGGATGGTGGTCTTTGACGGCGCTGCCCGCAGCCCGGCCTATTTCTACAACGAAAAGATCATGTGCGGCCTTGGCAAGGGGCTGGCGCAAACCGGTCGCCTCTCGCCCGAAGGCCGCGCCCGCGCGCTTGTCGCGCTCAAACGCTTTTCCCTGCTCGCCGATGGCATGGGGATCGAGACGCTGACCGTCGTTGCCACGGCCGCCGTACGCGAGGCCGAGGATGGGCCAGAATTCCAGCTTCAGGTGCTGCAGAAAACCGGCCTGAAGATGTGGGTGATCGACGGCGGCGAAGAGGCGCGGCTTTCGGCCCAGGGCGTGCTTCTGGGCTGGCCCGATGCCAAGGGCATCGTCTGCGACATGGGCGGCAACTCGATGGAACTGGCGCGCATCGGCGATGGCAAGGTGGGCAAGCGCGTCTCAACCCCGCTTGGCCCCTTCCGCCTGCAACAGGTGGCCGATCCCGCCCGAAAACGCGTCACCCATATCGACCGCATCCTGAAAGACGCCCAAGGGCAGATGAAATCCGAAGGCGAACGGATCTATCTCGTCGGCGGCTCCTGGCGCGTCATCGCCCGGCTGGACATGGAGCGGCGCAATTACCCGCTGACCGTCCTGCACGAATACCGCATGACGCCGACAGGCCTTCTGGACACGCTCGACTGGATCGAAAACGCCGATCTCGCGGTGCTGCGCGCCCGCACCGGCACCAGCCCCGAACGGATGGAACTCGTCCCCCTGGCCTGCGAGGTGCTGCGCGAGCTTGTCAAACTCTTGAAACCCTCCGAAATCGACGTTTCGGCCTATGGCATCCGCGAGGGGCTTCTCTATGAACAGATGCCCGAGAAGCTGCGCCGCCGCGACCCGCTGATCGAAGCCGCCCGCATGTCCGAACGGACCCAGGCCCGGATGCCCGGCTTTGGCAAAAAGCTCTTTGCCTTCCTTGAACCCCTGTTCAAGGGCGCAAGCGAGGAACGGATGCGCCTGGTCAAGGCCGCCTGCCTTCTGCACGACACCACATGGCGCGCCCACCCCGATTTCCGCGCCGAGGCCTGCTTTGACAATGCCACGCGCGCCAACCTGGGCGGGCTTGACCATCCGGGCCGGGTGTTTCTGGGGCTGGCGCTCTTGCACCGCTACAAGAACAGCCGCGCCGGGTCGCGGCTGGAACCCATGTTCCGCCTTTTGACCGAAGATGAAATCCGCGATGCCGAAGTGCTGGGCAAGGCCATGCGCTTTGGCGCCATGTTTGCCATGGGCGATCCCGGCATTGCCGGCGCGCTGGACTGGCAGCCGCGCAAGCGGCTTTTGGAACTGACCCTGACCGAAACCGGCCGCGGCCTCTTTGGCGAGGTGGCGCAGGCCCGCTTTGCCTCGCTGGCGCTGGCGCTCAAGGCCACGGCACGGGTCACGGACGCCTGATGCTGGCCTTTGACCATATCGCGATTTCTGCCACCGATCTGGCCGAAGGGGTGGCAGCTGTCGAGGCGGCCTTGGGCCTGCACCTTGCAGGGGGCGGCGAACATCCCCTCATGGCCACCCATAACCGGCTTCTGGGCCTTGGCGATCTCTATCTCGAGGTCATCGCCCCCAACCCCACCGCGCCCCGGCCTTCCTGGCCAAGATGGTTCGATATGGACAGTTTTTCCGGCTCGCCACGGCTTACAAACTGGGTCGCGCGTTCGAAAAGTCTAACCCATGATCTGGCGCTTTGTCCAAACGGCACCGGCACGCCCCTCGCGCTTCAGCGCAGCGACTACCGCTGGCAGATGGCCGTACCCGCCAATGGCAAGCTGCCCTTTGACGGCGCCTTCCCCGCGCTGATCCAATGGCAAGGCACGCTCCACCCCACCCAAGCCCTGCCTGACAGCGGCGCGCGCCTGACCCGGCTCGAAATCGCCCATCCTCAGGCCGATGCCCTGCAAGCCGCCTTGTCCCCGCTCTTCCACGACCCCCGCGTCTTGGTGGTCCAAGGCCCGACCAAGGCGTTGCGCGCCAGTTTCACCACCCCCCACGGGGTCCGCGTGCTGTAATGATCCGCCCGCGACGCCCGCCGATGCCCCCGCCATCGCCGTGATCTGGAACGCGGTGATCCGCGACACCACCGCCACCTTCACCACCGCCGAGAAAGACCCGACCGTCTTGGCCACCCAGATTGCCTCCGGCACGCCATGGTGGGTCGCTTGCGTGAATGGCCGCGTTGAAGGCCATGCGACCTATGGCCAGTTTCGCACCGGCCCCGGCTATGCCCGCGGCATGGAACACTCCATACACCTGTCCAAGGCCGCCCAGTGCCAGGGCCTTGGCCGCGCGCTGATGCAGGCGCTGGAAGATCACGCCCGCGCCCAGGGCGTGCATGTCATGGTCGCCGGCGTCTCCTCCGACAACCCCGCAGGCCAGGCCTTCCACGCCCGCCTCGGCTATGTCGAATGCGGCCGCATGATGCAGGCAGGCTACAAATGGGGCCGCTATCTCGATCTTGTGCTCATGCAGAAAATCCTGACCTGACAAGCCCTGCCCCACAGGCTAAACTGCCCACATGTCGATCTGGACCCGCATCAGCGCCGCCCTTGCATCGCTTGCCAAGGGCGAGCCGTTGTCGGTTGTCTTTGACCACCTTGTCGGCGCGCCCGATCCCGAACGCTCGGTCGGCTTTACCATCGCCGTCATCGCCCTTGGTGCCAAACTTGCCAAGGCCGACGGTCAGGTCACCAAAGACGAAGTCACCGCCTTCCGCCGCGTCTTTACCTTCCCGCCGGGTGAAGAGGCCAACGCCGCGCGGGTGTTCAACCTCGCCCGGCAGGACGTTGCGGGCTTTGATGCCTATGCCCGCAAGATCGTGACCATGTTCACCGACGCCGACCACCCCGACAACCGCGACCTCTTCATCGACCTCATCGAGGGGCTCTTTCACATCGCACTGGCCGATGACATCCTGCACGAAGGCGAAGAGGCGTTTCTGGCCCACACGGCAGAAATCTTCGGACTGGACCGGCGCTGCTACCTCGCCATCCGCGCCCGCCTTGTCGAAGGAGCGGTGCGCGACCCCTTCGACCTTCTGGGCGTGCCGCATGATGCCTCGCTCGACCAGATCCGCGCGGCCTGGAAACAGGCGGTCAAGGACAACCACCCCGATGTGATGATCGCCCGCGGCGTCCCGCCCGAGGCGGCGGTGCTGGCCGAAC